>DASRZI010000043.1:0-3601 GCA_035686605.1 Candidatus Zixiibacteriota bacterium
GGCTCAGGATAAAGGCTGCGCCTTCACGAGGGGGTACTAAAAAGTTGGCTGATTCTCTATTCTGATTGAGCATCTTATTGTTCCTTCACACACAAGTTGTTTACAACGCTTCACTTACTAATCATCCATAGAATGACGAACGGAAATCTCTCAACAAGAATATTATAGCACATATGTTCTATTCTGCCGAGGCATCCTTTATCTTAATCTTCATCGCCATCTTTTGCATGATTTGCACAATTTCCATTACCAGGACGACAACGGTTTGAAATCCTTACCCACGATTACCATGATTACCCCATCTTACAACCAGGGTCAATTCATCGATCAGACCATTCAATCGGTGCTCAGTCAGGAGTATCCAGACCTGCAGTATCTTGTGATCGACGGTGGGTCTGACGATAAAACCTTGGATATATTGCGGCAATATAATGGCCAACTACAATGGATAAGTGAGTCAGACCGCGGCCAATCCCATGCCATCAACAAGGGCCTGGATATGGCGACGGGCCATATTATCGGCTACCTTAATTCGGATGATATTATGGAGCCAGGGGCGCTGCGCAGGGTTGGTGAATTCTTTGCAATCCATCCAGAGGCGGCCTGGGTGACGGGCAAATGCCGGACGGTTGACCAAAACGGCAAGGAGATTCGTAAGTTTATCACAAGGTACAAAAATTTCTGGTTACGATTCCGTAGTTACAAGGTCCTGACAATCCTTAACTATATCTCCCAACCGGCCACTTTCTGGCGGAGGGAGGTGACCGATGTCGTTGGCCCTCTTAACGAAGATTGGAACTATGTAATGGATTACGATTACTGGTTGCGTATCGGCCGTGATTTCAAGTTATGGGTATTAGCTGCTTATCTCGCTCAGTTTCGTTATTACCCTAGTTCAAAATCAGGATCCACGGCAAATAGACAATTCGACGAGGAATTGCGAGCCGCTGAGCGATTAGGAGTTTCTTCAACTTTTATGCTCCTTCATTCCTTACACAATCGACTAGTCATATCTGCTTATCGGCTTAATATGTCGCAAGGTAAACCAGCCTCCGTTATCTCAAAAGCCGTTATCAAGTAGGTTGATGTTAGGAACGCATTTGTAGATGAAGAATCCAAACGACGGTACAGGACTGCAATCCCAATCAGTGGATGATTCTCCATTTAGTCTGGCTAGGGATATGCCGTGGGTCGTCAGCTATGAATTCCGCCGAATTTTGGCCTGGCCATGGATCAGGTTTATGTTTGCCGTTCATGGAATAAGCTGGGGCAAAGGGTGGCGAATCTGGGGGATGCCCATCATTCAGCGCTATAGAGGTAGCCGAATTGAACTGGGAAATGACATCCTCCTTCGTTCCTGGGCATCAACTAATCCCCTGGTTCCTAATCATCGAGTCACACTGGCCACGCGTTCAAAATCGGCAATCATCCGCGTTGGAGATAATTCAGGTATGACCGGTACAACGCTGGTGGCGGCCGAACGGATCGAGATCGGAGCTCGAGTGCTTATAGGCTCCAATACGGTCATTGTTGACACCGACTTCCACCCTATAGACCCAGATTTAAGACGCACAGATGTGCTGAGGGGTAAACATAGACCGGTTGTGATTGAGGATGATGTATTCATTGGGCTAAATAGCCTGATCCTAAAAGGTGTGACCATCGGCTCCTCTTCGGTGGTGGGTGCCGGCAGCGTCGTAATCCACGACGTGCCGCCAGGAGTTGTCGTGGCCGGTAACCCGGCCGTGATCGTTCGGGAAATCAACAATAGTGATCGAGAGCAGAATTTATCCAGTCACTGGTGAGATTTGATGAGCAAAGTATATATTGAACGGTTTTCAGCACAGGTTTTAAGTGCTGATGATGTTGTCAAGGCCTTGGAGTTCCTGGAGTGGCAAAGGCTGGTGCCAAAGAATGCACGGGTGTTCATCAAGCCCAACCTGACCTGGCCTGACCCTCTGCCGGGCGTGACAACAACACCAGAAGCGATTGAGGCTGTAGTAGCAGTCTTAAAAGAACAGACTTCAAATATCTCAATTGGGGAGTCGGATGGCGGTTATCACTCCTACCAGGCCGAGGAAGCCTTCCAAGGCCATAATCTTTATCAAATTGGCAAGAGATACGGGGCAAGGATTGTTAATCTGAGCAAGGATAAATCTGAAACGATTACCATGACCATCGCCGGCCGCCTGATGACTTTCACCCTGCCTCACATTCTGCTGCATGAAACTGACGTTTTCATCACCATGCCAGTCCCCAAGACCCATGTCATGACCGGGGTCAGCCTGGCTTTTAAAAACCAATGGGGCTGCCTGCCATCCCCCATGCGACTTCGTGAACACCATGAGTTTGATCGAAAAATTCTGGCCATCAACCGGGCATTGAAGACTAAACTGTCCATTCTGGACGGCACCTATTTTCTTGACGGCGCCGGACCGATGACAGGCGATACGATACGGATGAACCTGCTCATCGCAAGCGATGACCCTGGAGCAGCTAGCGCGGTGGCCTGTTCAGTCATGGGCATCGACCCGAGCACCATCCGACACTTTCGACTGGCCCTAAAAGAAGGGATGTTTCCAGCTTCGTTGGATAAGGTTGATGTGAACCAGCCATTGGACTCTTTTCAGCATCGGCAGTTCCGAATGAAGCGTGCTGCACTCGACTGGATTTCGCTGATTGGCTTTCGCAGTAAGTTATTCACCAATGTTTTTTGGGAATCACCGCTGGCCGGTCCTTTACACAAGATCTTGTTTGCCGTCCGACGGAATCCACTCGCTGAGCGTTTTCTTTATGGCAAAGCGGGCACGCCGGCCGAGTGGAAGGCTTCAGACGAACACGGGAGAGGGTAAGGCATCTCATGCGGATCCTGCAAGTGATCCCGTTCTTCACCCCCAAGATGGGTGGATCGGCCATGGTAGCCTTCCAGATGGCCAGGCACCTGGCTGAAAAAGACCACGAGGTAACAGTCGTTACCAGCGACCACAATTTAAGCGATACCCGATTTGATACCGGGACTTTTGAGACAATCTACCTATCGTGTATATCTCGCTGGGGATTCTACCTTACGCCAGGCTTAGTTTCATGGGCCCGGTCCCAAGTTCCGCGATTTGATCTAGTGCACATGCATACCTTACGCACATTCCAAAACGCGGTGGTAGGTTACTACGCTCGTAAAAATAACATACCCTATGTCATCTCGGCCCATGGCACATTACCGGTGATCGTCGAACGTATGACCGCTAAGCGGCTATATGATCGGCTAGCGGGCCAAAAACTTCTAGACGGTGCGGCTTGCCTGGTGGCCGTCTCGCCCTTCGAGGCCCGTCAGTATAGGGGCGTCGGCATCGAAGAGGAACGAATTCGGGTCATTTATAACGGCCTGGATCTGGAGGAATTTAAGAATCTTCCGCCGCGAGGTACTTTTCGCCAACGATTGGGTATCCCGGCTGAGACACCCATTATTCTTTTTTTGGGTCGTTTGCATCGTCGAAAAGGAATCGATCACCTGGTCCAGGCTTTCGCCCAGATTCGATGCCAATTGAATGGGGCGAAACTACTGATAGTCGGTCCTGATGGTGGTGAGGAACGGGTTCTTCGA
>DASRZI010000044.1:0-9884 GCA_035686605.1 Candidatus Zixiibacteriota bacterium
GACCTGCTCCGGTGCAAAAAGTGCCGGGCTCCGTTCGCAGCGCGGCTCGGTACGCAGTTCTGTCCAGTTTGCGAGTTCCGTCGCAACAATCCATTCGGATCTGTGCTTCCCCCGGCGGTGCTAAAACGCCGTGAAGAACGCAGGACAACGGGTTAGCGAACATTGTAAGAGTCTATAACTATAAAAACACTCGTGGAAACAAACAAGGATTCTAGCGGTCATTAGTTACGGAAGACGTATCGATAATTTGAATCAATATCGATCACTGATTTGTAGAAACAATTTAGAGTTGATCCGCTTACTACCTTTCTTTATCTGCCATGGTGAATTGTGATAGTTGACATTTCCAAGGACAACTTGAGTAAAATCCAGAATCCTGTGTTTTCTGAATACGCGTCAATATACCTGGACATCTACTCTGATTTCTTACAACAGATGAAGTCATCTGGAATACAGGTCGATGATCAGGATCATGAGCAGGAAACGATCGACATCTCAGCCAGGTTGCAGGAAAAAGGGGCGGAATTTCGAAACGATGGACGGAGTATATTCATAAACGCGATTTCTCCTGCCTGTGTTGCCTGCAAGAAGGGAATAGGAAGCGCCACTTTCTTTGTTTCATTAAAGTGCCACCGAAATTGTTACTTCTGCTTCAATCCTAACCAGGTTGACTATGAGCATTTCCAGCACGAAAAGCGAAACCTGGTCGAGGAGTTAGCCAAGATCAGGGTTGAGGGGCACCGACTAAATCACCTGGCCATAACTGGCGGCGAACCACTGCTGCACAAGCAGGAGGTACTGGCTTGTTTTCGATTCGCTTCGGATGTATTCCCGGAGACTCATTTGCGTTTGTACACTTGTGGCGACCATGCGACCAGAGAAACCCTTCAGGAGCTAAAAGACGCCGGATTGGACGAGATCCGCTTTAGCATTCGCATGCATGATCTGGAAAAGGGCCACCAACACACAATAGAACGTATCGCCGATGCCTGCGATCTGATTCCGACGGTCATGGTTGAGATGCCCATCTTGCCTGGACCAAATGACAGGATGAAGGAAGTGCTGCCGGAGCTGGACAAGCTGGGAGTACACAGCATCAATCTTCTGGAATTATGCTATCCATTTGTCAACGCTGATGAGTTTAATAGACGGTCTTATAAAATAAGAAAACAACCGTACAAAATCCTGTACAACTACTGGTACGCTGGCGGTGTTCCCATCGCTCAAAGCGAACTAGCTTGCCTGCATTTGCTGGAATTCGCGCTGGATCACGATCTGACGATGGGCGTGCACTATTGTTCCTTGGAGAACAAGCTAACCGGTCAGAATTACCAACAAAACCATGGGAAACCGGTGCCTGAAAATGCCTATTTCTCAGAGCGAGACTACCTCTTTAAATCAGCCAAAGTTTTTGGTCGCGACATATCGCGGGCGAAGAGACGGCTGCAGAAGAACGGCTACCGGAGCATGGTTCGGAACCGGAAACACGATTATCTCGAATTTCATGTGAATGAGATCCCGTCGCTTAAGGGGATGGATATCGAAGTCGGGCTGTCTACGAGTACGCTGGAGTCCCGCCCTGATGGTGACTATACGAGAGAACTGAAAGTCGACTTGACCTTTCCAGACCGTTTTGATCCGGATATTGATGTCTGAACTCGCTGCTAACATTATTGACTAATGTAGTGGCAGTTCTTTTAACAACTGATTTAATTCTCCGAGCCTGGCAGCCTAAGGCGCGACGCAGCACATCAACCAGCGATAAGGCTACCAGGTCGGGTCAGTCCTGGTATTTCCAGGCAAGACGAGGGCTGTCTGCGGAAACGCGACACCTCCC
Organism: Candidatus Zixiibacteriota bacterium; assembly: GCA_035686605.1. GTDB lineage: Bacteria > Chloroflexota > Anaerolineae > Promineifilales > Promineifilaceae > UBA11865. Next base: position 1,838 of record DASRZI010000044.1, read on the forward strand.
GAAATCCAATCTGCGGGCCAATTGTTAGGTTAGCCGCATTTGATCTCGTTCAAAAGTAGATTGGATGGAATTGGTAAGGAGAATCTGTGCAGCACGAAAGTCATTCGCCGTCTTCTCCGTTGGCGAATTTGTTTTTTTCCGTAGATCCGACTCCCGAGTTGGTGATAATTAGCGGTCCATCGGGCTCCGGTAAGACCAACGCCTGTATTGGGTTTTCTGAACACCTTCGTACACTCGGTGTTGGGCAGGCAGGCCTGATATCTCCCCCCGTAATTGAAGACAACCAGAAAATCGCCATCGATTTGAAGGCGATCCACACGGGTGAGAAGAGGCAGCTGGCCATGCTTCTTGCCGCTCCTGAACACCCAACAAATGAGCCGGCAGATAGCGACCTCGTCTTTGGCAAGTGGAGATTCGATCCGGATGTGCTCACATGGGGAAACACTGTCCTAAGCAATCTTCCAAGCAGCGAATGCTTCATAATTGACGAGCTGGGGCCACTGGAGTTTAGGCTGGGTGTGGGTCTGCAAGCCGGTATGTCGTTGTTGGATAATCGAACGTTAAATCCAGCATTCGTGGTCGTTCGAGAGGAACTACTTCCGGCTGCTGTGATTCGCTGGCCATGGAGTGTTATCCTGAACTTACCGCAACATGACAGCCAGGAGCCTCCTGGCAGGGAGCTAAGGTGATTTCAGCGGAAAAGCTCTCAGTTCACTACGGTAGTATCAGGGCTTTATGTGATCTGAACCTATTCGTAGAGGCTGGCCAATGTGTCCTTATTACGGGTCCATCAGGTTGCGGAAAGAGCACACTGGCCAAGGTAGTAACTGGTTTGATCCCCCATGCCATACCGGCAACGCTAGGAGGCAGCCTGACGGTTGCGGGTCTCGATGTCAGACATAATCCCATCGCCACGCTGGCTCAATACATCGGGGCTGTTTTTCAGAATCCGACATCGCAGCTTTTTCATCTAAGGGTTGAGGATGATGTGGCTTTCGGTCCGCGTAATCTCGGCCTGCCTGACCAGGAGGTCGCCGAGCGGGTCAATTGGGCTCTTGCAGCCGTCGGGGCAGAGTCATTCGGAGGCAAGCACCCATCGGAACTATCCGGCGGACAACAACAATTGGTTGTCATCGCCGCCGCGCTGGCCATGACGCCCAAAGTCTTGGTCCTCGATGAACCTACGGCGTCCCTAGACATCCAGGGCTCAACGCTGGTCGTCGATACGCTTGAATATCTTCGTCGTGAACTGGGAATTACGATTCTGCTCATAGAACACCGCCTGGCAGAAGTTTCGCGAATTGTGGACAAAGTGGTTGTACTAAACCGCGGACGAATCGTCGCCGAAGGAGATGCAGAATCTGTTTTCGATGACTTTGATATGGTTCAAAAACTAGGGCTTCGCCGTCCTGTAGAACAGCCCGTTGAAACATGGGATGCCTTATTATCTCCCGACGGTCACGCACCGCCTGGTTCGGCACCCCTCTTACAGCTGGAAGAAGTGAGCGCCGGATATTCGGCTGATCCGGTCCTCAGCGAGGTGTCGCTCACCTTGTATCGAGGTGAGTTTGTAGCTCTTGTTGGAGATAATGGCGCGGGTAAATCCACCCTGGGTCTGGTAGCCGCTGGTCTGTTGAATCCCTCAAAAGGCAGGATATCTTTTGATGAACGCAAGAAACCAAGATTGGGATTGGATGTCTCCCTACTATTTCAGGATCCACTAGATCAACTTTTCACCGATTCCGTTGACGAGGAGGTCTCGTTTGGACCAGACAACTACCGGCGTTTTAGCAGGAAAAATCACGAGGAGACTCTTTCAAAAGCCGATTTGACTTCCATTCGCAACCGCCGTCCTATGGCCCTATCAGCGGGCCAGCAGCAGCGAACGGCGCTGGCTGCATGTCTTTCCCTGAGACCGAAATTGCTGATCCTGGATGAACCGACGATGGGACAGGATTGGGGCCATCTAGAGCGTCTGATGGATTTTCTGTCCACCCTCAACCGGCAGGGCATTACTATTCTGCTGATAACTCATGACTTTAAGCTGGTACACCGTTACGCCAGCCGGGTTATCTGGCTGGAAAACGGCCAAATCCGTCTCGACGGGAGGGTCCGAGAGAAGGGATTTTAGTCTTGATATCGAGCGACAGAGACCATGAAATTTACTACTCGTGAATTAGTGACCCTGACCGTATTTGGTACGCTGTGGGGCGTGGTTGAAATCAGCCTGGGATCATTGCTGCACGTCATCAACATTCCCTTGAGCGGGGCCCTATTGGCTGCGGCAGGCATTACTATCGCCTTAATCGGACGGCTCTTTGTGCCCAGAAGAGGGTCGACGTTTTTCATTGGCGTCGTCGCCATGATCCTGAAACTCTTCAGCATCGGCAGTGTGGTAGTTGGGCCCATGATCGGCATCCTTATCGAAGCGACCATAGCCGAACTCGTATTGAGCCTTTTCGGCCGTCCGACGCGGTTGTCCTTCATTGTCGCCGGGGCATTGGGGGTTCTCTGGACACTGGGCCAACCATTTTTCACAGGGTTTGTTCTATTTGGTCGGGATATATTCATCATCTGGCTCGATTTGATCGACCGTGGCAGCCAGCTGTTTGGAATCGATTCTGACGCCGCGATCTGGATCTTAGCCATTTTGATGGTTGCCCACCTCGTTGTAGGGGCATTGGCTGGCCTTCTCGCCTGGAGCGCAGGTGCTTCACTGAAGACGAGATTGGATGGATCCTATCTGCCTCCGGACGAATGAGGCGATAAGGCTTATGGACGCTGCTTATCGGAATATTTTCACGACACAGAAGATAGCGGCGGTGATATTGGAATCATGTTGAAAAGGGCGGTCGATCTCTTGATTTCGATTGCTAAAGAAGACGAAAGATCCCACGGAAGGAGTGATGGCAATGCTGAGAAGAGTGATTGTTCTGTTATTCGTTTTGGTGCTTGCCGCTGCATGTGGCGGCGATGGCAGCAGCGATGCTGAATCTTTGCTTGTGACCGATGGCAGCAACGAGCAGCGGTATTCAGTCGAAGATTTAGAGGACCTTGCCGCCGACCAGTCTGCTTTTGAAGGGACTGCATATGTAGGCGTGCAGTTGGCCACCTTGTTAAAAGATGCAGGTTATGATCCTTCCGCACTATCTGCGATAAAGGCGGTGGCAAACGACGGTTTCACAGCCAACTATGGTCCTGACCTGGTAACTCGGTCCGATACGATAGTGGCCTATGCGACGGTGGACGGAGCCCTCGCGGAGGATGACGGCACCTTTCGCATGGTGCTGCCCGACCAAGAAGGGAAGCTCAATCCTCGCTTCTTAGTTGAGTTGAAGATCATTCGTTGAGATGGCCCTGGATTGATTGTCGCCAATACCTGGCATGTGTTCCGTCATATAGTGGACAAGTGGGTAGTCGATAGATGAACATCGAATCGCCAGATAAACCAGCTAGACACAAACTGGGCACTCCAGGCAGGCTGGCGTTGTTTGCCTGGTCTTTACTTCTTGTCATTCTATCGCCCGATTCCTGGGTGTTGTTGGTGGCTGGGATAACCCTGTTGATAAACGGACTCCTATACCCTACCTCGATTAAAAGGTTGTTCCGCTGGCGGTGGTTTTTCTTCGCCCTGATCATTATGCTGCCAAACCTACTTTGGGTGGGAGAGCTGGATACGTCAATTTTGGGATTGTCTGTATCTACTTCAGGTTTCATCACCGGCATGCAGATGATTTTGCGAGCTATGGTGGTCATCGTTGCCGTCGATGGATTCTCGAGTTCAGTGGACATTACTGAGGTGGCGGGTCTTTTCGAACGAGCTGGGCTGCCGGGATTGGGCTTTTCAATGGGCGTCGCGGTCAATATGCTTCCCGCATTGCGACGTTCGAGTCAATGCACCTGGCAGAGCTTATCCATGCGCGGCGGGCTGCGCCATCAATGGTGGCGTGGAATCCGATTGCTGCTGGTGACGATAGTTGCCAGTGCTTTGAGGCGCGCCGAAGAGATTGCCTTATCGGCCGAGGTTCGAGCATACTCACCTGGCAATTCCCGGCCCCAACCATTAACAAGAGGGGCATATGATTTGCTCTTAATTGGCATCGTAGTGATCTCCTTGGTGGTCAGCATTGCAGTTCGATTGTGACTAATTCCTCTAAAACTGGACATCTGTATTGTTTGCGGCTGCTTGAATCGCCATGAACCTGGCTGAATATCTTGCCCAATTTCTCAAGACTAATGGCGTCGTCCGGATCTTCGGGTTGCCGGGCGGCGAAAATGTAACCTTCGTCGAAGCGCTGCGTGCAGCGGAGCTTGATTTTGTTCTATTCCACCATGAATCCGCGGCGGGCTTTGCGGCGGGAGTGAGCGGACAGATGACCGGGAGACCTGGAGTGTGCCTGTCAACTGTTGGACCTGGCGCCGTCAATCTTGTAGCCCCGGCAGCGGCGGCGACCCTCGAGCGTTCACCGATGTTGGCTATTACGGCTGAGATCGACACCAGGCAGCAAGCCCGGGTGAGACATATGAAACTTGATCTCCCTCGCCTATTCGAGGGAGCGGTCAAAGGTAGCTTCGTTCTCGAGCCAGATTCGGCCGCACGTGTTCTTCCCGAAGCCTGGAACCTGGCTCTCGCACCTCCCATGGGCGCGGTCCATATCGCTTTAGCTCCAGATAAGGCGGCCTTTCCGGTAGATGGTGCTCCCAGGACAATAGATCAGGCTCGGAGTTTGGGCTTCGATCGGGTCGCATTGGAGCAGCTGAAAAATGTCCTTCTCAAAGCCGGTCAAATGATGATCCTTGCCGGAATAGGCGTTGAGGCGGCTGGCGTGCAGGACGAGTTAATTCGGTTGGCGGAAGCATGGAGTGTGCCGGTCGCCGTTACACCGAAGTGCAAAGGTCATTTCCCGGAAAGCCACCCGCTGTATGCTGGATGTTACTCAGCATATGGTGATCGTCCGCTGCGGCAGGCGATGATCGATTCTGATGTCATTCTGGGAGTGGGTTTGGATAGCGTCGATTTTGTCACCTCCTCCTGGGATATTGAAACGCCGGTCGTCAACATGAACCTCTCTGGCGCCGATGATCCGGCTCTCAAACCGGTGGTAGCGGTCGATGGAGACCTCAGAGAGGCGCTGGTCTATCTAACTGATAGTCCACTTGTTTCGAAATCGGATCATGGCGTTCGAGACAAGACAGCCACCATCCGGGGCGAGATCTCTCTCGATTTGCATGGAGTTAAAACCTCTCCTAAAAAAGGTACGGTACTTATTCAAGAGTTAATTGACGGGCTGCGAAGTGCACTGCCAGGCGATGGCATCGTGACGGTCGATGTCGGCGTGTTCAAGCTTGCATTTCTTCAGCAGTGGCTTTCCGATAAGCCGAAAACACTGTTTGTTGCTAATGGCCTTTCGGCAATGGGTTACGCTCTTCCCGCGGCAATAGCTGCGAAGTTGGAGGAGCCGGAAAAGTATGTTGTGGCCGTGCTCGGGGATGGAGCCCTTCTCATGTATGCTGGCGAGCTGGCTACGATTGCCCGGCTGCAACAACCGTTGGTGATCCTGGTCGTTGTCGACGATGCGTTATCACTGATCCGGTTGAAACAACTGCGCCAGGAAGTTCCGATTCACGGCACTGAATTCAATCGAGTCGATTTCTCTTCTTTAGCCGTCTCTTTCGGGCTGGAATACAGGATTATCGATGGTGGGGAATTGCCGGTCACGGTGTTTGAAGAGGCGCTGGCCTTGCGTCGACCTGTCCTGGTCGAGGCGCGTATCGACCGGGACGAGTACGACCGTTTCATCTAGGTATCAGTTGGGGGCGTGGAAGTGGGCCTTTCAAATCCTGGCCGTTGAGCTTTTGGCTGCTTGCTGGTGGGTTCTTCTGGGGGCAGTAGAAAACTCTCGACGGTTTGACCGATCCGTTCCATTTCTCTGATCGGATCGTAATCCTGGTTGGTCACCGAAACAAACTGTGCTATCTGGCCTGCGTCCAAGATCGCTCGTCCGGCTTTGTCCGCATGCATCCTAAGAAATACTTGACGCAGCGAGTTTCTCGTTGACTCGGGTAGTTGACGGGAAATCACCCAGGGAGGAATCGGGCTCGGACCTATAACCTCAACTATCCGTATCCGCTCCTTCAGATCCGAGCCCGTCGATAACTCCATCTCAAGTACGGTGCTATCTATCGCTGAGGTGTCGATTTGGCCGTTGAGAATCATTTCCAGTGAGTCCAGATGAGCGCCGGACTCGACGACCTCACCAAAGTATCCTTGAGTCAGACCAAGGGTTGCCAGATGATAGCGGACGACGTTGTATCCGGAGTGGGAGTTTGGCTCATTGAACGCCCAGCGCGAACCCCTGAGGTCTTCGAATGACCGGAAAGGGCTGTCAATGCGAACCACTACATCCGAAAAATAAACCGGTCGCCTACGATATCGTTCACCCTTCATGACGACTGCGGCTAGCAGCTCAACATTTGGATTTGGTCGATCTGCCTTCCATATGTAGGGCAAACCGCACAACCAGGCGATGTCCATATCTCCTGAGTCAATCATCTCCTCGCGCTCTTTCCATGGAATCCCGCTGACGAACTGGGTATCGATGGATAGTTTCGACGAGATGTACTCTGCAATCCGCGTGCAGTAGAAGTCAGCGTTTGGGGCCTGGATTGAGGTTATTTTGAGCATCTGCGCGTTCAGGTGGTTGTCTATTGGCTAGCCGGTTCAGGGATCTGCATTTAGGTTCAATGTTAGCACATGAAAGACAGACCTGTCATATGCGGGACAAAAGAAACTGCGTTATTGAATTATTACGCGGTTGATCTCATCCAGGAAAAACTCGGTTTCGTCGTTGATCGGATCTTGAAGTTAAGAGCATCACGACAGGGATTCCTCACAGGTGTCTCGGAATGACGTAGTCGGGGCGAGGTCCTCGTAACTGTTATTTCGACCCTGAGGTAGCGAAGTAAGGGCGACCCAGCGGTCGGCCAGGAATCCCCTATACCTTGACCAATTTACTGCATTTGATTCAGAATCGACAATTACATCATCAGCTGGGCGGCTCAGAATCCGAGTATTTATCCCATCAGGAGGTTGAGATCGTCCATGAAAACTTGGATTCTTTGTTGATCAGATCGTTGAGTTAAGCGCATCTCGACAGGGATTCCTCGCCGGTAGCTCGGAATAACAAAAGAAGACGAGGGCGACAATCATGTTGAGAAACCGAGTTATTTCTCCTATGGTTTCGTCGTCGCACAGATCATAGAGTCCAAAGCACCTCGCCATAGATCGGCGGCCGGCTGCTTATCCAAACAATCCCTCAACGGATAGGTATCGCTGGCCCGTATCGGCCAGGACACAGACGACTACTTTGCCAGAGTTCTCAGGCCGGCTGGCTACTTGAATGGACGCCTGAACGGCCGCGCCCGATGAGATACCAACCAACAACCCCTCATGGCGAACGATCTGACGGCACATCTCGAACGCATCATTCTCGCTCACAAGAGCTATCTCGTCAATTACTTCCCTATCCAAGGTTTCGGGCACAAACCCCGGCGCTGTGCCCATGATTCGATGGGGACGGAAGATCCCCTGCGATATATAGGGCGATTCCTCCGGCTCAACCGCCACCAGCTTTACTTCAGGGTTTTGCTCCTTCAGGTAGCGCCCAGCTCCACAAATAGTCCCACCGGTACCCAGTGCGGCGACCAAGATCTCGATCGTACCATCTGTATCTTTCCAGATCTCCGGACCAGTGGTCAGATAATGTGCTTTCGGATTTGATGGATTAATATGCTGCCCGACATAGAAGTAACCAGGGTTCTGCTCCAGGATCTCTTTAAGCCTCTCGCGTGCGCCTTTGGTTCCTTCCGATGCAGGGGTTAATATAAGCTCTGCGCCCATTGCTTTAAGTATCTGGCGGCGCTCAATGCTTTGGATCTCTGACATGACCAATATCGCCTTGTATCCCCTAAGGGAGGCGAGAAAGGCCACTGCCATGCCTGTATTTCCACTGGTGGCTTCAATGAGCGTGTCACCCGGCTTAAGGCA
>DASRZI010000045.1:0-18741 GCA_035686605.1 Candidatus Zixiibacteriota bacterium
GCTCCCGGCCTTTACAGCTAGCCCATAACCAGAGAATACATTCTCTGTCCCAGGATGCCAGAGGAAGTACAAATCTCCTCGGCTAATGATTTCTTTGTTTGGCTCCCTCTCTCTCATATTTTCATTCTAAAACCGGTTCCATTCAATCCGCACCTTGACCATCACGCAGAATGACCCATCTGTCAGCGCGAATCCGGTAGGAGCTGGTTCGGTATTCTGGTTTTAGAAGGAGGAGGACTAGTTCTCGGGAGGGATCGTATTGCGAGAGCATGCGTTTGGTATCTTCATCGCCGTCTTGTTCAAGCTGGTTTTGGGAAAGGTAACCGAATGGGTGGCCTGCATCAGGCGAAGGCTGCGTTGTTGTGTCAACAACGATGGCTCCGCGACCAGACACTTCAAAGGAGGAAGTTGCCGCTGCACAGAAGATCTCTACGTTCTCATCGATCCATTCAAAGTCGCGCTCGCGCTCTAGATGCGCCCACGCCGGTATGTTTTGATTTTCGGCTCCCATAAAAAAAGGTAGGGTGGAAGCACATTAGCAGATTTAGGGAGGTTTTTTAACCGCAAACTGGTAGAGAGCGCACGCTCTACGGCGCCCAGGGTGTAAAGATCCCATTATTAGTACCATTCAGAAGTGGACTGTTATAGGTTAGAGAGCCTCGCTTTTTTTTTTGGTTCTTTCCTTTTTGGGCGAGTCCAAAAAGAAAGAACGAGTCGATTGGCGGGCCCAAGTCATTAGCTATCATCGACGGCCATTAATCGCCGCGTATTGATACGGCGGCAAACCACCGAGCGAATCATGCGGGCGGATGGCATTGTATTCCTCTGACCATTGCTCCGTGATTTCTCTGGCTTCGACTAGGTTGTCAAACAAGTAAAAGTCCAGAACGTCCTCCCGATAGGTGCGATTGAAGCGTTCAATGTAGACATTTTGCGCCGGCTTTCCGGGCTCGATGAAGTCAAGCTGTAGGTCATGCTTTTCGGCCCAGTTTTCCAGTTGCTGCGAGATCAGCTCAGGGCCAGTCCATCCGCACACAGTGTGGATAGCCGCGCCAGGCGCCGATGGTGTCTAGGACACGCACAACCCTACCGGATGGGATCAGTTGATGTTTCTTAGGTGCCGGCCTCAAGATGTTTTATCGCTCGTATACTCCGGGATTTGCGCAATTGGGTAGCCTTTCGTTCTTTAGCCCGGCTGCCAGGTTTGCCGCGGCCATGGTGGCCATCTTGGTTCGGGTAGCGATGCTGGAGCTAGCAATGTGTGGCACAATTAAACAATTCTCTAAAGTCAATAATGGATCATCCATTGTGATGGGTTCTGGTTCTGTAACATCGAGGGCCGCGTAGCTGATAAGGCCTCCATTTAATGCCGTATAAAGGGACTTCGGATCCACTACCGGGCCGCGAGCGCTGTTTATCAATACGGATGAGGGCTTCATCATCTTGAACTCTTCTTCACCCATAAGATGATATGTATCTTCATTTAGGGGTACATGCAGGCTGAGGAAGTCTGCCTTCACCAGGACTTCCTCAAAAGAGCAGTTTTCGACGCCCAGTGTTTTGGCTGCCGCTCCGTCTATTTGGGGATCGTAACACAGGATGCGCATGTTGAATCCGGCAGCGCGTCTGGCCATCGCCTTTCCAATTCGGCCAAAGCCGATGAGGCCAAGCGTTGCTCCATGGATCTCGTGCCCCATTAACAATGTTGGTCCCCAAGTCTTCCATTTGCCTTCTTTAACGAAGCGCTCGCCTTCAACAACCCTTCGAGCAGCTGCCATCAATAGGGTAAAGGCAAAATCGGCCGTCGTGTCTGTTAACACGCCCGGCGTATTACCGACAGGAATATTGCGGGCGGTGGCCGCCTGGATGTCAACGTTATCAAAACCCACAGCCATCTGGCTGATCACCTTAAGATTATCGCCGGCAGCGTCCATCAGATTTCCGTCAATCTGGTCTGTTAATAAACAGACCAGGCCGTCTAGCCCCCTGACTTTTTCCAGCAACACCGAATAGGGTGGTGGGAGCTCTCCCGGCCAGATCTCTGCGTCGGCCACTTCATGGATCATCTCCAACCCTTTGTCAGGAATAATACGGGTAACAAACACCCTTGGTTTAGGCATAATCACTCCTTTATTTCTTTCGTTAGGCAAACTTTTTTAGACCTGCGCCCAGGCTGTTTGCCATACACGCTTGGTGCCAGCAATAATCTGTTCCGAACTCTCCATGGCCGACTGAGGCTTAACCTCGAATCCAATCCATGGTCGCTCCTCCTTGCCTTCGGCCAGATAACCAACCTTGAATAGCGCCCGGATAAACGTTACCAGTTCGGCGACGTCATTGCAGCCGCCGGGCCAGCCAAAACGGGGATGTAGATCGCCATAACCGGGCGTGTCCGGATCAACGACGCAGTTACCTACGTGTGCGTGAACGAGTACATCTTGTAGTAAAGTCAATGCTGGTTCAGATTCTTCGTAAAGAAGCGGCTGGTGGCTTAAGTCGTACATCAAGCCAAAATCGGGGTGCTCCTGGCGTACAATTCGGGCGAAGTCGGCCGCGTAGTCGCTGGGCCCGACGAGACATTTTTTATCGACCGAACGATCGAATGTCTCCATTGTTAAGGCAAGGCCCTTGTCACTGGCATAAGCGCAGACTTCGTTGACTGACCGGACAAGTGCTTCAAGAGCGGATGGTCGTTCCGAATCACCAGGATCTCGGCCGGAGAGAAAGGCCACTCGTCGGGCGCCCAATTCCTCTGCCTCATCTATATTGGCCTTTAACTGGTCAACAGCGCGTTTTCGCTCGACGTTATCGAGGCTGTTCAAGTTAAGCCCTTGCAACAACAATGCAGACTGGGCTGCGGCGCCCACCTTGATATGACTGTTTTCCAACACAATCCTGGTTGCGGCTCGGACGGCGGGATCTTTGATCCATCCAATCTCAATCGCATCGAAGAAAGGATCAGTAGCAATCTTTTCAACTGTCTCAACAATCGGCCCTTCACCAGTAATGGTATTAGGAAATGCCATAAAGTGTACGATGCTGAGCGTACAATAATGACGCCAATGTTTTTTCATGAATTTCACTCCTTCAGTAGTCGACAAGATTCTTAGGATGTCTAAGAGCATCCGGCACCCAGGCCAGTGCTTCATCACCAGGTAGGTCCGACTTATACTCCAGGCCGATGTATCCCGAATAGCCTATGCCCTCAATCGCGCGATGCAAATTGGCGAAGTTGATCTCGCCGGATCCGGGAGCTAGCCGGCCGGGGACATCGCCAAATTGTATATGTCCGATCCATTCCTTATAATTCTCGAGTTTTGAAATCAGGTTACCCTCGCCAACCTGGATGTGGTAGGAATCGAACTGGAACTTGACCGCCGGGTGATCGACGTCTTTGATGATCTCGATGGCTTCAGTCGTTGAGTTCAAAAAAAATTCGGGCATATCGTGAGAATTGAGTACCTCGATTGTCAGAATCACCCCGGTTTCGGCCGCAAGTGGTCCAGCATAACGTAAATTCTCGACGATACACTCGTATTGGACCTTCCGTGGCATACCGGGCACGACAGCCCCGGCGCAAAGCATCACCTTGCGAGCGTTGAGCTGCCGGGCAAAAAAAAGCGCTTCGTCGAGCCTCCGTTTGAACATCTCGCGCAGGGCTGGATCGGCCATATAACCACGGTTGCACTCATCAAATCCAGGCACATCCTGGTTGAAGAGCACAATCTGCAATCCAAAGACATCCCGAGCGGTAAGCAATACCGGTAACTTTTCTGGCGACAGAAAGCCAAGTTCCAGGGCCTCAAAGCCAGCCCTGCCAACGGCGCCTGGCCGCTCGGCAAAGGGCAACTCCTTAAAGAGCCAGCTAATGTTTGGCGCGTAAGTCAACAATTTACACCCCAACCGCCAAAATTGTCCGTAACTGTTCCAGGGCCAGGTGTGGGCTTGAAAGTACCGGCACCTGGTATTCCGACTCTGAAATCGCTGACAGTACCCGGGCCATAGAGGCTTGAGCCAGGACAATCACATCCATGCTCTCGGCCAACTCCAGCGTTGCCTCCTTTACGAGGTGGTCGTGAATTGTGCCTTGGCCGGCCAATAGGGCTGGCAAAGCTCCTTCAGCTAGAACCATCGTAATCTCGATAGACTTGTTCTGGGCTTCAGCTTCCTCCAGGAGCAGGCATCGAGTCGGTTCCAGGGTACTCTCGGCGGTAGCGACGACGCCGATCCGCATGCCCAACCTCACAGCTTGTTTTATCATGGCTTCGTCAATCTTTTTAACCGGGATTTTCACTCGAGGCTGGACATCATCGACACAGGGTGACACGGTCGAGCAGGTAATCATCACAGCGTCAGCGCCAGTATTGGCAGCAATAAGTACATGGCTCAGCACGCGCTCTGAATCTTCGGCGCTTAATTCGCCACGTTGGCGGACTTGTTCCAACAGCGGCTCATCCAAAATATGGGTGATCCTGACGCCGGGCAGCATGGCGTTGCCTAATTGCCTAAAGACATCGATCAAAGGCGGTAGGGTGTGTACGAGGACCAGCTTCCCGGCCATAGGTAAAGACCTCGCTATTTAGTTGCCATACGCCATGAGCCTGCTCACGGCAGCCACAACGTCCTTATCGTCAGGTAATACTTCCTTTTCCAATCGCGGATTGAAGGGGACCGGCGAATCCTTCGCTGCGACACGTTCTACCGGCGCCAACAGGTAATCAAAAGCTTGATAAGCAATTTGAGAGGCAATCTCGGCGCCAACGCCACAAGTTAAATTGGCTTCATGAGCGACAACCAGGCGGCCGGTTTTCTGGACCGATTGCACAAGGGTGGCAACATCCAGTGGGGCAAGGGTACGCGGGTCAATTACTTCGGCCGAAATGCCTTGACTGGCTAATTGATCGGCCGCTTTCAAAGAAAATTGGACCATATCGGACAAGGCAACAATAGTCACATCCTCTCCAACCCGGACAATGTTCGCCTGGCCAAAAGGCACAAAGTAAGGCTCTTCGGGCACTTCACCCTTTTCGTTGTAAAGCATTTTATTCTCAAAGAAGATCACCGGATTGGGCGAGCGTACGGCACTCTTCAACAAGCCCTTAGCATCGTACGGGCTGGAAGGCATGGCGATCATGATGCCAGGGATATGCATGAACCAGGCCTCTAGGCATTGGCTGTGCTGGGCGGCGGCCGACCGCCGTCCACCCATAGGTGCTCGAATCACCAGAGGGATACTCAGCTTGCCTCCGAACATATAGCGCATCTTGGCTGCTTGGTTAATAATCGGATCCATGGCCATGGGGAAAAAATCACTATACATGATTTCGGCGATAGGCCGTAAACCGGTCGCCGCAGATCCCACAGTCGCTCCTAAAATAGCCATTTCCGAAATTGGCGTATTTCGAATGCGTCGAGGGCCGAACTCATCAAGCAGTCCCAGAGTGACTTTCATTGAACCGCCGAATTCGGCGATATCTTCGCCCAGTAGAAAGACCCGTTCGTCATGATGCAACTCTTCCTGTAATGCTTGCCGGATAGCCTCGCGATAGGTTAATAGGGCCATCTTAATTCTCCTCGGTTTGTGGGGTAATGATGTCCGTGAGCGCTTCAGAGAGGTCAGGCTCAGGGCTGCTCTTGGCGAATTTAATCGCTTCGTCCAATTCCAGGGTTACTCGTGCATCGATAGCTTCCAACGTCTCTTTAGAGACACCGCGCTCCAACAAGACACCTCGCCAGCGAATAATGGGATCAAAATGCTCGATATTCTTGAGTTCTTCTGAGGGACGGTAATCTTGAACATCAGCTTCATGATGACCTCGCCAACGGTGTGTTTTGCACTCTAGCAGGGTTGGACCGCCACCTTTACGAGCTCGCTCGACGGCTGCTTTTGTGGCCAGATAGACAGCGCCTACATCGTCGCCGTCGATTATCTCCGCTGGAATATCGTATGCGGCCCCGCGAACGGCGATGTCGGTGATTTTCTGGTGCTGGCGCTGGGGTGTCGATTCACCATAGCCATTATTCTCGCACACAAATATCGTCGGCAAGTTCCAGACAGATGCCAGGTTCAGCGATTCATGAAAGATGCCTTCATTGGAGGCCCCGTCACCAAAGAAGCAGACCCCCACATGGTCGGTACCCAGATATTGAGCTGTCAACGACGCCCCATTGATAAGCGCCAGGCCGGCGCCAACAATGGCATTCGCACCTAGGTGACCCAGATCAGGTTCGGCGATGTGCATGGATCCGCCCTTGCCCTTGTTATAACCGGTACCTTTACTAAAAAGCTCGGCCATCATGAGATCAAACTGACCCCCTTTGGCAATAAGATGGCCGTGTCCTCGATGCGTGCTGGTGATCTTGTCCTCGATGCGTAAGTTGGCGCACACGCCTGTCGCCACGGCTTCTTCACCAACGTAAGTATGCATGAAGCCGGGGATCATGCCCCGAGCAAAGAGATCGGCCACTGCCAACTCAAACTCGCGAATCCTTACCATGGTTCCATAGAAATTTACGGCAATATCGTCAGGAATTTCTTCATACATACTCTCTCTCCTTGGTCATTAGGCCACGAATAGGTAAGGTTGTTCCAGCAATCCTTTTATTTTGGCCAGCACTTTTGCCCCCTGCAAACCATCCATGCAGCGGTGATCGACACTGAGGGTCATGTTCATCAACGGGCGTAGAGAAATTGTCTGGTCGGGTAGACCAACAGGTGTATTAACAATCCGACCAACGGCCAATATAGCGCTCTCAGGAGGATTGATAATTGCCCTGAAGCGATCGATGCCAAACATCCCCAGGTTCGAAACGGTAAAAGTGCCGCCACTCAGATCTTCGGGGTTAAAACGCAAGCTCTTAGCCTTATCTTGGAAATCGGCCAGCTCTTGGGTGATCTCAATGAGAGTTTTTTGGTCGGTGTGCTTGATAACCGGAACCACTAAACCGGAATCTGTGCCCACCGCGATTCCAATATGAACCCCTTTGTATACCTTAAGACGGCCGTCGACAAAAACCGCATTAGCCTGCGGAAATTGCTTTAATGCGATGGCAACAGCCTTCGTTAAAATGGTGGTGATCGATAACCGCCGCCCGGTTGCGGCTGTGATGCGATCCATTTGTGCCTGACGAAATAGCATCGTTTGGGTCATGTCAACCAGGACATCCAGCGAGAACTGGGGGGCAGCATGAACGCTCTCAACCATTCTCTCACCTGCCAGGCGTTGGATTGTAGAAAGCTCCCACCACTCGTATTCGCCGGTTTCTGTGTCGGCGACAACTGGTTCAGACCCGGCATGCGCGGTTAAATGCGCCTGAACATCAGCCTGGGTAACCTTTCCTTTCGGACCGCTTCCTTTCACTTCCGCCAGGTCGACGCCCAGTTCTTTGGCTGTGCGTCGGGCTAGTGGTGAGGTCAATATTTCAGGTGGCTCATCTGGCGTTTCAGACTTCTGAGCATCTATGAAAGCATGCACATCCTCTTGGGTGACGCGTCCTTGGTGCCCTGTTGCTTTTATCAAAGCCAAATCCACGCCCAGGTCCCTGGCAAGCTTTCGCACCGCCGGCGCCGCACGCGGTCGGGTAGAGCCTTTCACCACCGTTTCTGGCTCAGAAGCCGGCACTGGCGTTTCAGCTTCTCTCCCTGGCTCGCCTGAACCAACGACTTCTCCCAGGGGAGGAAGGGCTGGCGCATCTTCGTTCGGTTCTGTTATAAAGGCGATCGTTTCTCCTACGGCCACGGACACACCAGGATCGAGTCCGGGGCGAATGCCCTTAATGATCCCTGAGGCCGGTGCTTCTAGCTCTACGGTCGCCTTGTCGGTTTCAATCTCCAGAAGGGCGTCTCCTTTTTCTATCCGATCGCCCTCTGTGACCAACCAACCGACGATCACGCCGGCATCCATATGATCTGACATTTTTGGCATAAAGAATTCAATGGCCATTGTTTGTCCTTGTTTACAGTCGAAAGGCCTGGCGCCTATTGAAGATAGCGGCGTAAGGATTCGATCGAAGCCTGCGCGGCCGTGTCCGGGTCGGGCCACGGTAGAATTTCCAGTGAGACGTATCCCTCATAACTAATTTCCTCCAGTACGCGAAAGATCTGCTCAAAGTTCAGATGGGCACTACCGGGCCAATGGCGATTGTTGTCTGCAAGATGAACAAACCAGCACAGGTCGCCAGCTTCCCGGAAGCTGTTGTAAATGTCTTCATCCTCAATATTCATGTGATAAACGTCCAACATCAGGCCAAAGTTTTTATGCCCAACTCTTTTTACTATGGCCACACCATCTTGGGAGGAATGGATATGGTTTACTTGATGGACATTGATTGGCTCGAGCACGATTCTGACGCCTCTTTCCCCGGCATATGCTGCGAGATTACGAAAGGCAGTTACCATGTCATCCAATGTTGCTATCGGGTTTCCCGGATAACCCGGCCCACGGGAGCGACCAATATTAACCATAGTGCCTTGGTCAAAATGATCGGCCGCGATGTCTACAAAAGATTTCAAACGGACCATTGCTTGTTGGCAGAGCTCGCGATCGGGACCGACCAGGCCAAGATTATCTTCGCCAAATACATGGCCAGTACATAGACCGACCAGCTCCAGACCAAGGAGATCCAGCGAACGGCGGATCTGGAGGACATCTAACCTTGACGGATCCTTTGTCATCAGCTCCACGCCGTCATAACCAAGATCGGCGACCTTCCGAAAAGCGATATCCAGATCGCCGCTGTAAAGAGCGAGGGTTTCCTGCGTCAGGTCTGGAGTACCGATCATAGCTGCAATCTTAATCATAGAAAGCCCCACTTTGCCTAATAATTCATCACACCGATGATGGCAGCTCTAACATCTTCGATTTCCGGCCAAATACCCTTCTCAATGCTGTTAGCGAAGGGAACGGGCGAATCTCGCCCTGTAACCCGTACAATCGGCGCCAGCAAGCTGTCGAAGGCCTGTTCCACCACAACCATGGCCCATTCACCGGTAGGTCCGTATGAGCGACAGGCTTCAGCCACCAGAACAACCCGGCCTGTCTTTCGGGCTGATCGGCCGATGGTATCTCTATCCAGGGGGCTGATAGTTCGAACATCTATCACTTCAACGCTGATGCCCTCCTGGGCCAGTTGTGCAGCCGCCAACATCGCCAGCCAGACCATGTAACCAGAGGCGACCACCGTCACGTCGTTGCCTGGTCGTTTTACATCACACTGGCCAAGAGGGAGTACGTACTCATCATCAGGCACACTGCCGCGGAAGGAATACAGGTACTTATGTTCCAGAAAAACCACAGGGTTATCGTCACGAATAGCCGCTTTCAGCAGCCCTTTGGCGTCATATGGCGTTGCTGGATGAACGACCTTGAGGCCCGGAATGTGAGCGTACCAGACTTCCAGGCTTTGCGAGTGTTGTGCCGCGGTGCTTTTACCCGCGCCGCCACCCTGGGGCATTCGTAATACCCAGGGCACCGAACATTGGCCCCCGGTCATGAAGCGCAGCTTGGCCGCCTGGTTGGAGATCTGGTCCATCGCCAACCCAGAGAAGTCAACAAACATGATCTCGATGACCGGTCGCATTCCGGCGATTGCCGCCCCAGTTGCCGCACCAACAATACTATTCTCGGAAATGGGTGTGTTGCGCACACGATCCGCTCCAAACTGCGCATAAAGGGTTCGGGTAACGCCGAAAGCCCCACCATGAATACCAATATCTTCACCGATCAGAAATACGCGCTCATCACGTACCATCTCCTCTCGGAGCGCTTCACGGATCGCCTCTTGATAGGATAGCTCGCTTGAGGCAACACCTTCAGGAACCTGAACAATCAAATCGGGGCTCATGACTGGCGTCTTGCCAGCGAGCGATGTGGCATCCTTGGCAACATGTGTTGTCATTTTTTTTTCACTTGTTTAAGCATAAATAAATTCCATGGCTGTATCTGGATCCGGTTCTGGGCTCTGCTGGGCAAACTCGACAGCCTCAATCATTTCTTGCCGCAACTCTTCCTCAACGTTAGCCACTATTAACTCTGTGGCCAGGCCACTTTCAATAAGAGCGTAGCGGAAGCGGGGAATAGGATCTCTCTGGCGATAGCGCTCTACCTCTGCCTTATCCCGGTATACCTCCGGTTCTCCAGCATAATGGCCTTCAAAACGATAAGATTCAGTAACCAGCAACGTGGGTCCCAGGCCTTGTCGGGCCCGGGCTACAGCTTCCCGAGCCGCACGATAAACGGCGAGGACATCAAAGCCGTCTACGCGCACGCCCGGTATACCATAGGCTGAGGCTCTAACTGAGAGGTCCTTCACCTTGGTTACATCGTGGATATTGGTGGAAACACCATAATGATTGTTTTCAAGGACAAAGACCACGGGTAAATTCCATATGGATGCCATGTTCAGGCTTTCATGCCAATTACCAGAATTGGCGCCGCCTTCACCGGTGAACGGCACCGCTACTCGATCTTCATTTCTCATGCTAAAGGCCAGGGCAGCGCCGACGGCCAATGGGATGCCCGCGCCGACGACGGCTAACGCTCCCAGGCTACCCGTATCAAAGGCAGCTATGTGCATGGAACCGCCCCGTCCCTGACAGTAGCCTGTCACCTTACCCAATACTTCGGCCATCATCCGTTTGGGCTCGGCTCCCTTGGCGATGTTGTGGCCGTGGCTTCGATGCGTGCCGGCTATCAAATCATCTTTACGCAAAGCCATACAAACACCCACACCCGAGGCCTCCTGGCCTATATAGGGATGAATGGCCCCTTTGACCTTACCCCTCTTGAACAGATCCATAGCAGCCAGTTCAAATTCGCGGATGCGGACCATCCGGCGATACATCTCGAGCTGAATTTCTTTCGTGATATCCATAATGAGTAAACCGAAAACAGCTAGCCTCTAACCTGGGCCAGTACCGCTATAATGGCCTGGCCTAGGCGGGATACCATTTCGTCAATCTCTATCTCAGTAACAATAAATGGCGGAGCGAGAGCTACCCAGTTGGGCGCATAGCGAATTAGCATGTGTTGGTTGAGAATGCAGTTCCTGCCTACGCGAACACCAAAGTTCAGTTCGCCTGGGAAAGGCTCCATGGTCTCAGAGTTTTGTACGAATTCGATGCCGATCATCAGTCCTGCACCGCGAATATCGCCGACAACCCCAAATTCTTTCAGATCCTCGAGGCGTTTCATCATGTATTGCCCCATCTGGTTGCAACACTCAACCAGGTTGCGATCATGGAGCTCTTGTAGGACGGCGATGCCGGCAGCGCAGGCAATGGGGTTGCCGCCATACGTATGCCCGTCGGCAAAGGCTCGCTCGTTGTCCTCAGAAATAAAAACCTGGGCGACTTCATCGCGGAAGGCCACACCAGATAGGGGCATGTACCCTGCTGCCATGCCCTTGCCCATACATAGCACATCGGGGACGAAATTGAAGGTGTCAGAGCCCCACCATCGGCCGGTACGACCCATACCTGTAGCCACCTCGTCCAGGATTATCATGACATCATATTTGTCGCAGATCTGACGAATGATTGGCCAATATTCTTCCGGTGGAACGATATTTCCGGTTGATAGCTGTATAGGCTCAGCCATAAAGGCCGCCACATTGTCCGGACCTTCGTAGATGATGGCCTGTTCTAAAAATCGCGCGCAAAGCACGTCGCACTCGGGATAGGTGAGGTTGTAGGGGCAACGGATGCAGTAAGGAGGTGCGATATGGCGGAAGCCACCACACAGGGGTTCAAACGGTGCTTTCCGGTTGGCCATACCTGTTGCTGTTAATGCGCCCAGGGT
The DNA here is from genome assembly GCA_035686605.1 of Candidatus Zixiibacteriota bacterium. Classification (GTDB taxonomy): domain Bacteria; phylum Chloroflexota; class Anaerolineae; order Promineifilales; family Promineifilaceae; genus UBA11865. Next base: position 11,799 of record DASRZI010000045.1, read on the forward strand.
AACCCCATGGAAATTTAGGTAGCGTGAAATGATCGTCTTTTTATGAGGACGGCCGGTCTGATCAAAATATTGCCTTACCAGCTTCATGGCCGTCTCGGTGGCCTCGGACCCACCGCTTAATATCTTTATGGTCGTCAATCCTTCAGGCATGATCTGTCCCAGCATTTCAACCAACTCAATAGCTCGTGTGTTCGTCGACAAAATGGGCGAGGCAAAAATCAGATTATCCAACTGCGCCTTGACTGCCTCGATCACCCGTTTATTGCTATGGCCCAGGCTGGTAACCCATACACCAGAGATGCCGTCCAGGTATTTTTCCCCTTTCACATCCCATACCCAAATATCTTCTCCATGGTCAAATACCAACGGTTCACGCATGAAATGGTGCATTTGCACAAAGTCCAGCACCATGTGCTTCAGATACTTCTCCGATAGGTATTCTTCGTTTGAAAGATTCAGTTCCATTAGAGACATAAACCACCTCTATAACAAATTTGGAGCTGATACACGATGTGTCTCAACTCTATCCGCGATATATTGAATTCTATCAATCGAGTTGTTGGGCATAACCATGTCGCCTATACCCAGAATAATCCTTCCATTCCCAATGGTTTCAAATAGCTGATCGATATAGTTGCGAAACACCTCTTCAGAAGTGCGGGCTTCAAGTAGTGGAGAGGGAATACCGCCCCAAATCATTGGACCTGCCTCCTGCCAGGCTTGCCAGGCGTCATCGAAGGTGCACTCTGTAAGCGGTGCCGGTGAAAAGGATTCAGCCACATCCAGACCACAATCTGCCAGGAGTGCAAGCAGCGGTTTCAAATTTCCGTCCGTATGGCTACCGACCTTCTTGCCCTGTCCATGGAGAATTTCCGAATAGCGCTGATAGCCTAATAGACAATGTTTCTTAAATAGTCGGGGATTGGTGATGAGGCCGTCTAGATTATCGTCAAACTGAATATACGGCCATTCAAATTGTTTCACTTGTTCCAGGTCGTTAAGAACAACAGCTTCCAGCATGGCCATTAGCTTATCAACCAGCTCTGGGTGATCATAGACCATGTAAAAGAAATCGATTTCGCCGACATGGTCTAGCACAAGCTGCTGAAACGGTATCCGGTTTAACATGGGTATGACAAAACCGATATCGCCCAACTTCTCCTGAGTCTCTCGTACCTTATCAAATTGTGGAACAAACTCGGCGTGTTCGAAGATGTATTCAAATGCCGGAAAGTCGGAGACATCTTTAAAGGGATGCTCGATCATCAAAGGGACGCCGCCTTGCTCGATTACTTCCGGGGTCAATACACTCTTGGTCGTCAGCGTACCCAGGGGTGTGATGAACTCGGCCGTTGTCTCGCCGGGTATATCCCTAAGCAATTTGTCGAACAAACGGGGAAAATACTCAACCAGCGGATCTTTCTCGTGATAAAAAACCTTTCCGTTCAGCTTGAGAACCAACTCAACTCCCCTGAAAAGACGGGAATGGCAGATCATCTGGATCTGCTGCCCGAAACCGATCTCCCGATGAATGTCAGTTATAGATAGTCCCGGCGTGTTTCTCGGGATAGGCACCGAAAAAACCGACATGAGAGAAGAGGATGCGTCAGTCGATTGGTTGTCAAACCGCTTTGGAAGCGTACCCGCGCGGCTGTGGTAGGAATACCACAATTCCAGCCGGTCAACAAAAGGCAACCTATCGGGTATTTCACCCTGTAGCATGTCCCGAATCCGTCCATATGTGTCTGGTGTGGAACTTCTTTTGTTACCTGACAAGATTACCTCTTCGGTTATTTGCCGGCATATCAACATTAACGTCTACGAAACTGGTGCCTAGCAAACCGGTACCTAGGGTGCTGGTGGATTTTTATTGGCCCATCTATCCAACCCGATCTCAATATCGCCCTTGATCTGACTCATATGGGCGATCATCGCTACTTGGGCTCCCTCAACATCCCTTGCTTTCACTGCTTCCAAGATTTGCCGGTGGTGGTAGCTAGACCTTTTGGCCGCACCTGGCGATGAAACAGCCAGCCGCCGGCTTTCTTGAAGCAGATCGACAATTGAGTGGACGATCAACTGGAACAAACTGTTTTGTGTCGCTTCGGCCAAGGTATTGTGAAAAACATTGTCGGCGATGATGTACTCGTGTGGGTTATTCAGGTTCGCCTGCATTTCCTCGATCGCCAGCTCTAGCTTGGAGATGTCCTCACTTGTTGCATTCTTAGCCGCCAGAGCGGTGATGGGCGGCTCGATAGCCTCGCGAAGCTCTATCAATTCCGCTATTTTTCTTTTTTCAGGTGTTGAAAAACGGCTTAAGGGCTCTTCTAAAATATTTCGAGACGGTAACGTTACAAAACTGCCGATACCAACCCGAACCCGGAGTAACCCGGCTGCTCGCAACAATTTGATGGCCTCACGAACGACAGTCCGGCTGACCCCCATTTCCTCGGCAAGTTCCCGCTCGGAAGGAAGCCGATCGCCTTCATCTAACTCGCCGGACATGATCAGATCAGTGATATAATCGGCGACAACTTGAGATAGCAGGCCTTCGTCTGAATCGATCGCCCTAAAAATACTTCCACTGGCTAAAGGGGTCTGAGACATATAAATATCAGCGTGTTTCGTCAGTTGTTTAGTGGTGTATTGCTCGAGATCTCAGCCGCCTGACTAAAAAATGGTCACAAAACCACTTGAAGCTAAATCACGTTAGTTGCCCCAACAGTGATGATACGCGCTCCACAACGAGCTGCTCTGAGTCCGGGTGGAGCGCTATTGGCAGTGTATAGGCTTGGACCAGAAGGTCTGGAACGGCGTAACTCCCGTCAAGTTTCCACCCACCTGGCGGGTAATCCTCAAAGCGGGGCAAGTATCCAACCGATCCATTGCTGTACCCAAGGACCAGGGTGTTCTCAAAGGGTGAACGGGCCTTAATTTCCAGTCCCGTCTCAAAGAACACCTCCATATTGATCCCGGCCAGAACAATATCATTGATTCGAAAGGCCTGGGCCACGACATCAAGTGTTGGATGTCCGTCGTCTACCGCTTCGACCAGCTTTTCAGCCCATTCGTTAAACTTGGCCGCGACCCGAATTTCCCATTCCTGGGCCGCATTCGCTTCTCTTTGGGCCAGGGTTTGCTTCCACTCCGTGCGAATCGCCTCCGCCTTTTCCATGGAGGGTAGGTCTATATACTCCAACTTGATTATCTCTTCAACCGCTCCAAGGTACGTGCAACTAGCCCCCTCAACAGGCTGCCAAGGTCTAAGCAGGATATTCGGCACATTACCTACGACGCTTCGTTCCCCGGCTTGAAGGTGGGTGCGGAGCTTGGCTGCCACTTTCAGAACCTCGCCACCCAGCTCATAACCAACCCTGTTCTTAGCATCCCGACAATCGATTTCATAGCCAATGCCAACTCTTGGGTTGATGTTTCCGCCACAAGCCTGGAGGAAGATGGCTATACCGCCAAGACTTCGCTCTACGATGTCTCGTGCAGGCCCGGGGAAGTCAGTTGAGGCGACCATCGAGCGCGGTCCGACCGTTACCGGGTGACAGCCGTAGCTAAATAAAGTGGCGATGGGATTGCCGTCCAGCCCGTCTACACGTATGACGCCAACTGTTGGGTCAATGGGGTGATCGGGAACTTCGCCGAGCACATCCCTTCCATCCGGACCACTCTCCCTCCGGTAAACGCCAATAAAAGATTCACCACGATCAGCGGCGATGCGAGCTGGCACTTGCTTCTCATCGGCTTCAATAGCTGCTTCCACCAGCCAGCGAGTTAACTGTTTCTTGTAGGCTTCCTTTAGTCGTAACTGTTCAGGCGTGTCCATCAGCCAGCCTGGCAACGCCGGTGAGCTGTGATTATGGCTCAGGTTCAACATCACACATGAGGATGGTACTTTAAGGGCCTCGGCCACTTGGCTCCGAATATCCATAGCTTCCTGGAGCGAAACGACGCAAAGGTCGATGGCCAGGATGACTACTTTCGTGACTCCATTAGAGAGAACAAGAGCCGATCCGGTTAGATCACTTTCAATCGCCTGGATTGGATCGGCGAACAACCTCAATCCTGCTTTGGAGGTGCCTAATCGAGGATTGATTACGCGCCGGGAAGCGCCAGCATAAAGTGTTGAAGACATCCGAAAACTCCTTATCGCCACCCTTAACTGCCGCAAATTAGAGCTGTCACTAACGGCCGAATTTCTCCGATCAGAACCTGCTTGACACCCCGAATTGGTGATGCTATCATACTGGTATTACCAGTATGACCTGCATGATAGCAAAATCTCATAATGCTGTCAACTCCATGCCGGTGTCACTGCCAAAATTCTTGAACTGTCTGATTCTGTCAGGAACTCTGGGGAAGAAGGTTAACTATGACGCCAATCCCGACAATAGATGCCAAGGTTCATGTGGGGTTTATTGGGGCAGGCAATTGGGCAGAATACAATCATATGCCCACGCTACAAGCAAGAGATGATGTTGAATTAGTGGGGATTGCAACACCAACACAAAAATCACGCGATCGAGTCCAGCAAAACTTTCTTATACCCTATGCCACGCCAGATTACCGGCAATTATTGGAACAGCCGCTAGACGCCGTTGTAATCTCCTCTCCACATGGTTATCACTACGAGCAAGCTAAAGCTTCGCTTGAGGCAGATCTCCATGTTCTAGTCGAGAAGCCCATGACCTTAAAAGCCGCAGAATCGTGGGAGCTGGTAGATATGGCCGACAAAAGAGGACTAACCCTCATGGTACCGACAGGCTGGCACTATAATCGGATGGTTATAGCAGCCAAGGAGCAGATGGATCAAGGTGCCATTGGTGAGGTAGAGTATATGATCTGCCATCTTGGTTCCGCCCTACGCAGCCTTTTCACTGGCAAAAAGTGGCCTTATACTCTCGACAGCATCCCTGATCCAAAAGCGTACTACAGCGATCCAAGTATTTCCGGCGGTGGTCAGGGATATTCTCAGCTTTCTCATTCGGTGGCCATGTTGTTGTGGTTGACTGGCTTACGGGCAAAAGAGGTCTTTGCCTACATGAGTGGGCCGGACAGCCCGGTGGATTTATATGACGCCGTCGTAGCCAAGCTAAACAACGGCGCGATCGCCACAATTTCGGGTGCCGGCACCCAGCCGCCGAGTAAAACAAAACATGAGATGGATATACGTATCTACGGCAGTGAAGGTGTGTTGAGTCTCGACCTTTATTACGAACACCTGACGGTTCATCGCGAGGACGGTCAAAACTTCGCCCTGGATGTCGAGCCTGGAGATGGCGACTATGCCTGTGATGGTCCTTTGAACCGCTTCATCGATGTGATCAAAGGCGAAAGTATGGAGAATCTTTCCCCGGGTGAAGTCGGAGCGCGCACAATTGAGCTGATTGAAGCCGCGTATCAATCGACCGCCAGCGGCAAGCCTATCGCCTTGTAGAATGATATTCAATCTTCGATAATCCCGATTGATGAGATTGGATCTGGTCTTCTGGGCCAGGTTATTACGATTTCCAAGATCATGCGGGTCGGGATAGGATGGGATATTGTGAGAACGTGTCTGGCAATTCAATCGTTGAGAAGTTGTACCCTCAGGGAGGCCGCTGGCATTGCTCGTGCATTAGGTTTTGAGGCCATAGACTTGGATGGGGTCATGGATACAACATTAAGCCGGTCGGGCATTTTGGAGGGAAAAAATGATGAAGTGATGCGGGTGAAGGAAATCGGACTCGTGGTGCCAAACATCCACTGGACCTTCGGAACGGCTAGCCTCTATCCGGTGGTCAATGATCCCGACCCGATCATCAGGGCGAAAAACAAGGAACAGATCAAAAGACTGGTTGATTTCTGCCATAAAGCGGACATTTACTCGATCCTAATCTTGCCGGGCATGTTTCTTCCCGGTCAGAGTGTGGCCGATGCACATAAGCTGGCGGCGGAATCCTTGAACGAGTTCCAGGTCATAGCCAACGAGGCCGGCGTAGTTTTAATGGTCGAGCCGCATGTCACGTCATCCTTTGAATCCCCCGAATCGACCATATGGCTGGCGAAACAAGTTCCTGGCATGGGTATTGTTCTTGATTATTCTCATTTCATTGTCCAGGGACACACCCAGCAAGAAGTGGTCTGTCTCATACCCTACACCACCCATGTTCATTTACGCCAGGCAAAAAGTGGACTGCTCCAAACTAGATTTGAAGAAGGGACTATCAATTTCTCCCTTCTCTTAGACGGGCTGCGTGAGGCCGATTACGGTGGTTATTTATGCGTTGAGTACGTCCATCAGGACTTCATCGGCGCTACCAATGTCGACGTCATTACTGAGACTGTAAAAATACGGGACTTTGTCAATAAGCATCTTGGAGCATCTATTGACCCAGCTCTTTGAGCCCATTCCAAGTAAGGAGGTGAATCATACGCCTGACTTTTTTGTGAACTTCAGAGCGCAGTTTGAGAGATTTTGTGCCCAAAAGACACAAGTTATTTCATTGTGAACCGCTAAGCTCTACCCGTACATTTGGAGGAAATAGAAATGAGATTTAAGAAATATTGGTTGCGGTGTTTGATTGTAGCTCTGGTTGCCCTCCTTATCTTGGCCGCCTGTTCCAGCGAGGAGGAGCCGACTGTTGCCCCGACTGAAGTACCGGCCGAAGTGCCAACTGAAGAGCCGATGGAAGAACCGACTGGCGAGCAGATGGAAGAACCGACTGACGAGCCGATGGAAGAACCGGCCGAAGAGTACGTAGCGGAGATTCGCCCGGCGAAAGAGACCTGGAAGATCGGCTACGGTGACGGACTGGCAGGAATTCCGTTCACAGACTCAGTCACCGATAATATCAACGAGGTCGCCGAGCAGATGGGGGTGGAGATCGTCCACTGCGATAATGCATACGACCAGGAAAAGACAGTTGAATGTTCCAACCTGTTGGTTACGCAA
>DASRZI010000046.1:0-11658 GCA_035686605.1 Candidatus Zixiibacteriota bacterium
TAACTACGAGACTGTGCGAAGGGCGTTGACGCTCCGAGCCTGCGGTCCTTTGCCAGCATCGATCTCCTGGTACTCAACCTGATCACCTTCGTAGAGATTCCGGTACCCTTCTCCGTCTATCGCCGAGTAGTGTACGAAGACCTCATTTTCCCCTTGCTCAGGCAAGATGAAGCCATAACCTTTGATGCGGCTAAACCACTTAACCACGCCTCGTTTTCTATCCATGGCAAATCCTCCATTGTTTTACTACATGAGAGCCAGTTACAATCTAACATGAGCCAGGGGCAGTGTCTATAGGTTGGCACCCGTTTTTTCGGTTTTTTCACGGGGCGCAACACGCGGTTTTTCGCATAGACTCACACTTTACGGGCGTATGAGGGAGAAACGGCAGATGCTTGCCATTGACGACCCGAGAATTCCTAGACCATATTCCGGAGGTTGCGTCTCATAAAATCGGAGAGTGAGACGTGGAATCGATGGTATTGACGCCGATCCCCTTATGGCTGAGTTTTACGACGGCCTTCTATGAGTATCTGGTCCGCACCAATGGCTACGAAGCCAACTGATTCTGCCAGCTGGATCGAGGATTCATTGTCCGAGACGACCATGTACAACGGTTTTTGTCCATTGCCCAATATGTCCTGGACACAGGCTGCCACGACACTTTGCCCGAATCCTTGCTGCCGTTGAGGGGCACTCGTGTGGACGTAGATCTCAGCGAACCTAATAGACTGCCAATTAAGACCTGCCGAGGCGACGATGTCTTCACCGAAGCCAGTTTTTCCATCGGGGCCTTGTTTGATGACAAAACGGGGGAGGCCGTCAAAGCTCTGTATGCGGACGACGAAGACATTGACGATGGGCTGAAACCGGCCGCGATCCAGGGCAAGCAGCTTCAATTGTTGTTCTTTCTCGACCTCAAAAAGGACTGAAATGAGCGGTCGATATGAGATCGGTGCGCTGATAATGACTTCGGCACCGGGGGGCATGGCCTGGAAGAGCATTTCCGTCGCTTCGCCAAAGTCGTAGCCATGCTTTTCACCACTCTCAGGCAGACGCATGGTTACCAGGGGGCGAAACAGATCCAGACCGGTTCTTGAAAGACAGACATATCCGCTTGCACGTTTCGCATCCGGGGGATAGCTAAAGAGATGTGTTTTCTCGTCGGGATGATGAAATGCGTAATAGACTGCCGCAGCATCAGCCGGAGAATTGTCATCCAGCAAATGTTTTATGGCTTGGCGCGTCTCAACCAGGGACATTGTTTACTTTATGTAAAGCTTTCAAGGCGATTTCGATCTCGCGTTCGACCGCAGAAACCACGCTATCTTCTCGAGGGCGGTACTCTGCCATCAGCTCACCTCCGCCCTCTAAGACATTTCCGTCAACCGCCAGAATGGCCGCTGTTTGAACGAGTCTTAGGCTGCCAATGACGAAAAGCGCCGCGCACTCCATTTCCACGGCGACGACGTTGGCTCGAGACATCATCTCGTAATCTGGGGAGCCTGTAGGATCGACACCGGCGTAGAAATTATCCCTCGTTAGAACGATGCCCAAGGTGTGATCTACGCCGGCCCGGTGAGCTTCCTGTAGGAGAGCAAGCGTTAATTCCGGGTCGGCCACGGCTGGATATCCCTTGGGGACTGTTTCTTCTACGTAGCCTACATTAGCCACAGCTCCGGTCGCTACGACAAGATGACCCGATTGGATTCCTGGTTGGAGTGAGCCGCAAGTACCGGTCCGGATTATCCGGCGACCACCGGCAGCAATGATCTCTTCAAATGCGATCGCCGCTCCTGATGCACCTATTCCATGAGAGCAGACGGAGACCGGCATTCCGAGATAACTTCCCAGGTAGGTGTGATATTCGCGCCGGTAGCTTAATCTTTCAAAGTTGTCAAAGGATTGAGCGATAATCTTCGCCCGGTCCGGATCGCCACAGACGATTACTGAGGGAGGAATTGATCCGCTGGGTATTCCAGTTAACGGTAGGATGTCTGGTAAGGACATGTTAAAACTCCGGTAGATCTGGTTTGTTGTCAAGAATCCGTTCAATCTCATCCATCGTGGCGTCGTCCAAAAACTCGACCAAGTCCAATGCCCGCAAGTTATCTTCAACCTGCTCCACTCGTGAAGCACCGGTTATGACAGAGCTTACATACGGATTCTTTAAACACCAGGCTATGGCTAAGCGGGCCATATTGGTCCCTAATCTATCGGCAACAGCCGCGAGCTTGCGGATGGTTTCGATTTGTTTTTTGGCCGTTTCGCTGGTAAAGCGTCGCTTGAGCCAGTCAAATCCATCAAGATTAGCTCTAGAGTCGGCGGGTATACCATCATTATATTTGCCGGTTAAGAGTCCGGAAGCGAGAGGGGACCAAATTGTCGTACCCATTCCGATCTCGTCGTACAAACGAGCGTACTCCACCTCGAAACGATTCCGGTGGAACATGTTGTATTGAGGTTGTTCCATAGCCGGGGGTATCAAGTTATATTGGCGAGCGACGCCATAGGCCTCCATGATCTGCTGCGCAGACCATTCTGAGGTGCCCCAGTACAACACCTTCCCCTGCTGAATCAGATTGTGCATGGCCCATACCGTCTCCTCAATTGGAGTATTCTTGTCTGGTCTGTGACAGAAAAAGAGATCCAAGTAATCAAGCTGGAGTCTTTCCAATGCCTGGTGACAAGCCTCTGTCACATGTTTACGGCTCAACCCGCGCTGCGTCGGTAATGGATCCCGCCTTGATCCCCAAAAAACCTTGCTAGACACGATGTAACTATCGCGAGGCCAATCAAGTTTCTTGAGAATTTTACCCATAACAAACTCTGATTGTCCGGCTGCGTATGCCTCAGCATTGTCGAAAAAGTTGATGCCAGACTCATAGGCTGAGATCATGCAGTTTTCGGCAACGGTCTCATCAATTTGCTTGCCAAATGTGACCCATGAACCAAATGACAAGGCGCTAACCTGCAAGCCCGATTTACCAAGTCTTCGAAATTCCATGAACATCGCTCCTTATCCAGATCGCCGGAAGAAGTTCTCCATGCGGATTATCAATCCTGAGTTTACCCGAAATAGGGTCTGCGGCGTAAAAACGATGCCGGTTGCCCCTGGTATGGGTGTCTGATAAAGTACGCTTTCGCCTGCTTGGCGACAAGTTCTGCCAGCCAGGCACAGTTATGAACCAGACCTTTGGCTACAGAAGTTTCCAGAGGAATTAAATCGGGTTTAGCCGGATGTTTATCATTTACAGGGATTGCTCATCCGTTGGATAGAAATCTAGATGTTTACCGTCGTTTACTTGGTTATCTGAGACCTTACAGGAAGGAGGTTGTGCTAGGCTACACCTCCATGCTCGTCGCTACCCTTTTAAACCTCATTATCCCCCAGATTCTGAGAGTGGCTGTCGACATCGGTCTCGTAAACGAAGATATCTCCGCTCTCTTGAAGGCCAGCGCCTTGATACTGGGAATAGGACTGGCAAGAGGTTTCGCGGGTTTTGGCCAACGATATTACGGGGAGTGGTTAACACACCGGGTTGCGTACGACTTTCGGAACCGATATTACGATCGTGTCCAGCGACTATCGTTTTCCTTCCACAATCGCTCCCAGACCGGTGATTTGATGAGCCGCGCCACGAGCGACATCTCGGAGACTGAACGATTCATCGGAATTGGGTTGATGGATCTCCTGGCTATCGTCATGCTCATCATTGGCGTCACAGTGGCTATGTTTCTGCTGGATGCGCGCCTGGCTGCCATCGCCTTACTGCCGCTGCCGGTGTTGATCGTGGCAACGGTGAGATTCGGGAGCAATATCCGGCCGAAATTCAAGAGTATCCAAGAACAGCTTGCCGTTCTATCCACCAGGATGCAGGAAAGTCTGACCGGTATTCGAGTTGTCAAGGCGTTTGCCCGAGAACCTCACGAACTAGAGAAATTCGATAAAGACAACAGTGCCTGGTTTCAACGCCGATACCAGGTGATAAAGATGTGGGCCAACAACTGGCCTTTCTTCACCTTCACTCTATCCTTCAGCATCTTCTTGCTTCTGTGGTTCGGCGGACCGATGGCCATGAGGGAGGCCATCACCGCTGGCACCCTCTTCGCCATGATCACCTATGTGCTCATGTTAAACGGGCCCGTGCAGCGACTGGGTTTTTTGGTCAATTTGGCCGCGACAGCTGGCGCCAGCGCAGGTCGCGTTTTCGAGATAATCGACACGCCTAATGAGGTGGTCGAGAAACCCGAAGCAAGAAGTGTGGAGCAAGTGCGAGGAGAGGTTGTTTTCGAGAACGTCACTTTTGCCTATCTAGAGGGACGATCCATATTAACCGAGGTTTCCTTTAAGGTCGAACCCGGGCAGACATTTGCGCTGATGGGTCCTACTGGAGCGGGCAAATCGACTATTACCAATCTAATCCCGCGCTTCTACGATGCATCGGAAGGTGCCATCCGGATTGATGGGCTCGATGTCCGCGATTGGAAGCTGGCTGATCTTCGCCGAAACGTAGGCATTGTCCTCCAAGACTCTTTCCTATTCAGCTCCAACATAGCCGAAAACATCGCCTATGGGCAGCCTGATTCATCAATGGACGAGATCATAGCTGCCGCCACGGCTGCCAGAGCCCACGACTTCATCACTATATTCCCCAATGGCTATGACACGGTTGTAGGCGAACGAGGGGTCACCCTCAGCGGGGGTCAGAAGCAGAGGATCGCCATCGCCCGCGCATTGCTAACCGATCCCCGCATATTGATTCTCGATGATTCGACGAGCAGTGTCGACACCGAGACTGAGCACTTGATTCAAGAAGCTTTGGCGGTGCTGATGGAGGGAAGAACTACCTTTGTCATAGCCCAACGATTGCTCACCTTAAAAAATGCCCACTCCATTTTAGTGCTCGATCACGGACGAGTTGTGCAGCAAGGCACGCACCAGGAACTTCTGGAATGCGACGGGCTATACCGCGTAATATACGATCTTCAGCTGAAGGATCAGGAAGAATTCTCAGCCCTGCAGGGGGTTGGATGACCTCATCACAGGATAGGTTTTTGAAGACCGATCGGGGAAATCTACCAGTGTTAAATCAATCTATTCTGTTGATGATTGGTGGATCAGATATCGAAAGACGTAATGACTGATAGCCGACAAGACCAAGAATTGAAGAAGGGACAGAGCAGGCGTCGAGGTCTAAATCCCTACATCGACTTCGAGCAGCAGGAACGATTGGCTCGAGAAGAGCGGATCAAAGATCTGCTGCCAGATGAAGATGACGACTCGCTCGGCAAAGCCTACGATTCGGACTTAGCTCGCCGGCTCTTGGATTTCAACAGGCCCTATATGGGGAGGCTGGTCACCGCCATCATCCTGATGGTGATTTCTTCACTCTTGAGTGTTTCTGGACCCTGGATCATCGGTAAGGCAATCGATGATGGTATACGGGCCAATGATCTAGAGCAATTGCGTTATTGGACGATCTTGTTCCTGATCGTATCCCTTGGGGAATGGATCACAAATCGAGGCCGGATTGCGATCATGGCCTTTGTTGGAACATCTATAGTCGCCGATGTTCGAGGAGGCCTATTCCGGCACCTCCACAACCTCTCTCTCAATTTCTACAATAATTACAGCGTCGGGCGTCTGATGAGCCGCCTGATTAGCGATGTCGGCGTTCTCCAGGATTTTATTACCTGGTCGATAACAGGAGTGTTTCGGTCCGGCTTCATCCTGATAGGAATTATCGTGGCCATGGTGAGCCTGAATTGGCAGCTGGCTTTGATTACGTTTACCGTGCTGCCGCTAATGGCTATTCTTACCAACTATTGGCGAGTACGGGTCCGGCACGCCTATAGAGCATCCCGACAGCGCCTCTCACTCATCAATGGCTATCTAAACGAGTCGATATCCGGCATACGTGTCACGAAAAGCTTCACTCGTGAGAATGCGAACATGAGTCACTTCGATGACCTCAACCACTCTTTCTTTGATGCCTATATTGAAGCGACACGATTGTCAGCCTTGTTTTTTCCTGGTGTCGACTTTATCGGTTCAATAGCTACCGCGCTGGTGGTAGGCATCGGTGGATACATGGTCCTCGAGGATTTCATTTCAGCCGGAACGCTTGTGGCCTTTGTCCTATATGTTGAACGCTTCTTCGATCCAATTCGCGAGCTTGCCCAGCGATACAATACGTTCCAGTCGACCATGGCATCCAGCGAGCGAATTTTTAATCTACTAGATACGGAACCTGACTTGGTTGACATGCCTGATGCTAGATCACTGCCGCAGATAGAGGGAAGGGTGCAATTCAGCCATGTTAACTTTAGCTACAATGACGGCGAGCCCGTTCTCCATGATATTTCCCTGAAGGCGGCTCCTGGTGAAAGAATTGCCTTGGTCGGTGAAACAGGTGCGGGAAAAAGTACGATCATCCGGCTCTTGGCCCGGTTTTTCGACGTGAAGGATGGCCTGATTACGATTGATGACCATGACATTCGAACCATTAAGAAAGCCAGCCTTCGTTCGCAGCTTGGAATTGTGCTTCAAGATACGTTCTTGTTCGGTGGAACGATTGCTGACAATATTCGATATGGACGGTTGGATGCTGCTGATAATGAGATTGTGGAAGCGGCCAAAGCAGTCGGGGCGCATGCGTTTATAAGTAAATTGCCAAACGAGTACGAATCGCAAGTGGGGGAGGGAGGAGTAAACCTCAGCGTTGGGCAGCGCCAGATCATTTCCTTCGCGAGAGCATTGTTGGCCGACCCGCGTATCCTAATTCTCGACGAAGCGACCAGCAGTGTCGATACGACAACAGAGAAGCTGATTCAGCACGCGATTGACCGATTGATGGAGGGGCGAACAAGTTTTATCATCGCCCACCGGCTGAGCACAATCGTTAACTCTGATAAGATAGTCGTGATTGACAATGGCCGGATCATAGAGAGTGGTACGCACGAAGAATTGTTGGCAGAGAAGGGCCGGTATTTCGATCTTTATACAATGCAATGGGCGCAAACGGATACAGCGTTGAGTTCCAAATAATGAAAATGTTCGGCCGCCCAACAACTCTTTTTTGGCTTCGGCAAGTAGATTTGCATCACGCGCCGCGTCATTAAAAGACCGTTGTCTAGAGGGCTTAGATAGGCACGCACTACGACTCCAGCGTAGGAGGAATTAATGAAAAGCAAAATCACACACGTAATAAAGCGCAGCGGCGCCATCGTACCCTTCAGAAGAGACCGTATTGCGAATGCCATATACCGGGCAGCCGTTACGGTTGGTGGCAGGGATAGGAATCGGGCTGAAGAGCTCGCCGACCAGGTCGTAGTTCTGCTAGAAGAGAATGCGGTCCCCGGTCAGTATCCGCACATCGAGGAGATTCAGGACGTCGTCGAAAAAGTGCTCATTGAAAACGGCCATGCCATGGTCGCAAAAGAGTACATTCTCTACCGGAATGAGCGCAATCGAAGCCGCCAGAGTGCGATAGGGAAGACCTCTCATCCTTCGGAAAACATTCCTTGGGCGAAGATATGGCACACGCTTGATTGGGCTGTAGAGCACGGATTACATACGATTGAATCGCTCAATGAGCGAGTCAGACGGGGCGAATTTCCCCAAATCGTCCACGAATCAGAATCAGCTTATGAAGATGATGTCACCGTGGCAGCGGAGGAGATCATCGAGAGAGGTCGAGAGTTAAAACTAGTCATTATTTGCGGTCCGTCATCGTCTGGGAAAACCACCACGACGATCAAAATGGAGCAAATTCTCCGGCGCAAGGGGCTGAAATTTCTAACCCTAAACGTTGACAACTATTTCTTCGACCTGGATGTACATCCCAAGGACGAGTTTGGAGACTATGATTTTGAGACTCCCCAATCTCTTGACCTTCCCCTGGTGAACAAACACCTACAGCAACTACTCTCAGGCGAGGAAGTAAAGATACCCTATTATGATTTCAAGACGAGCCGTCAATTCCCTGATCAAACTGCGATGAGATTGGCTGAGGATGAGATACTCCTGATCGACAGCCTGCACGGTCTTTATCCAGCGATGACCGAGGGACTGCCTCATGAGGCGATGTTCAAGCTGTTTTTAGAGCCTTTACTTCAAATGAAGGGGAGCAGCGGATTTGTGCGATGGACCGATTTGCGGCTGATCCGCCGGATGCTCCGTGATGCCACCCATCGGGCCTACAAGCCGCGACAAACCCTCGAGCATTGGCACTACGTTCGTGCCAGCGAGCTCCGTAATATCGTACCCTTCATCAGCACGACCGATTTCATCATTAACAGCGGTATGGCCTATGAATTGTGTCTGTACCGACCAAAACTGCTTGAATCGTTTAAACAATGGACTGTTGATTACAAGGACGATCCACTCAGGCCTGACGCTTTCTTGAGAGCTAGTCGAGTTGGGCAGCTGCTCGAGGAAGTCGTTCCCGTCGAGGATGACTCTTCAGTACCCCAGGAGTCGGTACTTCGCGAGTTCATCGGTGGCAGCAACTTCAAGTATTAATTGACTTCGGGGACAGTTGATACGATGGAAAAACCAACTGAATGAGCGGAACTAGATTGAGTTCCGAGGGCACGGCGTTGATTCTTGATTGTCAATATTGATCAGTCTCCGAATGAAATGCCAAGATCACGTGCGGTGAGCATCGTATCCGAATCCAGGGGGACACTTTTCATGCGGCTGGTGGCTTCTTCCAGCGGGACGTAGCGAACAACTGGTGGATCCAGGGCGACCATGCACTCCGTCTGGCCTTCTTCCAGGGCGCGCACCGCCCCTGCCCCGAACCGCAAGGAGATCAATCTATCAAACGAAGTTGGCGATCCCCCTCGCAATAAATGACCCAAAACGACGGTCCTAGTCTCTTGGCCTATAAGTTCTTGGAGCTCATTGGCCACGATTTGACCAATTCCTCCTAATTTCTCCTCCGCACCGGCAGCTCCCTTTGTCGAATAGCGCTCGCCACCCACAGGATGGGCGCCTTCAGCAACAACAACGATTGAAAACAAGCGCCCCGCTTTTTCTCGCCGTCTAATTTTGTCGGCGACTTTTTGAATGTCATAAGGTATTTCGGGGATCAATATCACATCGGCTGTTCCCGATATGCCAGCATGGAGGGCGATCCAGCCTGCATAACGCCCCATCACCTCGACTACCATCACCCGACGATGGGCCTCAGCCGTGGAATGGAGTCTGTCAATACAGGAGGTGGCAAAAGAAACGGCCGTGTTGAAACCGAAGGTTCGAACGGTTCCGCTGAGATCGTTGTCAATGGTCTTGGGCACTCCGACGATCCGCAGCCCTTTCCGGCAAAGATCATGGGCGATCATCATCGATCCATCACCGCCTATGGCGATCATCGCATCAATGTTTTCAGATTTCACGGTTTTCACCAGTTCATCTGACCGGTCTATCATAATGATACCTCCCCCTTCTGCCTGCGTTGGATAGTGGAAGGGGTGACCTCGATTGGTCGTTCCGAGAATCGTTCCTCCGAGATGGGTGATGCCACGCACCGTTTCCCTCTCAAGTGGAATAATTCCTCCCTGAGGGTATTGCTCGGGCTCCATTAACCCGTTGTAGCCATCGCGTATCCCAACGCACTCCCATCCGCGGTTGATGGCAGCGATGACAGCCGCTCGGATCACCGCATTCAAACCGGGTGCATCCCCACCACCTGTCGTAATAGCAATCTTTTTAATTAACATAAGGTAATCCTCCTGCTTGTAACTGCCGGCTGTTGCTAGGAGCCATCCCCGATAACAGCCACTTTTAGTATACTATGAGTTACTTTCCGAAGAGAACTGTAGGCATAGTAATGCTGCCCGTGTGCAAGCTACCCGAAAATGACAGAACTAGACCAAGACGATAATGGCAACAGCAAATTGAACAACCAAAATGCCAGTTATTTGACGAGGTCCTGGTTTAGGCTGCTGCGCTTTGGTTTTCGCCTGCTGTATAACGAATTGGCCTGGACCTATGATTCGGTCAGCTGGTTGGTATCTCTTGGACATTGGCGCGAATGGCAAAGATGCGCCATTCCCTACCTGGAAGGTCAACATGTCTTGGAGATCGCCCATGGACCGGGTCACCTCATGGTTGATCTGCGACAAGGTGGATTTCAGGCATATGGCCTGGACCTGTCGCCGTATATGGGAAGACAGGCGCATAAGAATCTCAGAAAAGCAAATCAGAGTGCGCCATTGACCCGGGGAGATGTGGGTGCGCTGCCTTATGCCAGCGGATCATTTGAATCAGTCGTCAGCACGTTTCCAGCGGAGTTCATCATTTATGAGGACTCAATCCGCGAATTAAAGCGGATTCTCGTACCCGGTGGTCGCATCGTTATTGTGCCTGAGGCTCGTCTCAAAGGTGATGGCTTACTCCATAGATTCATCGGTTGGCTTTTCACGACAACGGGCCAGCGTGCAAACCCAGCGGATGACGGATGGCTTGCCCAACTATGGATAGAGGCAGAGCGACGATTTCGGGTCGTTGGATTGGCGACGACTATCGAGAAGGTGGACCTTGACAATAGCGAGGTCATGGTCGTCGTGCTGACAAAACCGTCCGAGAAAGACGTTCAGCCATAGTGCTAATCCAGAGTTCGGTAAGATATTAAGCTGGTTCTGTTCATGCCCGACGATTGGGTCGCCGTTGGCTGCCACCCCGTCTACACCTCTTGACGACGTTGGATTAATCAACCCCCCCTGGTACAATTTCGACATGATTGACGAAGAAATATCTATCGAAACAACCGCAAGGGGGAAACCACCTGAGCCGAAAAAAGCGTCTGGATTAGAGATAGGGATCACCTATATCATCGCTTTGAGCATTCTCCTAGCAGACTTGGCGACGAAACTGGTCATCGAAAGGAATCTGGAAATCAACCAGAGCTACGTGCCAATCGAAGCGATTGAGGCCATCTTCAAGATCACTTACGTGAGCAATACTGGGGCAGCCTTCGGTCTCTTTCCCACCGGAAGCAAGGTTATCATGGTCGTCGCAGTGATAGTCTCCCTGGTGATTATTATCTACAATCAAAAGCTTCCTGCGCACCATTCTCTTTTTCGAGTTGCATTAGGACTTCAACTAGGAGGAGCCCTGGGGAATTTCCTGAGTAGGGTTCGCATAGGTCATGTGACCGACTTTCTTGATTTTGGTCCCTGGCCTGTGTCAAATATCGCCGATATATCGATTGTTGTCGGGACCATTCTGTTAGGTATCTTAATGATCTTCGAAAAGGAAGAACGCCCAGCAGCCGACGATTCAGATATCTCTTTTGAAACCCCCGAAAGCCAGGAAAGTGAAGCCGGAGAGGAATCGCCTGTGATCTGGAATGAGTGAGCGAACCGATTCAGAAATACAGAGCCGGAATCTAACCGTAACAACAGCCGGGGAGAGACTCGATAAAGTACTGGCAAAGGAATTTCCTGACCTATCGCGGTCCCAGTTCCAGAAGCTAATCTCCGCTGGAATGGTTACCGTTAACGGACAAGTACCAAAGGCAAGTCAACGGATGGAGGGTGGGGAGCTCATCGAGTTTACAGTCCCGGAATCTGTCGAAAGCGAACTTGTGGCCGAGTCGATTCCGCTGGATATCCGCTATGAAGACGAAGACATTATCATACTGAATA
>DASRZI010000047.1:0-6622 GCA_035686605.1 Candidatus Zixiibacteriota bacterium
GGCGATTATCGGTTTGTGATCGCCGGTCATACGCACACACCGGCGACTGAGTTAATCGCCAGTGATGGACATGGAGAGCGTTTCTATATCGATACCGGCACATGGAGAAACCGGATTCCTGCGACTCCTGACTTCAAAGCCTTTGGAAGGCTAAAGACATTGACCTATGTGATCATCTACGGTCCAGATGAAGACATGGGTGATAGCAGCCGGCACGGCAAACTTGTCTCCATCGACTTTTGGTCAGGAATCACCCAGAGATGGTATGCAGAACCTGAATAAAGACTACCTATCCGGCTTATATTTATGGATAAATTGTACGGGCAAGGTGTAAAGATGACTGAAACTGACCTGGCAAACCGAGTAGCGATAGTGACCGGCGGGGGAACCGGGATTGGCAAAGCTATATCACAATCTCTTGCGAACGAGGGCGCATATGTAGTCGTTTGCGGAAGACGGATCGAGCCCCTTGAAGAGACCGTCGGGCAAATCGTTTCATTGGGGGGTAAAGCTCATAGTCACCAGCTCGATGTTTCTTCTGATGTCCAGGTTGCCGAATTAGTCGATAGAGTTTTGCTGGAATTGGGTAGGGTTGATATTTTGGTGAACAACGCCGGAATATCTGGTGGTGGATATATCCACGAACATGATGTCAAGGTCTGGGATGACATAGTAGCCATAAACTTGAGAGGTCCATTTCTGATGGCCCGGGCTGTGCTGCCCCTGATGCGGGGACAGAAGAGTGGGCATATCCTCAACATCAGCTCCGAATCGGGATTCGAATACTACCCAGGAGATGGGGCATACGGTGTGACCAAGCATGCCCTTAACGCTCTCGGAGAATTCATCCAGAGAGAGAATCAGGATTTAGGGATTAGAGTCGATACGATCTGCCCGGGCATGGTAGTTACGCCCATGAGCAAAGGTTCGGCCGGTCTTGATGAGGAGAAATGTCTTTACCCAGAAGATGTTGCCGAGCTGGCTCTCTGGCTGCTATCACGACGGGTGAATGTAAAAATTGGCAGGCCAGTTCTCATCCAAACGATGCAAAATCCGTGGCAGTGACCTCAAGCTCTTCGTTTGTCTTCGAGCTCTACTTGATTTGTTAGACCCCCTGCAGCCGTGTTGAACATCCGTTAACCAACCAAGGCTATCCTTGTTCAAGGGCTAGCCATGCTCTAGGGCTAGCCTTTTTCGAGGGCCATCGTCTTGTCCAAACGCCTTCTATAACGACCCTCATCAATGAACTGAGCACCAAGGAAGCCGGCGATCAATTTGCTGGCTAGGGCTGGGCCGACGATTTGGCCGCCCAGACAAAGTATGTTCATATCGTCGTGCTCTACGCCTTGCGTCGCGGAGTAAATGTCATGGCAGAGGCACGCTCGTGCCCCGTGGATCTTGTTGGCAGCAATGCAGGCGCCAACGCCACTGCCACAAATCAAAATTCCTCGCTCCCCTTCACCCAAGGCAATAGCCCGGGCGACAGCAGCGGCATAATCCGGATAATCGTCATCCTTTAGATACTCGAAAGCCCCGATGTCGATCACCTCATGTCCTTCTGCCTCAAGTTCTACTCGAACTCTAGTTTTTAGTTCGAATCCAGCGTGATCTGCTCCTACGACGATTTTCACCGGTTCCACTCCTTTGTCCTTGCGGTCAGCTTTCCATGTAGCTACACTTTTGATTATAAGTGTGTCTTTTCGGGGCACCAAACGGTCTGCCAAAGTGACCGTGTGGGAGGTACCTGCACCACAACAGGGAAGTATCGCACGAGAAGGAGATTAAATGAATCCATTAGTTGAGCTTCACGCCTATGGACAGAGCTTCTGGTATGACAATATACGTCGCGCTTATTTGAATGATGGAACTATTCGCCGGTTGATCGACGACGATGGATTAAGGGGCATGACCTCCAATCCTTCGATCTTTGAGAAAGCCATTGGTATGGGCGACGAATACGATCAGCAGATCAAACAGGCTTCCTCCGAAGGTATGGATGTCATAGCGACCTATGAGGCGCTGGCCCTAACGGACATTCAGGCAGCCTGCGATCTGTTTTCCGATGTCTACAGCTCATCCAACAGGAAAGACGGATTTGTCAGCCTTGAAGTCTCGCCTCATCTCTCTCATGACCAGGAAGGAACGATAGCCGAGGCCAGGCGTTTATACTCGAGCGTTAGCCGGCCGAATGTGATGATTAAGGTCCCTGCGACCCCGGCTGGAATTCCCGCCATCGAGCAGCTCATCGCCGAAGGTATAAACATCAACGTGACCCTGATGTTCAGCATGGCTCATTACGAATCGGTGTCCAATGCTTATATCAACGGTCTTACCCGATGGGTCGACGGCGGTGGAAATCCATCACATGTCTCTTCCGTGGCCTCGTTCTTCATAAGCCGCGTAGATACGGCGGTAGACAAGGCCCTTTCTGACAGCGGCGATCCAACGACCGATCTGCTTATGGGAAAGACGGCAGTAGCTAATTCTAAAATTGTCTACCAGCGATTCAAGGAGCTGTTCCATGGCGACCGGTTCGCGGAGCTGCGATCAGCCGGAGCCGAGGTTCAACGATTGCTGTGGGCTTCAACCAGCACGAAGAATCCAAGATATCCCGACACGATTTATGTGGACGAGTTGATCGGACCGGAAACCGTAAACACCATGCCTCCTCAAACGATCGAGGCTTTTCGAGATCACGGTCGACTCGCCAACACTCTGGAGCAAGGACTCGATCAATCTTTCCGGTTGATCGAGCAAATCGCCCAACTTGACATAAATCTTGACCAGATAACTGAGCAGCTGCAAGAGAATGGTGTCCAAGCATTCGCCGACTCATACGACAATCTTCTATCAACCCTCCGGTCGAAAATCGCGATCCTAGTCTAGACTCGGACTATCAGTGCCTGCACAAGGGCGTGGTCAACAATGCGAATAGGTCTGGTAACGGCTTGTTTTGAACCCGTGGTTAACGGTGTGGCCCGGATGGTTTCCCTTTACCGGGATCATCTTGAGCAGGCCGGTCATCAGGTCACTGTCTTCACCCTTGGCCAACGAAGCCATTTTGATATGGACGAGGGAATAATTCATTCACCAGCTCTGCCCGTTGGAAAGACAGGCTACCATTTCGCGATCCGTTATTCAAAAATGGCCCAGCAGCAGCTGCAGAAGATGGAAATACTCCATTGTCATCATCTATTAATGGGATTGGAGATGGCTCATCGATACAGCCGCTGCCCTATCGTGTTCACTAATCACACACGCTACGATATCTACCTGAGCGCTTACTCGCCATTATCCCGACCAGCAGGTGACTTTATCATGCGACGTCTGTGGCCTTCGGTTACAGATTACGCGGATGCTGTAATCGCACCATCCGAGAGCTTGCGTAAGCTCCTCAAGCAAATGGGCGTTCGACAGCCGGTGGAGCTGATCCGCAATGGCATCGAACTGAGCGCTTTCCACACCTATCCGTCGGTGAAGAAGGCCTGTAAGCCGGACTCATCCCATCAATCCATCCGGATCATCTATGTGGGACGCCTTTCGGCCGAAAAGAATGTCCTGGCTCTCCTCGAGGAATTTGCTGCCGCTCTCCGGGTAAATCGCCGGCTCCATCTGACGCTTGTCGGTGATGGACCACAGCGAAGTCAATTGGAACAGCGTGCTAGGGTGCTGGGCGCCCGAGCTCACATCGATTTCAAAGGGGCGGTCAATTACTCTGATGTTCCTAAATTGCTGTCAGACGCCGATATATTTGCTACTCGGTCCTTATCCGAAGTTCATCCACTAACAATTATTGAAGCCATGGCGGCTGGTTTGCCAATCGTCGCTACACATAGTCCTGGGATAGACGATATCGTAGAGGACGGTTTAACCGGATTGCTCAGTCCCGACCTGGAAGGGGAGCTTGCCCAAAAACTCGTTATGCTCTCCTCTGACCAGGAGCGATTAAGCCAGATGGCCTTCTCTGCCTTTGAGGCTAGTAAGCAGTATAGTATCGAGAATACTGTCACACAGACACTGGCTCTTTACGAGCGACTGCTGGATGAGAGACCCGATGTGGAGCGTAGGAGACGACCTTGGCACTACAGGGCCTGGAGCCGCCTATCGTCGTGGCAGCAAAACCTGCCACCGCTTCCTCGATCGATAATAACTAGAGGCGATTGATATGAGCGATAGCCGCCGCCGTCTTGGTCAGTGGGGTGAGTCGGTCGCTGAACTGCACCTTGAGGATAAAGGGCTGCGGATCCTGGAGCGAAATTGGCGATGCCACCTGGGGGAAATTGACATCATCGCCATTGATGACGATGAATATGTTTTTGTTGAGGTAAAGACCCGCAGAGGACGCCAGATGGGTCTGCCTGAGGAAGGGCTGACCGAAAAAAAGGCCCGAAAACTCATTGATCTGGCCCAGCGATACTTGGCTGACCATGACCTCGATCCAGACTGGCGAATCGATCTTGTCGCCGTCGAGTTAGATAAGAATGGAAAACTGCTCCGCTGTGAACATATTGCCAATGCCATTCTTGGATGGTGAGGTGCACCGTGCCAGGTAAAACTACGGCGAAGCCTGGAGAGGCATCTCCTCTACGATCACCGCCTCTATTGGTCATTGTCGGACCGACGGCCGTCGGCAAGACCTCCCTCTCTTTAGAGATAGCTTCGCATTTTGGCGTGGAAATCGTCTCCGCCGACTCCCGTCTCTTTTACCAGGGTATGGACATAGGCACTGACAAACCTTCCACGGCAGAGCGCCAGCAAATCCCTCACCACCTCATTGATATCTGCTCGCCAGACGAAACGGTTTCCCTGGGTCAATATAAGCGCCTGGCAATGGAAGCGATCAACGAAATTCATGGAAGGGATAGAGTTCCCATTCTGGTAGGGGGAACAGGACAATATGTAAAAGCTGTCGTTGAAGGATGGTCGATTCCCGGCGTAGCGCCTAATTTTCCGCTGCGCGAAGCGCTGATGAAGATTGGTCAGCCAGAGATCGATCACTGGCTGAAAGTCCTTGATCCCGTCTCATCCGAGAGAATCGATCCACGCAATACAAGAAGGGTCATCCGAGCCCTGGAGATCATCCTGGTCAAAGGTGTATCCGCCTCCTCGTTTCAACGGAAGACGCCCCCTGATTTTGACATCAAAACAGTGGGTCTGGAATGCGAGAGGGAGATTCTCTATCAGAGGGTCGACGATAGAGTCGATCGTATGATGGAGAGCGGCTTACTGGATGAAGTAACGGGATTGAAGCGACAAGGCTATGACGGAAATCTCAGCTCCATGAGCGGGCTAGGATATCGTCAACTATTGGCCTATCTCGATGGCGAGACGACCCTTGACGAAGCTGTCGAACGGATCAAGTTCGAGACCCACCGGTTTATCCGCCAGCAATCGAATTGGTTCCGGCTGGACGACAAGGCAATCACCTGGTTCGACGTCACAACACCCGCCTGGAAAGAACTGGCTGTATCGCACGTACAAGAATGGATTGGAGCCACCAACCCCCGATAAAATCAAGTTCTAAAGCGCTTCTCTAACCATCTTGGATGCCGAAAGAAACCGATCATCTTTCTGAATAATATGAGCGATCCCCACCAGTCCAGGACTGTTTCTGGTAGAATCGCCTCCAATGATTAATGGACCCCATTTCCTTATTCGAGACATTCCGGTCTATGGCGACGTTATCCTGGCTCCCATGGCTGGTTATGCTGATGTGCCCCATCGAGCCTTGTGCCGGTCCTTCGGTTCAGCTCTGAATTACACGGAGTTTGTGGCTGTTGAAGAGGTCATTAAAGGAACGAGTTCCACCTATTCACTGTTGGATTTCACGCCAGATGATAAGCCAATGGTCGTTCAATTGTTCGGCAATGATGCCAGGCTGTTCCTCGAAGCGGCTCTCATGGTGGAAGAGATGGGCGCAGACATTATTGATATCAACATGGGCTGCTCGACGAGGCGAGTTAGCGGGCGAGGAGCGGGCGTTGGTATGATGCCCCAGCCTGGTTTGATTGAAGACACATTCAGCCTTCTTTGCGGCAACTTGTCACTGCCTGTGACCGGAAAGATTCGCCTGGGATGGGAGGACGAAGTTAACTACCTGGAAGTAGCCCGGATCATGGTTGACAATGGGGCTTCTCTGATCGCCATCCACCCGCGTACGAAAGAGCAAGGCTACCGTGGGACTGCCGATTGGGATGCGATCGCCAAGCTTCGTGAACATGTGCCGGTTCCTGTCATCGGCAGCGGAGATATTTGCGCACCTGGTGGCATCGACAAGATGCTGTTTGAAACTGGCTGTGCTGCGGTCATGATAGGTAGGGGGGTGATAGGCAATCCATGGCTGCTTAGCCGGATAGACAAAGCGACGATACCTCTTGAAGAAATCACCGGGACGGTTCGCAAGCATTTGACCATGATGTTGGAATACCATGGGGAGCGTGGTCTTATCTTGTTCAGAAAGTATCTGAAAAGATATCTTGGGGATGAACCTGGTATTGAGGACATCCTTGGTCAGATGCTCATCACCGAGAATATCGAAGATTTCATGGCTCTGTTAGGAGAGATAGAAGATACAGCTTCAGGATAATGCCACCCTTTGTTTACATCAGGGGAGACAGTCAAT
>DASRZI010000048.1:0-5306 GCA_035686605.1 Candidatus Zixiibacteriota bacterium
AGAGCTGGATTTGACCTGGTCGATCACCCTGGAAGATTCAGACCTCGTCGTAAAGAGAAGACGGCAGGGACAAAGCAAATTAGCAGCGATAACGAATGATGTATTTTCTGACGGTTGGATGGCCCCCATTCTGCATTCGAGCGGAAGGCCCCTCGCGATGGCTTTCGATCGCGATCAGGATCGATCTGTGTCCGGATTTCGAATATCAGACTCCGGGGCCAGGGTTAAGAACCTACGGTTCGTAAAAGTAGGCCCTTGAATAACATATATGGTCACATCCGACGTGAGAATAAATATCGCATAACAGGTATAAATAGACAGCGGGGATGATTTCAAGAGCTGCAATGTCTTATACCGCTGTTATTGAAAGATCCTCCGTGGAACGACGAAGCAGCCGACGCCTAGATTCATCTCGTCCCCTGGCTATGGCTTCTTTTCAAGTTAGAATCTACTCGTATGGATTCGCAACCAACTCTAGCGGATGGCCTTCGGCGGGCTGTTCTCGATTATCTTGAAATAGACCGGCAAAAGGCCCCAAATCCTTTCTTTCTGGAAACCCTCATTACCGCCTATACCCGGCGTGTTCCATGGGAGAGCGCCTTTAGGATCGCAAAACGCGCAAAAACCCGCGAAACCATCGATTGTCCTCGCTGGCCTGATGAATTCTGGACGGACGCCATTGAGAAGGGTGGGGGCGGGACGTGTTTTGAGAGTAATTATGCGTTTTTCGCACTTCTCTCCACTCTGGGATATCGAGGATACCTTACCATTAATGACATGGGAGATTCGGCCGGCTGCCATGCGGCTATCGTGCTGCATATGGTGGAAGGTTTGTGTCTCGCCGATGTTGGACTGCCCATTTACATTCCCTTGCCCATGAGCAGATCTGATAAGACCAGCCGAAGCAGTCCCTTTCATACCTACATTGTCACGCCAATGGCCTCCGATCGCTACCAGGTAGACCGCGACCGCCATCCCAAGTCAAACTGTTACACCTTAGTAAACAGACCAGTAACAGAGGATCAATTCAGGCGAGCCATAATCAATGACTACAGTCCTGGAGGTCTTTTCCTCAATAGAGTCATTATATCTAAGGTGATTGGGGAGCATGTCTGGCGATTTAATAGCGAGGAGCGGCCATTTCATCTGGAGAGATTTATCAACGGAGCAATGGAAACTCAGGAGCTGCCGGACGATCCAGGCGAGATCTCGGCGGTAATTAGCGAAGTGTTCTCTATCGACGAGGAGACTTTCTATACCGCATTGCTCCAGACAATAACGATCTAGCATTCGACTCATCGAAACCCAAAGAATACGACCTTGGAAATTGTCTACAACAGGGGGTGTGGGAAATTAGACAGATGTTGCGATGGCTCGAAACGCGATTCCAGTTAACAGGAGTGTTAGGATGGCGTAATACCACTGCGCTTGATGGGAGTCATCACCCTTTGTAAAGGCGAAGAGCGCAGGAAGGGCAAGCAAGGCCACAGCACCGTAGAGCAGATGTATGGTTCCACCGGGTCGTGCGCCGCTGATTATCAGTATGAGCCCGAGCACTCCTTGGAGCAGGAACACAATTTCTCCGATTACCAGGGCTCCCAGGTAGCTCGCCTCCACACCCTTGCCCCGGAATGCTCGAAGCACACCCCAAATGCCCAGTAACGCAAAGAACAGAATGGAGGTTATCGATATTACTCTATGCAGCTCTCTAATGACGTCCATAGCTTTACTGACCTCCTGATTATTCCGTGAGCTTGGTGAGTGTAGCTGTCAGAACATACCTTGTCAACGAATTCTACCAGGCTAAATCGATCGGCTGGAATGTCATTTACAGACCAGTTAGGTATTAGGTAATTCCGCATTGCTATGATTGATGAATAAGCTACAATCCGCCGTCATGAGTGCCAGCTACCAGGAGGCTCTTGATTATCTGTACGGCTTCGTCAACTTTGAACATCGCCGTCTCGATCGCTACTCACCCGAGCATATTAGCTTGGAGAGAATTCAAGACTTTCTGGAGCTCCTAGGAAATCCCCAAGAGACATTTCCCTCTATTCACATCGCCGGAACGAAGGGCAAAGGATCCGTTGCAGCTATGTGTGCTTTCAGCCTGCGAGCTTCTGGGCTAAAGTGTGCCTTGTACACATCGCCACATCTGCAGGATTTTAGAGATCGAATTCGCATATTGACTCCTGACGACGCCGACGGTCGCATTAGCGAAGAGAAAATAGTCGAATTGATTGACCGAATAGGGCCTAAAGCTGAGCTGATAGAAGACCTTACCTGGTACGAGCTGGTCACGGCCATCGCCTTCATTCATTTTGCCGAAGCAGGCGTCGATATTGCCGCTATCGAAGTTGGTCTGGGAGGTCGACTGGATGCCACCAATGTCATCACCCCCTTGGTTTCGGTGATCACTTCTCTGAGTTTTGACCATACCTCTCTTCTCGGCGATTCGCTAGCGGAAATCGCCGTCGAGAAGGGTGGTATCGTGAAATACGGCGTGCCGGTCGTATCGTCTCCTCAAGATCCAGAGGCACTATCCCAAATTGAGAGAATAGCCCACGAGAATGAAGCACCCTTGATGGTGATCGGTCGTGAGTGGCGTTATGCGATGGTTGAAAACGGGTCCGAGGAAAAGCCGAACGCCCTACCCATGGTCCAACATATCGTCATTACCGGTTCACCTGACTCGGCTATTGCTCCCGTCGGCTCGCGTTTTGACCTCGCTCTGGCGGGACACCACCAGCAGGAAAACGCCCTTGTGGCCCTGGCTGCCTTGGAGGTGGCAAGAGATTCGTTTCCAGCTTTGACGCAAGCCACGGTAAAACTAGGTTTATCCCAAGTTTTCTGGCCCGGCAGGATGCAGATACTGGCTCAAGGAGGAGAATCACCAACGCTATTGGTCGATTGCGCTCACAATGTCGACTCTGCCCAGAAGCTGGCTTATACCCTCGAGAATGAGATCGAATACAGACGGCTCATACTGGTCATTGGCACCACAGCGGACAAAGATGTAAGGGGCATTATGAACGCCTTGCTGCCACTGTGCGATTACCTGGTGTTCACCACTTCAGGACACCCACGAGCCAGCGATCCAGACGAATTGGTGCAGCTCGCATTTAAACTGGGGTTCGAATCACGGGCAGAACCCAACGTGGTCGAAGCGGTACGCGAGGCGCGCCGCCTGGCTGGTGCGGGCGATCTCGTCTGTGTAACCGGCTCAATTTTCGTCGTCGGAGACTTGCTTAATCATTGGGAAGCTCTACAATCGCAGCTATGGGTAGAGAAGTAAAATAGCCCTCCTGGAACAGTAAAATATGAAAGAGGACGATCAATTCGATTTCGGCCAATTATCAGATTTCATGGGCGTGGCCATGCCCTTTGGCGAAGATCTCTTTGAAGATGAGGCAGACGTTGATCTAGAAGACGGTATCATCGAAAGGCCGTTCTTGCCTTTGCGGGATCTGGTCCTTTTCCCTCAGATGGTTATGCCATTGTTCGTGGGAAGGGAGCGCTCGCTGGCCGCCATCAAGGCCGCCGTGGCTAATGATGAGACCTTGATTGTCGCGGCTCAAGAGGATGGGGAGATAGTTGATCCGTCAGAGGACGATATCTACCGGATCGGCACCGAGGTCATGATCGGCCGGACCCTCCGGATGCCAGATACCACCACAAGCGTCCTCGCTCAAGGTCGACGCCGGATTGAGATCCTGGAGTTTACCCAGTGGGATCCCTATATTCGGGTCAGGGTCAGAGCCATCCCAGAACCGGATGAATGGCAAAATACAACCGAAGCTTTGATGAGAGCGGTTGTCGCTCTTTTTGAGAAGGTCGTCGATTTAAATAGGAAGCTGCCAGATGAGGTATATGCCTTCGCAATCAACATCGAGGAGCCTGGTTGGTTAGCTGATTTCATTGCCTCGACACTGGACCTACCTCTCGACATAAAGCAGGAGATCCTGGAGACTTTTGACCCAAACAACAGGCTTCAGAAAGTAAGCGTGCATCTGGCTCGGGAACTTGATGTCTTGGAGATGGAAGACCAGATCCATTCCCGAGTTCAGCAAGAAGTCGACAAGATGCAGCGCGAGCACTTCCTACGGGAGCAAATGCGCGTTATTCAGAGCGAATTGGGCGAGATGGACACGTTCACCCAAGAGCTGTCAGAGCTTCGAGAGGCGCTTGATAAAAAAGCGCTGCCTGATGATGTCCGGGCCAAGGCAGACAAGGAGTTGGCACGGCTTGCGGCTATGCCCCCGATGGCTCCGGAAATCGGCGTCATTCGAACCTATCTTGATTGGATTTTGGATCTTCCCTGGCTTGACAAGTCAGACGACAATCTTGACGTCGTCCATGCATCTAAGGTGCTTGATGCTGACCATTATGGTCTCGATAAGGTAAAGGATCGTATCCTTGAGTTTATCGCCGTAAAGAGTATCGCCGCCGATACGATGCGAACGCCGATTCTCTGCTTTGTAGGACCACCAGGAACTGGAAAGACATCGATAGGGCAGTCCATCGCCAAGGCCCTGAACCGAGAATTTCTCAGGATCAGCCTTGGTGGCGTACGAGATGAAGCAGAAATCCGTGGACATCGTCGAACCTACGTGGGAGCCTTGCCCGGCCGTGTTATCCAAGCGATGAGACGGGCAGGAACGGTCAACCCGCTTTTCATGCTGGACGAAGTAGATAAGCTCGGCCAGGATTTTCGCGGTGATCCGGCCGCTGCCTTGCTTGAGGTTCTGGACCCTGAACAGAATAAGGCATTCGTCGATCATTACCTGGACCTTGATTTTGACCTCTCGGAAGTCCTGTTCATTACGACGGCCAACTTGCTCGATACCATCCCACCGGCCCTTCAGGATCGTATGGAGGTCATCGAGTTTTCAGGCTACCTCGAAGAGGAGAAGATCGAGATAAGCCGCCAGTTCTTGATTCCCCGCCAGCTCAGTCAGCATGGGTTGACGGATTATGGTATCACGCTGGATGAAAGTGGTTTAAAGATGATCATTCGGCAGTACACTTATGAGGCAGGTGTTCGTAATCTAGAGCGAGAAATCGCCAACGTCTGCCGGAAAGTTGCCCGGAAGGTAGTAGAGAAGAAACGCCATCCGAAACGAATCACCTCCAACCAGTTGGTTGCCCTCTTGGGACCGCCCCGGATGGTTCAGCAGTTCTTGCGGGAGGAAGATGAAGTAGGTGTAGCGACCGGCGTAGCCTGGACGGCGGCCGGTGGTGACATTCTGTTCATTGAGGTTACGGTCATGCCCGGCAAAGGCGGGCTTACCATGACCGGCCAACTT
>DASRZI010000049.1:0-13130 GCA_035686605.1 Candidatus Zixiibacteriota bacterium
ACTTCGATCCAACTAATTTCACTCTGGATTCAATGTGGTTCTTTGTCCGTGGAAGATACCGTTCTGATTCTCTGAAGATGAGTTTGCAATACAAGGTTAGCGCTCTTCTAGGTCTATCGGGAGCTGTAGTTGACGTCGCTCGATCACGCGACCGCAGTTCAAAAACGTAATATAGATTGTTTACGTAGTTGACTGTTTCAGCGCTGACTGCACCGGCAAAGTTCCTGACCTTTAGTGGTTCAGGACCTCTGATTGTGAGATCAAAAATATTCGTGCCTGCAGGGATCCATCCCTTGACAGTCAACACTTGTTTGATAACAGGCAGGGGACCAAGGCTTTCCGCGCCCCAATCATTTAGGATCTTACCGTTTGCGACCTCTGTGTAAGTATAATTTATCTACACCCGTCCACTCAGCGTATCGAAGATCCATTTCTATTTCCTATTTCGATCTTGGCGAAGTAGGGGGTCTCAATAATAACATGGCTTCTAATTCGTGGGTTATATCCTGCAAAACCACCAAAAACAGAGCCGATAGGAAAGCAACTGCGGAAGCCACCACTACAATACACCATCCGTGAACAACGTGTAAATGTAGCAGCCGGTGCGCATAAAACTCCAATTGCTGTCAGTTGATTCATACCGAAATTAGAGTATGTTGAATTTTCTTTGGCAGTTTGGTAACGGTGTTGACAATGTGGCAAAAAAGTGTCAATCTACAGGTGCATTTATTCTCGTCGAATTATGCAGTAAATTGGGAATAGATGAATACTTGTTCATCGGCAATTCCCGGGCAGCAGATCGGCCAATTCGAAATTGTCACTCTCGCTTTCAGCGGCAATAGTTTCGATGTAATCCTCAGTTACCATAGGCAGCTAGGCTGGTCGGCTACACTTAATGTATTGCATCATCATAACGCACAGAATTACCGCATGGTCGAACGGCCCTGCGAAATAGCGACGGCCGTCGCAGAACTACTGCACCCCAACGTCATCACGACGTGCGAGGTGGGGCTGACATGGACCGACCAACCTTTCTCTGTGTTGGCCTTCGTCGAGAGTAGTTCACTTGAGACAGTGAATACCGCAATGAAGCGGACGGGGAGAACGGTTTCCACTGACCACGCACTAGATCTGTCTGCTGAGACATTCTTGGTCGAGGACAATTGCTTTGTGTCTCAAGCCAGTGAACGATTTCAGTCGTTGGAAGATGGGATTATTGTCGTCGACGATGCCTATAACAGCCAGAATCAAAGTAACCTGACGACTTTGGTGGATTCGCGAATGTCAACGAGACTCGGTGAGTAGTAGAGCTAAACTCCGCGTTTTTCTCATATTTGTTGCCATTGGTGTGGTTTCAGGCATGGGTTCAGCCTACCTCCTGTATTACCCAAAGGACAATCCTAGCATAGGCGCAGTACTGGCGGATGTAGAGAGTATATCGCCAACGTCTACTGAGTATGTGCCAACGCCGGCAGAGGATATCTTAATCCTTGAGATGCTTGGTCCAGATGACGATGCGCGTTACGAAATTGAGGAAAGGCTGGACTTCATTTGGTGTTGGCCTGAGCCACTGCGGCCAGATGAAAAGTTCGCCTTCTATTTGAAGTCGGATAGCTACGAAATGGAACTAAACGACTTTGCGGTGCTCCATGATCACAATTGTTACGAATTCGCGGCGCTCGCGCTCGATATTGTCGAGCTTCCAGGTACATATAGCTGGCAAATAAGGATTTACAACAGGAACTCGAACTCGATTGTGGCTGAGAGTGAGTTTAGGGATATCAATCTTCTATGGGACGGTTCATTCAACACACCGACCCGTACACCGTCACCGACAATAACGTTAACTGGTACGGCGACTCAGGCTGCCACGCATACTTCAACCTCGACGAGACGCCCATCGTCAACGGCAACCGCGACAAAAACTCCATCGCCAACTTCGCGCCCTTCAACATTCACGCCCACGGCAACACCCGTCTCACCCACTTCACCACCGCCGCAGCCGCCGACATCACCGCCGCCGACATCACCGCCGCCCACATCGCCACCGCCGCCAACACCAACCGCTCCATTACCGACGAATCCCACAGCAACACCTCCGGTACGCGAGCCGAAATCAACATCGGCGTATGAGATAGTCATCTAGGAGGTCATTTGAAACCCCGTTCAGGCGAAATCGTCTTTTTAATCGCATTATCTTCTATGCTGCTATTAATTCTTCTGGGCCAGCAGCTGGCCAACGCCGCGGAGCATCAGGCCGGTCAAACAGCGCAACGAGTGGACCGAACAGCAAGCGCAATCATATCTGATGATCTTGTGGTCGAGGTGATGGCAAACAATCATGGAGAATTTTCAATCGCTAATATAGATTTCTTGGTACTTGTCCCTGATCTGCAAGATGCCGACCTGTCGTTGACCAAGACAGTGGACGACCAGACACCGGATGTTGGAGCTAATGTGGTTTTCACGGTGAGCGTGGCCAATGCGGGACCCTCCGATGCGACAGGGGTGACGGTGGAGGACGATTTACCCAGTGGATACAGCTACGTCAGCCACAGTGGAGGCTCCTATGATTCCGGCACGGGCGTCTGGAGCGCCGGCGCCATCTCAGCCACGGAGACCGTGGAGCTTATCATAACGGCCACAGTCCAGGCCACCGGAAATTACACCAATGTGGCCCAGGTGACGGCGGCGGACCAGGCCGACCCGGACTCAACGCCGGCCAACGATACGGGGAACCAGAGCGAGGACGACGAGGACAACGCCAGCACGACGCCGACGGTGTTGGCCGACTTGACTATCGTCAAGGTTGACA
This sequence comes from Candidatus Zixiibacteriota bacterium, assembly GCA_035686605.1. Taxonomy (GTDB): domain Bacteria; phylum Chloroflexota; class Anaerolineae; order Promineifilales; family Promineifilaceae; genus UBA11865. Next base: position 2,816 of record DASRZI010000049.1, read on the forward strand.
GTCACGACCCGGCCGCTCCTGGCGAAGTGCTGACTTACACCCTGACGGTCCACAACAACGGCCCGTCCGATGCGTCCAACGTGGTCGTCACCGATACCTTGCCGGCTGGATTGAGCGATGTCACAGCTAGTACGAGCTGCAATATCACACCTGGTGACGTTATCTGCAACCTGGGAGTTCTTGCCAACGGGGCAACTGAGGTCATTACCATCGCCAGTACCATCGACCAAGTAACTGGCGGTACTCTTGTTAACCAGGCTGAGGTGGGTAGTGATACCTTAGATCCCGTCGGCCCTAACAGCACCATTGAGACGACTGCCACAGCCCCTGAGGCAGACCTGACTATTACTAAGGATGATAGCCACGATCCAGCCGTTCTTGGAGAAGCGCTGACATACACCCTGACTGTCCACAACAATGGCCCGTCCGATGCAGTTAATGTGGTCGTCACCGATACGTTGCCGTTTCGCTTGAACGATATTACGGCTACTACCGGCTGCAATATCACATCTAGCGAGGTCATTTGCAACCTGGGAGTTCTTGCCAACGGGGCAACTGACGTCATTACGATCACTGGCACTAGCCACCAGGGGTCAGAAAACCCATTAGTCAACCAGGCGGCGGTTGGCAGTGATACTTTAGATCCCACCGGTCCTAACAGCGTCACAGAGACGACTGTAATAGTCCGCGCGGCCGACTTGACCATCTCCAAGGTGGACAGCCATGACCCGGCCGCTCCTGGCGAAACACTGATTTATACCCTCACAGTCCATAACAATGGACCGTTCGGTGCCACCAGCGTGGTTGTCACGGACACCCTTCCAACCGGGGTGAACAATGTCACCTATAGCGGCGACTGCGCGCTTGGTACAGGGGAGGTGGTATGTAATCTTGGCAATATGAACGACGGGTCAACCGCTGTTTTTACCATCGCCGTGACAATCGACCAGGGAATCACTGAAACCTTGGTTAACGAGGCAGTGGTGGGCAGCGAGACGCCTGACATAACGGTACCCAACATCATTACAGAGACGACTTCCATTCTGGCCGAAGCAGACCTGACTATCACCAAGGTTGATAGCCATGACCCGGCCACTCCTGGAGAAGCGCTGACTTACACCCTGACCGTCCACAACAATGGACCATCGAACGCGTCCAACGTGATTGTTACAGACACGCTGCCATTTAGCGTGAGCAATATCATTCATAGTGCCGGCTGCACCCTTGGAACAGGAGAGGTGGTATGCAATCTGGGCGACTTAGCGGCCGATGGTACCAATATCATTACCATCGCCATGACAATCGACCAGGTGGCAAGCAGCCCATTGGTCAACCAGGCCGAGGTCGGTAGCGACACGCAAGATAGTACGCTGCCCAACGATGTAGTTGAGACGACCAGCTTAGCCGCTAAGGCCGATCTGACCATTGCCAAAACAGAAAGCCATGACCCAGTTACGGCAGGGAAGAACTTGACCTATACCCTGACCGTCCACAACAATGGTCCATCAAATGCGCCCAATGTGGTCGTTACTGACACCCTGCCTTCTGGGACGATTTACTACTCGGCCAGCGCCGGATGCACGCCCAACCTAAACGAGGTTGTCTGTATCTTGGGCGATCAAGAAATTGACGCTACTAGTCTAATTACCGTTGCCGTCACGGTTAGTCCTGATGTTACTGGCACCCTAACCAACTTGGCTCAGGTGGATAGCGATGCCCTAGACATTGCCCTGCCCAACACGACGACGCTAACTACTACAGTTGTCGCCGATGCCGACCTCACCATTTCAAAGACTGATAGTCCCGATCCAGTCACTGCCGGGGAAGATCTATACTATTCCCTTACAATGGTCAACAATGGGCCATCGAGTGCGGTCAATGTGATAGTCACTGACACCCTACCAGCCTCGGTGACCTATGCCTCAGCCAGCGCAGGCTGCGCGCTCAGTGGTGTTGAGGTAGTCTGCAACCTGGGTGACCTGACAGTCGATGCTGCTAGCATAATCACCATCACTGTCAATGTCGATCCTGGAGCCTCCGGCAGCCTGGACAACTGGGCGGAGGTCGGTAGTGACACACTGGATAGCATCCTGCCCAACAGCATTTTAGAGTCGACAACGGTACAATCCTGGGTGGATTTGGCAATCGGCAAAACCGGAGCACCCGATCCAATCCCTGCCGGCGAACTGCTCACATACACCTTGGTCATTACCAATTCGGGACCATCCAACGCGTTGAACGTAGTAGTAACGGATACTCTCCCTCTTAGCACGACCGTTATATCAGCGACTGCCGTACAGAACGCTGCATTGATACAGGTGGTACACGCATCTCAATCCGATCCACCCAGTCCAGATTCAGCCGAAATCATCACCATTGATGCGTCGGATCACTTATCGTTTAACGATTCCGAAGCAAAAGACATTCCCGACCTGTCTTCAAGGTATAACCTGTCTGAAAAGACGCTATCTAGCGTCCTGTTTGGCAGCCCGATGACCAGCCTTGTTGGCGAATGCACCCTAGGAGCCACCGTTACGTGCATCCTGGACGCACTCGCTGCCGGCGATACGGCGGTCATTTACATCGTGGTAAGGGTTGACCCCAGCGCAAAACTACCACTGGAGAATAATGCTGAGGTAACGGCATCGACGGCAGAGATCAACATCCAGAATAACAGTGTCATCGCCACGACTATCGTCACCACGACCGTCGATCTGTCAATAACTAAACTCGCAAACCCAGATCCCGTTGTTGCAGGGAATAGCCTTACCTATACGCTCATTATTAGCAACCCAGGACCTTCGAACGCAACCGAAGTGGTTGTAACGGATACGGTGGGCTTCGGGGCTGTCATTAGTTCCACTGTGACAAGCCAAGGAACTGGATGCACCGGTACTTCGCCATCTGTGTGCGACCTAGGCGACATGGTAGCTCAGTCAACGGCCACGATTACTATAGTCGCAAGTATAAGTGACACGACAGTGATAACCATCGGAAACACAGCTGAGGTTGCCAGTTTAACTTTCGATAATTTCCTGGACAACAACACAGCCTTGAATGTAACTTCTGTCGATTCATTTGCTGACCTGGCTATTGGGAAGGTCGATAGTCCCGATCCTGTTACCGCTGGGATGAATTTAACCTATACCCTGACAATAACGAATCTGGGACCATCGGCTGCGGCCGGAGTCGTTATGACCGACATCTTGCCAAGTGGGTTGATATCAGTCACATCGGAGATCTCCCAGGGGACTGGCTGCAGCGGTGAAAGTATACTTATTTGTAATCTGGACTTGCTGACTGCCCAGTCTTCTCGAACCATAACGATCGTCGGAACTGTAGACTCGACGATCACGGAAACATTGACGAACCTGGCCCAGGTAGGAGCCGTAACGCCTGACCTAAAGGGTGGGAACAATACAGTCACGGTCACAACCGCCGTCAACGCCGTAGCTGATTTGACAGTGACGAAGGCCGACTGGCTTGATCCAGTAGCTCCCGGTACAAATCTGACCTACACCTTGACCATTACCAATATGGGACCGTCGGACGCCGTTGGCGTGATGGTAACCGATACGTTGTCTATCCATACTCCACTGGTATTGACCTCGGTCAGCCAGGGCAGCCCTTGTGAAGGAACGTCAACTATCACCTGTACGCTTGGCACAATTACGGCCAATCATACGGCGGCAGTCACCATTGTCGTGGGACTTGATCAGTCATTAGCGTCTGTAGTCATCACCAATTCGACCGGAGTTACCAGCCAGACGCCAGACACGAATACGTCGAATAACCGTGATGTCGAAGATACGACGGTTATACCCCAAAGCGACGTTGCCATCCTTAAGTCAGCCCTCCCTGATCCGGTCATTTCCGGCACTATATTGACCTATACCCTGGGGATCAGCAACTTCGGTCCATCCCTCGCAACCGGGATTATTGTGACAGACACACTGCCGCCTGAGGTGACGTTTAACTCGGTAACTGCTGGTCAGGGGACCGGCTGTACCCAAATAGATCAAGTTGTCTGCAACCTTGGCGCTCTATCAGTGGGGACAAGTATCGAGGTAACGATTGTGGTAACGGTCGCGGCAAACTTTGCTGGAACGATTGAAAACTTCTCCATGGTAGCAGGCGACCAAAATGACCCGCAGCCGGAAAACAACGCGTATGCCTTACTCACTAGCGTGTCCGAGCAAGGCACACTGCCATTAGTTAAGACAGATACACCGGATCCGGTAAAAGCCGGCACCAATTTGACCTATACGCTGCATGTCTCCAGCACGGGACCTTCCGACGTGTTCGGCGTTACCCTGACTGATACGCTACCGACCGAAGCCAGCTTTATAACTGTGACTCAGACTGTTGGTACCTGTTTACATCAGGCAGGCACAGTCCTGTGTGATCTAGGCGATATGCCCGTTGGAAGCGAAGCCACAATCCAGATTATTACTTTTGTTGATCCCTATGTACTGGGACAGATCAACAACGCGGCTTTACTTGGCGCTGAAGGTACAAAAACCAGTATAGCCAATCAAAATACGACCGTTGTCGGCTCAGCTGATCTAAGCATAGGTACTGATGGTTCACCCAATCCAGTGATCGCCGGAGAAAGCCTGACCTATACCGTCATAGTAACCAACAGCGGCCCGTCAGTCGCCCGGCAGGCAGTGATTCATTCTATCCTACCAGAAGAAGTGATATTCATTTCCAGCCCCGACTGTACACCCGTCAATACGGTACTCAATTGCGCTCTTGGTGACCTTGCTGTGAACGAGACCGTCACCGTCACGATCTTCGCTGAAGTATCCTCGGACACCATTGGATTGATCTCTGGCTCAGCCACGGTGTTCAGCAATACGCCTGATCCCGATTCGACGAATAACAGTGGGATTGAGCTGACAAACGTGGTGGCTTGGAGTGATCTCGGCATCAGCAAAACAGGCAGTGCCGACCAGGCAGTTGCTGGGACAAACTTCAGCTATACCCTTTCCGTTAATAATGGTGGTCCGTCGATGGCCAGGAATGTAGTTGTCACCGATAGTTTACCCACAGGAGTGACACTTGTATCGGCAGTAGACGATAATGGGAATGACTGTATCGGAGCAACCGAGTTGAATTGTAACCTGGGTATGATGGCGGTAAGCTCGGTATCGACTATCACAATAGAAGTGTCTGTCGATTCGGCAAAATCGGGCATCCTCCTGAATTCAGCAGGGGTGACCAGTGACAGCACAGATCCCAATCCCGCAAACGATCAAGCCACCGAACAGACGCCAGTAATTGGTGTAGCCGATCTCGGAATCATAAAAACCGATTCGGTAGACCCGATCGCGGCTGGTACAACCCTGACCTATCTAATCGCCGTCAATAACGAAGGTCCGTCGGATGCGTCAGCCGTAGTGGTGACCGACACGCTGCCTGGTGGCGTGTCGTTTGTATCGGCCGTGTCCAGCCAAGGTCAGGATTGTCTTGTCGTCGGCGTAAGCCCTACGACTGTTATCTGTGCCTTGGGTGATTTGATTGATGGGGCCAGTGCGACTGTCACCATCGTCGTTGACGTTGAATCGAGCCAAACGGAGCCGCTTCAAAACAGCGCCAATGTGGGCAGCACAATGATTGACCCGAATCCTCTCAACAACATCGACTCTGAGGTCACCGGCGTGGTAGCCTGGGCTGATCTGGTAATCGGCAAGGATAGCGCACCAAGCCCAGTTTTGGCTGGAGAATTGCTGACGTATACGATTACAGTCAGCAATACAGGTCCGTCTGATGCGACCGGCGTGGAAGTGATTGATAACCTGCCCGGCGATGTCGTAATAGAATCTGCTGTTGCCAGCCAGGGTCCCGGCTGTACTGGAGTCACGACCATCTTATGCGACCTAGAATCACTGTCGTTAAACGCCAGCGCGGGTATCACAATTGTCGTTAAAGTCGATCCATTTGCGTCAGGACCGATAGAGAACCTCGCGAATGTCTCCGGCGACCAGAGCGATCCCAACTCGCAGAACAACAGCGTGGTAGAGTTCTCAATCGTGACGGTTGAGAGTGACCTGGGCATGAGGAAGATTGGTTTGCCCAACCCTGTAGTTGCCGGAACGCACTTAACCTATACGCTAAGTATTAGCAACAGCGGACCATCAGCGGCTATGAACGTGATCGTCACCGACAGCTTGCCTCCTGGGACGATATATGTCTCGTCAACGACTAGCCTGGGAACAGGCTGCCTTGCGACCGGCAATGAAGTGACATGTGATTTGGCGACCCTTCTGGTAGAGTCAGTCGTCACCGCCACTCTAGTAGTGGACGTTGAATCGTGGACTACGGGTGTATTGTCCAATTCGGCGATTGTGACAAGTGATAGTGTCGATCCCAATCCGGCTAACGATGGCGCTACTGAATCATCATTAGTTGTCGGCGTCGCAGATCTCGGAATCGTAAAAACCGATTCGGTGGATCCAGTAACGGCCGGCACCACGCTGACCTATCTACTTACTACAACGAACGAAGGTCCATCGGATGCGTCTAATGTGGTTGTGAGTGACACTCTTCCTCTTGGTGTGTTGTTTGTGTCAGCCACACCCAGCCAGGGTGATGATTGCGCTGTCGTCGGTATTGGCACCGTGACCATCACCTGCGCCTTAGGAGATCTGGGTAATGGTGAGTCCGCCACTGTGAGCATCCTCGTGGACGTTGCGCCTGGCCAGACAGAGCCGCTTGAGAATACGGCCTCTGCGATCAGCACGACATCTGATCCAAATCCCGCTAACGACGAAGCCTTGGAGGTTACCGGTGTTGTGGCTGAGGCCGACTTGATTATCGGCAAAGATAGCTCCCCAGACCCGCTCGTAGCCGGCGAGATGTTGATCTATACCATACAGATCCAAAATGCAGGTCCATCCAGTGCTACTGGCGTCGTTGTGACCGACACTCTGCCAATTGAGAGCACTTTCATCTCCGCGAGCACTGGCTGTAACGCAACAGAACCGATCCGTTGTGATATAGGTCCATTGAGCGCCCAAACAGGCAAGGTGGTTACGATCGTGGTCAGGGTGGATGCGGAAACAATCGGCACGATAATAAACACAGCGACTGTTTCTGGTAATCAAACTGACCCAGTGTCAGGCAATAACGATGCAGCTGAATTAACTACCGTGCTGGAGAAGATCTACTATACTTTCCTCCCCCTGACTCTGAAAGAGTCGATTGATGGCGAACCTAACGATATTTGCGATCAAGCACACACCATTTACCCAAATAATAGCTACGAATTTCTACCGAATGATCCGGTAGACTGGTATCAATTCGATTTACCTGGGAGTGGCACATTAATAGTGGAGGTGACGAATTTCGTGCCTCTATTTGGACAGGTGGCCGTCTTCATAGGCGATAGCTGTAGTTCACGGGAGCTAGTGGGTAGCAACGGTAATCCTGGCACAAACAAGACCGTAAATGCTGGTATTCAGCCCGCCGGTCACTACTATGTATTCATCAGTAACGACGGCACAATGAATGACCAGGACCCCTATAACCTCCGGGTTAATTTTGTACCCTAGTTCGAAACGTCTCGTCGCGATCTTGTGGAGCTCGCCCACTCTGAAGAGATCTGGGGCTCGGCCTCTTTCTACATTTTCGCCACCGTTGTTCCGCGAGCTTTCACCAGAGGACGACCTTCACGATCCCCTTCCCGAGGACACGATGATGGGTCATGTTCATCTTTACGGGTCAAATCTCGAGGATTTGATGCGCTTCTACCGGGATGTGCTGGGCTTTAAGGAAGGGGTGATCGTCCCCGGTTTTCGATTTGCCGATGTGGAATTGGACCGGCCGCACGTGATCGCTTTCAATGCCTAGCAAGGGGAGGGGGCTCAGCCACTACTGCTGGATTGGCTAGGCCTGCGATACTTCACCATCGTCCTGCCCAATAGGGCCGAACTGGACAAGGTCCTCGCCCGGGTCCGGGAAGCCGGCATCGTCACTGAAGACGTGGAACACGGCACTCTTTTGCGCGATCCATCCCAAATCTCCATACTCCTAACGGCCGAAAAGACTGAATGATCTATAGGGGGAGATTCTTCTAGCCCGCTCTATTATTCATTACCGGTCTGATGGTGATCCTGGTTCGATTTGATTTAAGAACCACATGTAGTAGATATTTTGCGGTGGTGAAGGGGAGCAGCAGAAACAGCCAATCGCGCCGTCTCAAATGCTAATAAAAACTTGTCCGTAGGACGGGTTGAAACAGACCTTTGCGGTGGGCGCACACTGGATCCAATTCGCAGGACCCGCATTCTGGTTCAGTCATTTCGGGGCAGCGCTTTCGCGCGCCGAAGAAATACTGGTCCACAGCGCTTGAACTTTTGCCAGAGAGGGCAACGATTCGGTCGACGGCCTGGTAGGAAGGATACCTGACTGCCCATTCCTCATCGGCCGAAACGACTTGTCTGTTGAGTAATTTACCCCTCAATTCCTCATCAATCACATCGATCAGCCCGACCCGCAAACAGGAACGCATCAAATGATAGTCAATGATAGGCGCCACCTGCTCGTCTGGCCGCAGCGGCAGGAATTTTTCGGGACGATCGTGGAGGATCACAGCCAGTAAACTGCTTTTCTTGCGCAATGGATCTTCCTTATATCCGCCAATCTGATCGAGCAAACCCAAGAACGTCTGCAAAGGCTGAGCGGAGCTCACCGCCTCCTGCAGCACAGTTTCCGGGGTGAGCTGAAGGGCGAGCATATCTCGACCGTAACGGCGCGCCAGTTCCAGGTGTAGATCCAGGGCTGGCATCGGATCTCTCCCATCGTCCGCTCGAAAGACCCCCAACAATTCCTGGCGGCTGAGATTCGCCTGCCCTTCTGGAGAGCAGAATTCTGGGTCCTGTTCGATCCGGCGACTGAACGCCGCCCATAGATAGTCCGAGCCCTTCTGGTCGACGCCTCCGAGCTTAGCGATCAGCGGCCGGAAATAGCGGTCGTCCCTAACCGACCAAAAACTAAACTGCTGCAGCGTGGTCGCGAAAAAATACTCCAGCGCCTTCACGTGTCCAACAGGTGGAAGTTCCGGGCTGACAAAAGAAAACGAAGCCACTTCAGGGAGAGTTGACATCTTCTCGGCCACCGTCCGCACCTGTTCATCATTGACTCGGACCCGCGGATCCAGAGGCGCGCCTGGGGGCGGATCCCCGGTCAAGAGCGCGGCTGGACCCACCTCTGCGATCATCTCAGCGGCCAGTGCCGTTGCCTGGCGCGCGGCCATGATGGGATGCTTGTTTTGCAGCAGATAGGCTAATGTCGCTCCGCAGAAACTATCTCCGGCCCCAGTTGGATCCACTTCTGTGGTCGAAACCGCCGGAATCAATGTGCGGCTATCTCCATTTATAACGCAAGCTCCCTGTTCGCCTAGGGTGACATAGAGAACTTTTCCCGGCTCGGTATTGGCAGATTCAAGGGATCCGAACAAGGCAGTTGCTTCCATGCGATTCAGAAAGAAACAATCTGTATGGGCCAGGAGTTCACGCACGGCTTGCGGTTGCTTATCTACTTCCCGTGGATACGTTCCGGCAGAAATCCGTTTCGCGCCGCGCTGCCGGCAAGCTTGGATAAAAGACAACTGCACTGCCGCGTCACGAAGAGGTGTCACGTGAACGTGATCATATGTGGATAGGTCCAGTGGCAGCATATCTGGTGAAAGCTCTGCTTCAGCGCCAAGCGAAACTTTGAGATATTTGGTTTCTTCCCCCCGGTAGGAAATCTCAAACTGTGGCAGCTGCCCCGGATCAACAGCCGGACCCAGCCATTCTGATAAATACTGAGCCACAAGCTGTAAATTTTCTGGGCAAGGATCAGGGCGCGGGCTGAACATAGCTGCTCGGGCTCCACAGCGCCATGCGGCCATCGCGGTATACAAGCCTGCGCCGCCCGCACTAGCAACAGTTCGCTCTTTCAAATGCAGAACATCGAATGATGCTCCTCCGATGACCAATAGACGTGTCATGAACAGCACCTTTCCCGACGATAGAAATCAAATGTCGAGTTTTCGGATTCTATGTTAACAGCCCAATTATATTAGATTCGAGGAACGGCCCATACCCACGACGTCGAAAATTGCACAGTAACTAGGCGGAGACCTGCTTTATCCAAGCTCCTGGAGCAATCGCCTGGCGTCTACGAAATCAGCCGTTTATACGGAGAACTGCTGGCGACACAGGGCGAGCACGGATAGGCCCTTGTCCACCTATTGGCTGACCAAACATCCATTAAGGTATTTCATCAATACAATGGGCGCCAGTCATGGCGTGGAAAATGGGCGACG
>DASRZI010000050.1:0-8882 GCA_035686605.1 Candidatus Zixiibacteriota bacterium
TCGCAACCTGGCGTCCTCCTTATTCCTACAATACCTTCCTACCTACTCTCTTCAACTGATTGTCATGTCCTTAAGTAGATCTGCCGCAAGATTAGCCCTAGTCATAGTTACCGTGATGATTGCATTGCTGGCAGGTGCCTCAGCCGCCATGGGAATCGAGGGCGGTCAGGCTAGGATGGTGGATCCCGATCCAATCCTCCTTCCATTCCTAACCAATAGGCACGATCCGACCCTAAACGCCCCTGTTTTTGGGGTTCAGATGTACGGGAGAACAGGGCCAGCAAGTAATTACTACCCGTTTCTTGTCGACAGCGGCGCGACCTGGGTCCGGGCTCCGATTAGCTGGGCCAGCATAGAACCGACCGAAGCCGTGACCGCAACTTATGATTGGGCATCGGCCGATATAGCCCTGGAAGCCGCCAAGACAGATTCAGGAGCCTTTTCTGTAGTAGCCACCATCAGCGATAACCCACATTGGGCAGCAGCTTACCAGAACGGCCCAATAAACCTGGATGATCTTGATTCCTTTGCCGCCTTCGTCGAGGCAGCGGTCGAACGCTACGATGGAGACGGGTTTCAGGACGCACCCGATTCGCCCATAGTGAACCATTGGGAGCTCTACAATGAACCGGACGCTTTAGTGGGTCCAAATCTGGAGCCACACTGGGGCGGCGAGGGATCTCAATATGCCCACATGCTGTCGATTGCTTACCCGGCCGTAAAGAGCGCAAATTCGGCCGCAAAGGTGGTCTTTGGAGGCCTTGCCTATGATTGGTTTGTAGATCAGAACGGCCATTTCGATCGCCAATTTATTGACGATGTGTTGAACGCTGGTGGTGGAGACTACTTCGACTTCATGAACTTCCACGTCTACCCCATCTTTTGGTATAACTGGACCGATCACAAAAGTCCCGGCCTTCTTGAGAAGGCAGCTTTTCTCAAAGACAAACTTGCCTCTTACGGTTATCCGGACAAGCCCTTCGTAATAACTGAGTCCGGCTGGCACAGTAATCAACCGGGAGATCCAGAGTCACCGACTGCCAGCAACCCAGAAGATCAGGCCAGGTTTGTCGTCGAACTTTTTACCCAGAATATGGCTGCTGGATCGGAACTCATGATCTGGTGGATGCTCTACGATCCGGGTGGTACATACCAATATGAGAATGGTCTTGTAACGAACGAGACCCAACCCCACATCAAACCATCCTTTGTCGCTTTCCAGGTAATCGATTCAGAATTGCGTTCGGCTCATTTTCAACGGGTTCTGCCGCTGAATGAGACCGGAGCACCAGATATGGAAGCCTACGAATTCAAAGACAATGTACACCAGCGGTCAGTTTACGTCGCCTGGCTGGATCCCGTTGATTCAACCGAGGTGAAGCCATTGTTGATTCCCGCCTCGCTGGTCACCGTTCGTGATATTTATGGCTCCTCCTATCCTCTATCCGATGGACAAGATGGGCAGGTAGACGGGTACGTAACGGTCAATGTGAGCGGTCAGCCTGTCTATGTAGAGGTGGATTGGTGATGATGGACCAAGAAAGCGGCGGGAAGAAGGTACTCACTAACCGGTCTCGAGGTCGGGCCCCAGTCTATCTTCTGATTGGATTGATGACCCTAACGATCGTCGGCTCGCTCGCCGCCGTTGTCAATGGTGCCGCCGTGCCCGCAAGCAGTCCGGGGGAAGTACCAATTGTGGACGCCGAAGGCCCCTTGTGTGATTTTGGAGTCAACGCGGACGGCTCAATAGACCAGCTCGATATGTCACCTCTGCGCATAGGCTGGTACCTGAATTATCAGGCGTCACCAAACCCTTCTGAGCCCAACGGGGCGGACTATGCCCCTTTAATCAGCATAAGCCAGGTTGGACAAAACGGTTTCGCTTACGCTCCCAGCGGTTCGGAATTGCAGGCTGCTATCGCCGGCAATCCAGGTGCGACCTGGCTCATCGGAAACGAACCTGACGCAATTTTGCAGAACAATCTGGAACCCCACGTTTATGCTTCTGCCTACCACGAACTCTATTATCTGATCAAGGGGGTTGATCCAACTGCCAAAATCTTCGCTGGATCCATCGTCCAAGCCACAGAGGTACGCCTCATGTATCTGGATATGGTCCTCGATAGTTATGAGGCTGCCGAAGGCAGCCAGATGCCCGTGGATGGTTGGAGCATTCACGGCTTCATCCTCAATGAAGTTAGCTGCGACCTGCCCGATTGCTGGGGAGCACAGATTCCCCCGGGGGTAGACGTCCTGACAGGAGAGATTCTTACGGTCGATGACAATGACAACTTGGTTCTGTTCGCCGAGAGAATAGAGCGCTTCCGCCAGTGGATGGCCGATCGAGGTTATCTCGGCTTTCCCCTCTACCTGACTGAGTACGGTATCTTGATGCCTCCTTTTCTAGGATTTCCCCCATCAAGAGTGAATGATTTCATGAACAATACTTTTAACTATCTGCTGAACACGACCGATGTGCGCCTGGGGAATCCGAATGACGAATACCGGCTGGTCCAGAAGCTCTCTTGGTACAGTACAACTGATACTTACTTTAACGGCTGGCTGTTTGATCCAGACAACCTGTACCAACTCTCGCCCATGGGTCTGAATTATGCGGCCTATGTCGCCGGTATAGAATCCGAGATTGACCTCTATCCATCCCTGATCTCCATCGATCCGTCTTCCCCCTTCTCGCCTGTCGATCCGGTCACCATGACCTTGAGCGCTGCCGTCGCCAACAGCGGGAACATGATAACCCCCACAGGGCCGGTCACGGTGCGCTTCTTTGACGGGGATCCGGATGCAGCGGGAGAACAGATCGGAGAGGATCAATTCGTTTCGCTAGTTGGCTGCGGTGACCATCAGATCGTGTCCGTCACCTGGTCAGATGTCGCGCCCGGGGCTCATACTGTATTCGTCATCGTTGATCCCCAAGGCCACATAGAAGAGTCGGACGAAGGCAACAAAACCACCAGCCGGGTAGTAGTAGTCGCCTCTGATAGGGTTTATATACCCGCAGTCCGATTTTCCAGCGATTAATCCATCAAGATTGATCCATCAATCATTGATCCATCAATCACCCATCCTCCCCACTGGAACGCCGCCTTAGTCCAGCCATGTGTGGAAAACCCTGTCAGCATCGCGACCGATACGCAACACCTCGCTTCACCTTCTTGTCTGGCTCCACATTGAAAGATGCAATCATGTTGAGGGACCCTGTTCTCATGCCCGCAGGCTAAAGTCAGATCGCAAGCTTGACCGGTGCTGGCTCCCCCAACCGTCCATGTCTATCTCCAAATCGTCAGTCTTGGCGGATTGCAGCTCCTGGTAAACCGCTGGAGACCCGTCAGGCGGTCCAGGTCTGGATCGCCGAAAGTCGGGCTGGAATCAACGCGTCTTTACTGATGGTGCTGGACCCGGCAACCAAGCTAGACCGTGAAGGCCAACGCGTAATTCGGATCGAGATCTCTCTTAAATAGTTCTTCGCTGCCGGCCTGCTCCAGAAGGTCATCGACCGGGCCATTCAGGTCCACGGTGGGCTGGGAGTCACCGACGACACATCCCTGGCCCACTGGTGCCGCCATGAACGCGCGGCCCGCATTTACGACAGGCCGGACGAGGTACACTAGAGCGTCGTCGCCCGCCAGATTCTGCGGGATTATGGGGTCGAGGCGCCAATTTACTGATATCTACGGGAATATTGAGATTAGGAGATTGATCTGTTCTTATGGCGAATAACTGAGCATGATATTCGACCTTGGCCAATTCCGACTCTTCTCACTGATTTCGTACGGGTTTGGGGATGTCTTTGAATAGTTGAGAACTGTCACACTCGTATCGGTCCAGTCACGAGCACTGCGCTGCGGCAATCTAGGTCCAAGGATTCGAGAAATAGCGAGCGGGATGTGTCGGCTATTCGCTTCTACTTCGTTTACGGCTTATTCAAGCTGGCAGTGATCGTGCAGTAAATTCATTATCGCTATGAGAGAGAGGACACTCAAGATCCCAGGTTTGCCGGTTTGATCACAGCCGTCCTCGCATGCAACCGGATAGCCATATAATCCATCAACAAAGGGCAAATCGATCAACTGCCGCAGATGGGAATCTTGTCCCAATCGCCCTGCCTCTTACACCTCCCTTCCTGCTCCTTGCCCTAGACCGGTCCTCCTCAGCAAGCCACTTGCTACATGCCCCTTCCCCTTACCCCTTTCCCCTTGATCTGATTTGACGATTATGGGGTCCCGTTGGTACAATTAATGTGCCGATAATGTTGGACTAATCTGTCTTTAATGTTAGATTCTGCCAATCGAAGGCGTTCTTTCTCCCTGATTGGTAGCTTGTCCGACATAGATACACCATTCCAGGTTTCACAAGAGGCCAAGGATAGGAAGGAGGTGAGAAACTGCCAGATATACGACCCGTCGAGGTACCAGTCGATTTCAGGTTGGTTTGGTGGTTTTTGACTTCTCCCTTTTCCAACCCCTAAAAACGCATCAAAATGATGCACCGTCTTAATGGACAATAGATTGGAGGGATTAACAATGAAAAAACGCAGCATTATCGTAGTTGGAATTCTCGTATTTACGATCGCTCTTCTGACTGTTCCCCTGGTACTTGCTGGGGACGGTTCCGCCTCCTTTTCGCGAAACAGCGCCGCAGTTGCGGCCGATCCTATCGAAGGCGTACAGGCGCAGGGTGCCATTTCTCTTACGCACTCAGCCAGTCAAGCTATTGTCGCCGGCTCAGTGGCCTGTCGAAACACGGCGACGGGTTTTACCGTCGCTAATGGGTATTTGCGGCGATTCACGCTCTCCGACTTTGGCATAGCCGGCGGCTTTGACGTAACGGACGTGGAGGTAGGCATCGAGAGCGCCGTAGGCGCCAATGGGACGCAGCCGGCAACGGTCAATTTATACACATGGGATTCGGCTGATCCCTTTACTTACGCCAATTTTGCACTCATTGCCTCGGTCGATGTGAGTGTACCAGACGCTGCCCTTACCAAGATGATGTATCCGATAGTCGCCGCTGTTCCCGCAGGATCAACACTGGTTGCTGAGTTCTTTTCTCCGGACGGTGTGACAGCCGGAAATACTCTCTTTATCGGGTCTAACGCTAATGGCCAGACTGACGACAGTTTCCTGGCTGCACCCGACTGTGGACTTAACGATCCCTTACCCACCAGCGCGATCGGATTCCCAGACATGATGATCGTGATGAACGTCTGGGGTGACGAGGCACTCGTGCCGGACATGACCTTCGACAAGACCGTAGGGTTGGATCCTAGCGTCTGCGCGACGACCGATTCTGTTTCCGTACCGGCCGGCGGTGGTGGTGTCGATGTCACTTACTGCTACTACCTCGATAATACCGGTACGACGACGCTCACTTACCACACTGTGGAAGACGATATGTTAGGCACGCTGCTGGGTCCTGATTTCGTTGCGGATGTTGGGCCTGGAGGATCGGCTTTTTTCACGATGACAGCGACTATCACCGAGACGACGGTCAATGTGGCCACCTGGTCAGTCTCCGACGGGGATGGCACCGTCATTATTTCTGGCACGGACACAGCCACAGTGACGCAGCAGGCGCCTACAAGCGTCGCCTTGAGCGGCTTTGAAGCCCAATCGACCAATTTCCTCCTGCCGGCTGTGTTCGCAGCCCTGGTGGCGATGGTCGCCGTCGCTGGCTTGGTCCTGCGCAGGAAATCAAGCGTCTAATTCAATCAATAAGGTAATCCGGCCTTCGT
Organism: Candidatus Zixiibacteriota bacterium; assembly: GCA_035686605.1. GTDB lineage: Bacteria > Chloroflexota > Anaerolineae > Promineifilales > Promineifilaceae > UBA11865. The sequence goes on from DASRZI010000050.1 coordinate 5,753, forward strand.
CAGCTTTCATAATGACGAGGATCTGGATTCCGCGATCAATCGTAGATAAATAAAGAGAGGGCGTTCCGTCCACGGTCCGCCCTCTCTTCTCATCAGTGCGAAGCACCTGCCGGTGCGTTGTATTTATCGCAATAACAGGTCTCAGACATCGCTGTTCTTATCTGCGCAGTTCAGGGCAGACCTGAGAAAATCAACGCTTGCGCGTAGTGCAAGATCTGCGTCATCAGTTTTCGGTTTTGGAGCCGACTGCTAATGGATAGCTCGCGGATTTTCGCTGATCTTTTAATCTGCGTTAATCAGCGTACTATCCGCCTCATCTGCGAGCTATTCTTGCTTACTTTTCCGACGCCCCTGCCAATCCTCAACACCTCTCGAACTAGTAGATCAAAATCCTCTCTCCGGCTCCGATGGTTGGTAATTGCGGCCCGGATGGCGAATTTGTCATTAATCATCGTACTCGACGGAACGGCCGTGCCGCTCTCGTGCAGCTGTAGCAAAATTTCGTTGTTCAAGTCATTCAAGGAAGCTTCATCAAGATCCAGTGGGGCGAACCGAAAACAGACGATATTCAATGGAACTGGTGCTAGGAGCTCAAGATCCGGCTCCTCTTCCACAAGTTCGGCCAAATATCGAGCCTGGTCTACATTTTGCTGGATGAGCCGGCCGTACTTCTCCAGTCCGTGCTCCTTCAGCGACATCCACACCTTGAGTGCCCGATAACCCCGGGTGAGCTGTACACCATATTCGCTAAACCACGACCCACCACCTGCCATGCCTCGATCGCTGTGGACTAGATAATCCGGCGTGAGCGAAAACGACCGCCGGTGCGGCTCCTCATGTCGCACCAGGACACATCCGACCTCAAACGGCATGTACATCCATTTGTGCAGATCAAAGGCCAGTGAATCAGCCCTCTCCATGCCCAACGTCAGGTGCTTCAGCTCCGGTGATAAAACGGCCAAGGCGCCGAAAGCCCCGTCCACATGGAACCACATTCCTTCTTTCTGGCAGATTTCAGCCAGTCGTTCAAGATCATCAAAAGCGCCTGTGTTTACCGTACCTGCGCAGCCAACGATACAGAATGGTTCGAGTCCCGCCTGTCGATCTTGGGCAACAGCCTCCTCTAGCGCCTGAACATCAATCTGAAACTTGTTATTGGCTGGAATGAGTCTCAGCGAGTCGCTTCCCAACCCAAGAAGTTCTATCGATTTCTGGACCGAGCTGTGCACCTCGCTTGATGCATATACCATCATTCTCGGGTGAGATCCATCTAATCCCTGTTTCCGCAGGTCAAACTTGGCCATGGCGTTGCGCGCCACAGTCAGCCCCACCAGGTTGGCCATGGATCCTCCACTGACCAGCAGCCCGCTGGCATCGGCAGGGAAACCGAGCATCTCCTTGCACCAGTTCAAGACCTGTTTCTCGACATAGACAGGCCCATGATCCCCTCCGCCCATGTTGGGATTAAACCCAGCTGCTAACATGTCAGCCAACATCCCCATTGGCGTCCCAGTCCCCATCACCCATCCCCAGAAACGAGGATGGATATTACCCGTGCTCTCCGTCAGGACATTCTCCCGAAAATCCTGGTAGACCTGCTCCGGATCTAGCGGCTCCTGTGGGGCTGGCTGGCGAAGAAAGGCCTTAACCTCCTGCGGCACCGGCTGCCACACCGGCCGCTCGCGGACCGTCTCAAGGAGGGTCATCATGTCATCAACCATCCGGTGCCCTAGGGCGCGCATGGCCGACCAATCTTCCGGATCCAGCGATTCCTCTGGTTGCTCTGTTCTATACTGTTCCATCTAATCTCTCCTGTTGTTTAAGTACCAAACCTCCAACCCCTACACGCTTACTATCATCTACCAATCATGGGCGGACACACTTTTCAATCTCAGTTCGACCCATGCGGGAAAGGCAACCCGCGGATAGCCTGCATGATACCAGAACCTGTCTTCCTGGTTGCCTTTCCCCTACGAATGCCTCTTTCGCGAGCATGCCAGTCCATTTCTCATCTACAGTAGATGCGGCCCTTGTGGCCGCCCTCTCGTCAGACCAGCCTTCCGGTCAGTATTCCGTGTCAGCCCCTGCTACCTGCTACTTGCCCCCTTGCCATCTGCCCCCCAGCCGATTTCTCGTGACCGGAGTCACGTTGGCCAAGACCAAGACCAGTCTTCTGGTCAGTCCTCTCGTCAATCCCCCACAACCTGGGCCACCAACGACCGCCGTCTCGGACGATTATCAAAGTCGACATAGATAATCTGCTGCCAGGTGCCGAGAGTAAGCCGGCCATCCACAAACGGCACGGTCAGTGATGGCCCAAGGAGGGCAGCCCGGACGTGACTATGTCCGTTCCCATCACCCCAGCGGGCATTGTGGGCATAATGGCGCGCTGGGTCAACGATCTCGTCAAACAAACGCTGCAGATCGTTGATACAACCCGATTCATACTCGATCGTCGTCAGCGCGCTTGTCGCCGACGGGCAAAATATCGTCACGATTCCATTCCGCATTCCGGCCTGCGAAACAACGCTTTCCACTTTCACGGTGATATCTTGCATATCACCGTTCCCCCCGGTCTGCAGGTCGATTGATAATGTCTCTACCGTCATGATCTACCTCGAATTCACTTCACCATCAGAATCCATATACTAGGTATTTATACCAGGTATTAATACCAGGTACTTACGCCAGGACCTTATACCTCGTCCCCAGTATCTCGTTAATTCTACCTGCTATCCTCTCCTATCACTTCCCTATCGGTCCAGGCCGATATTTATAAGCACAACCCTAATCGGCTAATGCAGGTATTGAAAACAGGATACAATGGAAGGAACACAAGTCAAATGGAAGGCGGAGCTGCTTCAATCACGCAGATCCAGCCATTTAGCGACGATGAGGTCTGTCTATCGGAATGCTTGCAGCTTATGGAGAGAAAAAACCCGGATTCAACGCCCCTGCCCAAGGCCAGTCTGCTGGTCACCTGCCCCGCCGATTTCTCGTGACCAGAGTCACGTTGGCCAAGACCAGTCTTCTGGTCAAGCAGCCTGTGAGGAGCATTAAATGACCCGCGATCGCGACATAGTGGATATCCCTGAGGTTTTCAGGCGCGCCTTCGACGACGATGGCTGGG
>DASRZI010000051.1:0-4768 GCA_035686605.1 Candidatus Zixiibacteriota bacterium
TACTACATTCACCGCTGATATCTCCGTTACACGGCAACATCACACGCGCCGGCCGCCATGCGGCCTGAACAGACGCATCGCGTGCGAAGTGTAGCTGAAAGCCGGAATGAAATCAAGGGTGGTAGAATGGGCGGAAAGGGGAATCCATTTGTTGGGCAACATGATTCTGCCGGTTGCAGTGAACCGTGCGAACGCTCAACGGATCCTCAGCCGGCGAATAGCATTTCTTTGGGTAGCTGTCAGATGGATCGGCGTGAACATAGCACGCGATGACTTCGGCGATAGCAGAACTGCCAGCAGTACACCTTCATGGCCCGGAACGCTTGCGACGGCGGCGCCGGCATACACTTCAGACGTGCGGTACTGGCGCATTACGTGGTACTCGGCTTGAATGCGCTCTCGCTTCCATTGCACCTCGCCGAAGAGCCGGATTTCCTCTATTCGACTCAACGTCCCACCACTATCGACATAGACAATCTCCCCGATCTGGATCCTAATGTCATCGACTGGGATAGCGTCCCCATAGTAGCCGTCAGCCAGTTCGGAAGGCGGTATCTTGCTCGGCTGAAGCCTAGCGGCGGCAATCTCCGGCCGGTTCTTGAGTTTTGTTGCAGCGTCCTGACGGACGGCTTGCACAAGAGCGTCCAGGTGCTGATAAGTAGGGTGTGGGTTGCCAGCTTGATCAAAGACTGGCCGGGTAGCGTCAATGGCCGCATGACCAGCGCCGGGTTGGCACGGTGGGGCCGTGACTATGCAGGCAGTAGCCTTGATCCAATCAAGCCCTATTCCGCTGAAAAGAAGAGACTTGCTGGGTGGACCTTCTAACGCCGTCCTGACGAACGTATCGCGAACTGGCTCATTCCATCGAGCGAACTCGTAGAGTTCAATTCCATGATGTTCGGCCTTGTGCACCGCTGAATCGCTGTAACCACTGGCAGAGACGATGGCGCGATGATTCAAAGAGGGAATATCTGTCAGTTTGACACACAGTTGCTCAACTTTCGAGACGTCAAGCGGCTTGGACTCGTTCTTCACCTCATAGCCAGCGATGACTTCGATGGGTTGCCCGTCTTTGCGTACAGTAACTGCGACATCAACATCGCGCTCCGTACCCGATGCCTCATCAGCAAGCATTGCACCGATTGTAATGTCCACAGCTTCTGGAGTATGCCGCAGACAGCACAGTCCGACCAGATACTGAACATGCATCGGGGTGAGCATTGTGATCGTCGCTATTCTTGTGAGCTGAACGATAACGTTCACTGAAGCCAATCGACGGCAGGGGAAGATCTTCGCGACATATAATCATTCATACGCCCTTGCGACCTGCGACAGCGTATATATCTGGTGTGCCGGAGATAGCGCTCTTGCCTTTCTCCCCTTCCTCACAACACGAAACTGCCCAGTGAGCGGATCAAACGTTGATAGGCCTATATACCAGCGCTGCAGAGTGCCGTCAAAACGATCGTAGTTCGCCTCTTGACCAGGCGGAACAACAATGATTGATCGTTCTGCATACGCTCTGCATTGCTGGGCCTGAAAGACGGCTTTCTTCGGATTGTTCAATTTGAGCTCAAAAGCCCATATCTCCGGCTTTTCGTTGTTCATTCGGGTCGCAAGCACATAACCCCCGTCTCCCCGTTGCTCAATGCATCCATTTTCGACCATCTCTCGAAGAGCACCTTGAATCGACCTGCGGCCAAACTCTAGCTTTTGTACGAGATAGTCAAGCGTACGTGGAGATCCAACTCTAAGGTGTTGGACTATGGCAGGGCCGATAAGACCTGGTACGGCCAATCTCTTCCGCATAGCACGAGAAGACTTGTACCGCAAAGCGATGAAGTCAGGCCGTCCTTGCCGGCACGTGATCTCGCTGTAGACTGCATCAAAACCTCCGAGTTCAGGCAGTCCTTTCTTGGCTCGAAGCAGGCGCTCAAAAGCTTGCGCCATCTCCTTTTCAGAATACCCGAACCGGGAGCTGGGTGCGCTTATACCTTTACTCATTACAGACCCGATAATGCACGAAATTCCTGAAGAGAATCCTGCCACTCATAAATATGATCTGGTCCCGTGGAGGGATCAAAAGAAACATTCTGGCTACTTAGCTGATTGTACAGAGTCAGCGCATTATGCATTAAATGCTCGGCTTCTTCAATCCGTGCTTTCTGTGTAGGACGAGCGGATACATGCTCCGATAGTGAATTAAGGCTATGCCAATGGGCTAGGCAAGCTGTTTCATCCGTCCAGCCTGCTTCTCCAGCAGCCGGACCGTTCCGAATGATAGCATCATACGTCGAGCGGCTGAGTACGCCGGGCAGAAGATCTGCCAGATAGATATCCTGTAACTCGGGTGTAACAAGAGGACACGATAGCAATGGTGCGGAAGAATATCTCTTTCGAGGACGTCGCCCACCTCTTGATGGTTGAAAGCGGGCCAGCGAAAACTGACGGAGGTTCTGATACCAACCGGTAGCTGTGTGTGTCACACCCGCGGCCTGCAGGAGAAAACTGTGCCAATCACTGTAGCCAACAATGACATTGTATTCGTTGATTGTTGTGAGTACATGGCAGAAATACATGAAGCGACCAAATGGGCCAGATTCCATAGCATTGTTAACCGATGAAGAATTTCTGCGGATGATGATATAGAAACCTTGTGTATCTATTTCTGTAAGAGCGTCAAGAAATTCTTCAACAGCATCCATGGTCTGGAATGCGGTTTCGGAAATAACTAGTGAAATGAGTAAAGGCTGGGGAGAACTAAGATCGCGGTGATAGTCCGCCGATTCGACGGCCATATTCAACGCAATTTGGCTCCAAGAATCGCGAAAGGCATCGAAGAGGACAGTCGGAGAGATCAAATAGGCGACGTTCCGCCCAAACGTCTGGTGCTGATAATCAAGGCATTCCCTAACGTACCTTTGAATGCGCGTTCCCGAAAAATGCGTTCGTCCCAACCCGCTATTATTGTTGTAATAATCGTATTCGCTAAGATGCCCGTCTCGGGGATTGTTCAGGTTAGCAGCATAAAATTGCGGATCGAACATGACCAAGGCTTGCGGATGGGAGGGGCACCACTGGTGCACTGCTTCTTCAAGGCGATCTCGACGTTCGTCGCGGGGACTCAGAATAACACCATGCATAACGTCATCATGAAACCCTTGCTCAATCTTGCGACCTCGTCCATATCCGCACTGTGCCAGGACACTCATCACACCCCCCCATCAGTTTCGACTTCGGCGACCGCTCTTTGAAAAAGATCAATGCTGCGATATCGGAGAGCTGGTCGTTTTGCCAGCAGCCGCAAGATTATGTTGCTGAGCTTCTCTGGAAGCTCAGGCCGCAGTGTGCTCGGGGGTAAAGGAATGACATTGGCGATATTACCCAAGACATCCCATGTACTCGCCGCGCCTTGCGTAAAAGGGTGACAGCCTGTTGCCATCTCGTATAAAACCGTTCCGAGCGAAAATAGATCAGAACGGAAATTCATAACAGCTCTCCTATTAGCGAAATCCATTTGCTCGGGAGAAAAGTAGTATGGAGTGCCAACCGGACAGACAGAGAGAGGTTCGTCCTGCAAATCGAAAACTAGTCCCATATCCAAGAGGACAAAATCACCATTGATGTCTCGCCTCATTATGTTCCCTGGCTTGATATCTCGATGTATCTTGGCGAATTGCCAAATGGATTTGACCGCTTCTGAAATATGAAGGGCGAGGCGTACTAATTCTGCAACAGAAAAAACGCCGCTTGACTGAAGGTATGTATATAAATTCTGACCCTCCACGAATTCTTCACTGAAATAAATGATAGGGTTGCCTGCTATATCCGCTGTGCTCAACCCAATTGGTCCCATGCTGACCAAATGAGGCGTGGAACACTGCTGCATGGTTTCGACTTCGCGTTGCGCTCGCGACGTTACGTCGTCTAAGGATTCGCGGTCTTGGTCTCCTGCGTGCGTGGGATTGGGGGCCATAAATTTAAGTGCATACTTCTTCCCGTCAATAATTCCTGAAAACACTATCTTCTGGCCACAACGCTCCACCGCCTGGATATCAGTGGCCGAAGGAATGATGGCCTGAACATGCTCGATAGTCAATTGAGGAACTGCCATTATCGTTTTCCCTTCCCGCTGTTACGTCAGTCCCAACCTTCAGCTGTACAGGCACCCATTATATGCCGCTGCCGATCCGATTGCGGCCCACTTCAATTATTGTACACACAAATGCGCCAATGTCAAGTACCGTTTTCTTCCAGTCTTCCAGTTTCCAGCGTAGGAATGCGTCATGCAGTGAGGTGCATCAAAGCGATCCGTGCCTTACGGCCGCACCCCTCCCCGCAGGCCGGGCAGCAGCGAGTGGGCCGACGGCAGGTTGTACTCGAAGACCACGAAGCCCGGCAGGTCCAGTTCCCTCGCTATCTGCACCTGCTGCGACACCTGCTCCGGCTCGAGACCCGGCGCCGTTGCGCCGATCCCCGGATGCTCAAGGCAATTGCGCCGCCCGCTCAGTATTGCGTCACCTTGTAGAGCAGGCGGAACAGGGCGTCGACTTTATTGCAGTTCAGGCGCAACTCCGGGTAGCGGCGGTTGACGGGCACCAGCCGGATCGTTTCGTCTTCGAAAAAAACCTGCCTGAACAATGTGCCCGCCTCGATGTGGGCGCAGGCGTAGTCGCCGTTTCTTGTATCATCCCGGCCGCCGAAGATCAGCATGTCGCCTTCGCCGAACTCGGGCATCATCGTGTCGTCGCGTAACCAGCAGCCGAAT
>DASRZI010000052.1:0-3036 GCA_035686605.1 Candidatus Zixiibacteriota bacterium
AATCCGGACATGTCAATTTCCACAGCAGTGCTGTCATTTATCGCAAGGGTGCCTTGGATTACCTCAAGCGCATCCAAAGATATTACGATTTTATGATAACCAAGTATGTCTCGGATATTCAAGTAGTTTGCCCGTAAAGCCTTGACATCAGCGATATTGCGGGTTGATTTCTCGATGTTTTCGTCCGCGTTGGCAATAAGAACAAGCGTGCTTGTTCCATCAGCTAGATTGCTAATGGTGTCTACCATGGTTTTGGTTTTTGGAGAATCAATTACCAAATCATCCAGAAACACAATATCCCCGCTCGCCAATTTCGCAGATAACGCAGAACGAATCGCAGCTCTGCGCATTTTGCGAGGCATATCTTTGCGATAGGAACGCGGTTTCGGACCATGAGCGACACCGCCGCCCACAAATATCGGAGCTTTTTTGCTGCCGTGACGGGCACGACCAGTACCTTTCTGCCGGTACCACTTAGCCGTCGTTCTATTAACCTCTGCCCTGGTCTTCGTATTGTGAGTCCCGCGTCGAGCATTAGCCATCTGTCTAACTAGAGCCTGATGCATCAAATCCCGGTTTACGTTGGCTTCGAAAATGCTAGCCGGTAAATCGACCGTCCCTATCTCTCGTCCTGTTTGGTTCAGTACAGACACTATCATTGGAAAGTCTCCACTATCTCTTCGCTGTATTGCGAATGGCTACTAGTCCGCCCTTTGCACCAGGAACAGATCCTTTTACCGCAATTAGATTGCGCTCAGGATCGATCCGTATGACCTCAATATTCTGGGCAGTGACTCGGGCGTTTCCCATTCGTCCAGCCATACGCATACCCTTAGTTACGCGGCTCATGCCTGATGTGGCGCCGATCGAACCCGGCGAACGTTGTCTATCGGATTGACCATGCGTACGAGGACCACCGCTAAATCCATGTCGTTTTATGACGCCAGTGAAACCTCTTCCCTTGGATTTAGCCGCTACATCAACTCGGTCGCCAGCATCGAACTGCTCTACAGTTAGCAACTGGCCAATCCCGTATTCAGAAGCTCTGCTTGTACGAAACTCACGCAGATGGCGAAGCGGTGGAACCCCTGAGATCTTCCTACGATTTGGATGTTTATTGTCGGTCTTGAGCAGTCCCAGGTGACCTTTCTGTCCCCCTGTCAAACGCTGCTCTTTGACCTCGCCAAAGCCAAGTTGAACGGCATCGTAGCCATCAGAATCTTTGTCTTTGACTTGTGTCACATAACATGGACCAGCCTGGATAATTGTGACTGGTGTAACAGCACCAATGTCATCGATTATCTGGGTCATGCCCACTTTAATGCCTAGTAAACTCTTCATTCACAACCTCCCAGGACTGTCAGCCACCAGGCGAAAGCTGCATCATCCGCTTGCGGTTGGAAATTGAAACTCGGCTCGAAAGGCCGAATCTCAATCTCGTTCAATATTTATATCTGGATCTCGATGTCGACACCCGCCGGCAAATTAAGCCTCATGAGTGTATCTATCGTTTTAGAATCTGGATTCACCACATCAATTAAGCGCTTATGCGTTCGAATCTCGAAGTGTTCGTGTGAGTCTTTGTCGATAAAGGGACTTCGACGAACTGTGAAACGCTCAATTCGAGTTGGAAGGGGCACTGGTCCGACGACTTCCGCTCCTGTCCTCTCAGCGGTACCAACGATTCTTTTTGCAGACTGATCAAGCACTCTGTGATCGTACGCTTTCAGTCGTATTCGAATTCTTTGTGCCATTTATACCTCTAGATGGCCTTCGTGCATCGCGATCGATACATCTCTGTCAACAATAATTGCTCGGGGTATGCCCAGCATTTTAGTCAAGAATCTTCGTGATGACACCGGCGCCTACAGTTAGACCACCTTCACGAATAGCAAAACGGCTGCCTTCTTCTAAGGCCACCGGCGTGATTAGCTTCACCTGCAGGTCAACGCGGTCTCCGGGCATAACCATCTCCACTCCCTGAGGGAGGAAGATCTCGCCCGTAACATCCATGGTCCGGATGTAGAACTGGGGCCGGTAGCCAGGGAAGAAAGCCTTGTGCCGGCCGCCTTCATCTTTGCGCAGCACGTACACTTCGCTCATGAACTCCCGATGCGGAGTAATGCTGCCCGGCTTGGCCATAACCTGGCCTCGTTCGACCTCTTCACGGTTCACACCTCGCAGCAGTAAACCGGCGTTATCGCCTGCTTCCACAGACTCTAGGGTTTTATGGAACATCTCCATCGACGTTACCACGACTTTCCGGACATCATCTCGCAGGCCAACGATTTCCACTTCTTTACCCGGAGTCATCGCGCCTCGTTCTACCCGACCGGTAACCACGGTGCCCCGGCCCTTTATCGAGAAGACATCTTCTACCGACATCAGGAACGGCTTTTCCTTTTCACGCTGGGGCTGCGGAATATACTCGTCCACAACTCGAAGTAGCTCCCAGATGCTGGCGTACTCTGGCGCATCCAGGTCTGTGCTCGTAGACTGCAGGGCTTCCAATGCACTGCCCCGGACGATTGGCGTCTCGTCCCCTGGAAATTGGTACGAGTCCAACAACTCGCGTAATTCCAACTCAACCAGCTCGAGCAGCTCTTCGTCGTCCATCATGTCGACTTTGTTCAGGTAGATAACCATCGCTGGCACTTCCACCTGCCGGGCGAGCAGTACGTGCTCGCGAGTCTGGGGCATGGGCCCGTCCGGCGCCGCGACTACAAGTATCGCGCCATCCATCTGGGCTGCACCGGTGATCATATTCTTGATATAGTCACGGTGCCCCGGACAATCGACATGTGCATAATGCCGGTTTTCAGTTTCATACTCCACGTGGGCGATGGCAATGGTGATGCCTCGTTCTTTCTCTTCAGGAGCGTTGTCGATTGACTCGAAAGCCCTGAAGTCTGCAAAGCCCTTCATGGCCAGCACCTTTGTTATGGCCGCGGTCAAAGTTGTCTTGCCGTGGTCAATGTGACCAATGGTGCCAATGTTGCAGTGTGGCTTATCTCTTACAAATATCTCCTTGCCCAT
>DASRZI010000053.1:0-19726 GCA_035686605.1 Candidatus Zixiibacteriota bacterium
GCGTCATCAGCATGGCCTACCCCGGCAGCGGTGCCGAGATAGAGACCATTCTGGAATTGTTCAAGGCTCAAGGAAGAAATGTAGGCCTGGTGTCGACGACCTATATGTCGCACGCTACTCCAGCCGGATTTGGCGCTCACGATCCTGATCGCAACAATCTCAGCAACATCGCCAATGATTATCTCACCCAGAGCCAGCCCCACGTACTCTTCGGCGGCGGGGCCAACGGCTTGTCCAGCGGAGCCGCAGCCAGCGCTGGATATACCGTGGTGACCGATCGAAGCAGCATGCAAAGCCTGGATACCGAAACTGCGACCATGGTTTCCGGTCAGTTCGGAAGCAGTCACCTACCTTATGAATTCGACGGGAGTTACAGCACGCTGCCCCATCTAGACGAGATGGCTACGACAGCCCTGGCGATCCTTGATAACAATTCCACCAATGGTTTCTTCCTGATGATTGAGGGAGGACGCATCGACCATGCCGGGCATGACAATGAGCTCGAGCGCAACATTCATGAGTCGTTGGAGTTCAGCAACACCGTGCAGAAGGTGATCGATTGGGTAGAAAACACCGGCAACGATAGCAGCTGGGCTAATACGCTGATGGTGATTACTGCCGACCACGAAACCGGCGGGCTGATGGTCACCCAGGACAATGGAAGCGGTAACTATCCCACGGTCACCTGGAGCACCACAGGACATACAGGCGTTGATGTCCCCATTTATGCAAAAGGAACGGGCGCGGATCAGCTATCCGGACTAACCGTCGATAACACGGATGTTTACCATATTTTGCTCCAGGATTTTGTCCCGGGGGCCGTCGACGTACAAATCAGCCAATCGAGTGATGACGTCGAGGAAACTGCCTTGGATGGCAGCATCGATCTGGCGAGCAGTGATATCGAACTGGGAGACGACCCGGGATTCAACGAAGACCAAACAGAAGGTCTGCGATTCCAAAACGTGACCGTGCCGCCCGGAGCCACCATCACCACCGCCTATCTGGAGTTTGAGACCGATGAGGTAGATACCGGCGCGACTTTGGTGTCGATTTGGGCTCAGGCCAGCGATGATGCTCCGACTTTCACGAGCACAGTAAATAATGTGACCAGCCGGGCAAAAACCGCCGCGAGTATTTCTTGGGACATTCCTGCCTGGAATATAGTTGACGAGCATCACCAATCACCAGAATTGAAGGATGTCGTCCAGGAAGTAATCGACCGGGCAGGCTGGAATTCCGGTAATAGCATGGCCTTTGTGATCAGTGGGACGGGATCACGGACCGCCGAATCATTTGATGGAGAGCCTGCGGCAGCCGCTCAACTGCACATAGAATTCATTGGCGGCCCTCCTAACAGCCCACCGCAGTTCAACAGCGACCCAGTCGTCGAAAACGATGCCACGAAGAGTGTTCCTTATGCCAGCACTGTTGCCAATGATGCGTACGATCCCGATGGAGATCCCCTGACATTCTCAAAGATCAGCGGGCCTTCCTGGCTGTCGGTTGCCAGCAGCGGCGCCTTGTCCGGAACCCCCTTGGAAGGTGACATCGGATTGAACAGTTGGACCGTCGAGGTCAGTGACGGCAATGGCGGCACGGAGCAAGCGGAATTAGAGATCACGGTGCGGTCCGATGGTGGATCCGTTGATGTGCGAATCGCCCAGTCCGATGACGACGTCGAAGAACTGGTCCCGAGCGGCACAGTGGATTTGACCAGTACGGATGTTGAACTTGGCGATGATCCCGGTAACAACGAAGACCAGACCGGCGGTCTGCGTTTCCAAAACGTGTATCTGCCTCAGGGTGCGTCCATCACGGCCGCATACTTGGAGTTTGAGACCGATGAAGTGGATACCGCCGCGACCGTAGTGTCGATCTGGGCCCAGGCCAGCGACGATGCTCCGGCCTTTTCGAGCACACTCTATGATGTGACCACCCGAGCCACAACCACAGCCAGCGTACCTTGGGACATTCCGTCCTGGAACACTGTCAACGAGCTGCACCAATCGCCGGATTTAACCACGCTGGTTCAGGAGGTGGTCGATCGGCCGGGCTGGAGTGCAGGCAGCAGCATGGTCTTTGTAATCAGCGGTACGGGCTCTCGGACAGCCGAATCATTTAACGGCGAGCCTACGGCCGCAGCTCTGCTCCACGTGGAATTCGATCTGGTCGCGGCCAATAATCCGCCGGCATTTGACAGCGATCCTATTATCGAAATCGATGGCACTGAGGATGCGGCTTACAGCAGTACGCTTGCTGATGACGCCAGCGATCCTGATAGTGATCCCCTGACTTTCACAAAGATCAGCGGGCCGTCTTGGTTGTCGATAGCCACCAATGGCGCCCTTACCGGATTGCCTGCTAATGCTGATGTAGGCCTTAACAGCTGGATTGTTGAAGTTAGCGATGGCAACGGTGGAGCAGACCAAGCTACATTAGAAATCACGGTTGTTAATGTTAACGACACACCTTCATTTAGCAGCGATCCGATTGTCGAGTCCAGTGCTGCTGAGGATTCAGCATACAGTGGCTCAATCGCCGATGACGCGTCAGATCCCGACGTCGGCGATGCGCTCATCTTCTCCAAGGAAAGCGGTCCGGCATGGCTCGTTGTGGGCAGCGATGGCGCTCTCTCCGGCACGGCGGACAACGACGATGTTGGTTTAAATGGCTTTTCAGTGAAGGTCGCCGACATTGCAGGGGCATCTGATACAGCTGTTCTGCAAATAACCGTGGTCAACACCAACGATCCACCTGCATTCCCGGCTGATCCCGTGGTCGAATCGGATGCGACCGAAGACTCGCCTTACAACGGCAGCATTGCCGGTAACGCTACTGATCCAGATGCTGGCGATACGCTGACGTTCTCCAAGGAGAGCGGTCCGGCATGGCTATCAATAGCTAGCGATGGCACGCTCTCAGGCACACCACTCAATGGCGATGTGGGCACAAATGACTTCTCGGTTAAAGTAAGTGATGCAGCAGCCGCATCAGATACGGCTGTGCTGCGGATCACTGTGCTCAACACCAATGATCCACCAGGATTCCTGGTCGATCCAGTTGTAGAAGCCAGCGCCGCAGAAGGTTCGCCTTACACCGGGACCATTGTCGATGACGCTTCTGACCCGGATATTGGGGACACCCTTTCATTCTCCAAGGAGAGCGGTCCTTCATGGCTAACTGTGGCTGCGGATGGTGCACTTTCTGGCACCCCCGCCAGCAGTGACATTGGACAAAACAATTTCCAGGTGACAGTCACAGACGGCGCAGGCGCCAATGATACCGCTGCCCTGCAGATCACTGTATTGAATACCAATGATCCACCAGCTTTTACCAGCGATCCCATCATCGAAGCTAGCGCTACCGAAGATACACCATACACCAGCACCATTGCCGATGATGCTGCCGATCCTGACGCCGGCGACACGCTCACATTTTCTAAGCAGAGCGGTCCTCTCTGGCTGACGGTGACTAGCGATGGGGCGCTATCTGGAACTCCTCTTGACGGAGATGTAGGTCTGAATAGCTTCACCGTTGATGTAAGCGACGGCAACGGAGGCTCAGACCAGGCTGAATTACAGATCTTTGTGGTGGACACCAACGATCCGCCAATGGCATATGCTGGCTCAGACGATACCATAAGCCTCCCGGCCGAAGCGACACTGGACGGCACCGTGAGCGACGACGGTCTTCCGGCACCTCCGAATCTGGTTACTACCTGGACCGTTGTTAGCGGGCCCGGTTTGGTTAATTTTGGGGATGACCGAGCAGTCGACACGACGGCAAGCTTCACAAGCGCAGGTACCTATGTTCTTCGGCTAACCGCCGGAGATGGCGAATTCGACGTCTCTGATGAAGTGACAATTACGGTGAACATGCCGCCGTCCGACAGTCCATATCTTGAATTTGGTAAGGTGAATGGTGTCGGAGATAGCTGGACAGAAGTCACCCTTCCTCGCACATATAACTCAATGGTCGTGGTCGCTAGCGCCAATGTTAACAGCGGCGATCCACCGGCGGTAGTCCGGATCCGCATTGCCTCGGGCAATAGCTTTGAGATCAGAGTGGATGGCGCTGGCGGAGGTTCGCTCAGCAACGT
Organism: Candidatus Zixiibacteriota bacterium; assembly: GCA_035686605.1. Lineage (GTDB taxonomy): Bacteria > Chloroflexota > Anaerolineae > Promineifilales > Promineifilaceae > UBA11865. Next base: position 4,103 of record DASRZI010000053.1, read on the forward strand.
GACTGTGCATTACATGGTGGTTGAAGAGGGTGTGTATAACTTTGCTGACCATGGCGTAATCATGGAGGCCGTAAAATACATTTCAACCGTCACCGACGAAGACAACAGCTGGTTGGGCGAGAGCCAGAGCTACGCCAATAGCTACACGAATCCAGTGGTCCTTGGCCAGGTGATGAGCTACGAGGATGCCAATTTCTCTGTATTCTGGAGCATGGGCTCGGGTGTCGCGGAGCCCCCATCTAGTTCTGCCCTCACTGTGGGCAAACACGTCGCCGAGGATCCAAATACAACCCGGGCTGATGAGACTGTTGGCTATGTGGTGATTGAGGCTGGCATCGGCTCTATCGAAGGCATCGGATATGCGGCGGGGCTGGGAGCTGATTCCGTGCAGGGCATGACCAACAATCCACCATATAGCTACGCCATCAGCGGGCTTCCCGCGGCGTCGACGGCGATCGTCAGCCAGGCAGGAATGGATGGCAAAGACGGCGGCTGGGCCCATCTATTTGGGGCGAACCCGGTCAGCGCTGCGAATCTCGATCTTGTAATCGACGAGGATCAACTAAGTGATAGCGAACGCAATCACTCTCCGGAACAGGTAGCTTTCCTGGTCTTTGAAGATCCAGTGGTTAATCAACCTCCAACGGCCGATTTCACATACGTCGCCACAGATCTGAGTGTAGCCTTCACTGAAAACTCGACGGACGGCGACGGCACAGTGGACCAGTGGTCATGGGATTTCGGGGATAGCAGCAATTCAACTCAACAGAACCCGAACCATACTTATACCACTGCAGGTACCTACAGTGTCGAACTGACGGTGACTGACGATGATGGGGCGACTGACAGCACGACTCAGTCTATGACGGTGGCAGTTACGCCAAATGAAGACGTCATCTACGTTAGCTCTTCCACCGGGGGCTCTGTTGGCGGCGTCAATTTCGCAGATGAGGATATCCTGGCCTATGATACTGTCAGCGGAGTCTGGTCAATGTATTTTGACGGCTCGGACGTGGGACTGGGCGGCAGTGGCAGCCTGGATGTCGACGCCTTCCACTTTATGGATGATGGGAGCATACTGCTAAGTATTGTTGGATCGAGCATGCTGCCAGATGTTGGCAGTGTCGATGATTCGGACGTCGTCCGCTTTGTCCCTACAACGCTGGGATCCGACACTGCGGGCACATACGAGTGGTATTTTGATGGCTCGGATGTTGGATTGACGGATAGCGGCGAGGACATCGATGCTATTTACTTTTTAAATGGTGATCTAATAGTCAGCACCTCGGGTGGGTTTTCTGTCAGCGGCGCATCGGGGAATGATGAAGACCTGTTTAGGTTCGCGCCAACGACTCTAGGTGCAAGTACTAGCGGCACTTGGACCCAGTATTTCGATGGCTCGGACGTTGGCCTTGGCGATTCCAGCGATGAAGATACATGGGGCGTCTGGTTGGACGAGGCGAACGGCGACGTTTATCTGACAACCAGGGGAATATACTCGGTCACCGGCCTCAGCGGTGAAAGCGATGACATCTATGTTTGTACACCGGGACCCCTCGGAACAACCACAAGCTGTACGTTCAACCTTTATCTGGACGGCGCGGCAGTGGGCTTCGTTGGCGAGCGAATAGATGGATTTACCATCGAGCACTAGCGGTGGCGAACAGTTGCTCCGTTTCACTACTGGATTGCTGAACACTGTACCTGCTGTAGGGGCTGGCCTTGTGCCAGCCCTTTTCTTGTCTAGGTTCTCTTTCAAACCGAAGAAACTGAGTTATTCCTGACAGGGATCGATCATCTTAAGGGACTAGAATATCGGTTTCTAGTATCCTCCCGTCGTCATTTCGACCCCGAGCCTGCGAAGGGGAGAAATCCCTAATGACTGGACCTGTGTCCAACCTTGCATGCAGCAGCAACTGGGTGCATATGCGTGGCCTTCTCAGACCAAATAGGTGAGGTTTGTGCATGTTGAGAGGGATTCCTCCGCTCCCGTCGGAGCAAGACCGGGTGTGGCATTCGCGACCGTCATTTGAGCGCAGCGAGTGAACCATAATGACTGATCCAATTTGGAGCATCTCAATCATGAAGAAACCGAGTTTTTCCTGATAGGGATCGACCATCTTAAGAGACTAAAAACTCGGTTTCTGGGACTTTCCCGTTGTCATTTCGACCCTGAGCCGGCGAAGGGGAGAAATCTCCAATAGCATGACATATGCGCAACCCTGAATTGAGTGGCAGCCAGAAGAATACGTGCGGCCTTCTCGGTCCAAAATAGGTGAGTTTTGTGCATGGCGAGAGGGATTCCTCCGCTTCGGTCGGCATAACAAGATCAGGGAATGGCACTTGCAGCGGTCATCTCGAGTGCAGAGCGAACTCCCCAATGACTGATCCAATTGACGACATCTCGTTCACAACGAAATCGAGTTTTTGCATTTTGAAAGGTGTGATCTTCTCCTGGAAAAACTCGGTTTCTACATGAGCAATACCGATTTCTTCACTTGGTATACTGACCACAAACCAAGCCAGATATAATACCTGCCGGATTTATCAACGATGATGTGTCAGCAAGAAATCGCTAGCAAATTGAGTAACCCATGACAAAAAAGTATCTCAGAAAAGCCTACGATAGGGCGCTGTGGAAGATTTACAACCGGCCTGATGTTCCAGCTGCCTGGTCAAACGGGGGCAACCTACCCTGGGATGACCCGGACTTCTCCGGACGCATGCTGCGTGAACACCTGGACGAATCGCACGGCGCAGCCTCTCGCGCCACTAGAGAACGATTACTGCAGATCGAAAGGCTATGGTCCTGGCTTGGCCTAGAGAAAGGAAGTCGATTGCTGGACGTGACCTGTGGACCGGGCTTGTATGCGGTGGAATATGCCCGCCGGGGCTGCCAGGTGACCGGCATTGATTTCGGCCCAGCGTCTATCGCATATGCACGAGATCTCGCCATAACAAATCAGGTCGAGCATTCCTGTCATTTCAGCGAACAAGACGTTCGAACGATGGAGCTGCAGCCGGATACCTTTGACGCGGCAACATTCATTTACGGCCAGCTAGGCGTCTTCCCTCAGGAGGATTCCCAATCGCTGCTCAATCGGATCGCCCAAGCGCTCCGGCCTGGTGGCCGCTTATGCGTCGAGTTACTCGATCAGGAGAAAGTCGATAAGAAAAACAGTACCTGGTGGTTCACCGATGATTCCGGCCTGTGGGGCGAGGAGCCGTTCCTTCATCTTGGGGAGCGATTCTGGATCGAGGAAGAACAGATGTCGATGGAACGGTTCCAAATACTCAATCTCGCAAACGGGGACTTCGATACAATCACCCTCTGTGACCAGAGCTATTCGGTCGAATCAATGGTCGAGATGTTGAAAGAGGCCGGATTTACTGAGGTTGGCATCTACCCCGCTTGGGATGGAATCCCCCTTTATGACGCCAGCGAGTGGATCGTCTACATCGCTCAAACGCCAGGAGAAGATTGAATCAAAGGATTTCTTCTAGCAGCAGCCGTTTCCTGTTTCGAAGAAGCAAGGATTAACGGGTGATTGGCGCGTTCGCCGTCTCCGCCTTTGGCCCCTTTTCCATATCATCTGGCTCATCGACCACTTCGCCATTCGGTTCGCGAACAGACACTGCAAGGCTGGCAGGTACAATTTGCGCTCCATGACGGGTGGTATAGATATACGTAAATTCAACTCCATAGAGGAAGATCTGGGCCGAGTAGTTCACCCACATCAGAATCACTAATATCGATCCGGCAGCTCCATATAGGGATCCTATGGAGCTGAAACTCAGGTAGATGCTGAGGGCCACAGTGCCAATGCCAAACAGCAGGGAAGTTACTGCCGCTCCTACCCACACATCACGCCATTTGATCTTCACATCGGGCAGAATCTTGTAAAAAAGGGCAAAGAGCAGGGTGACGATCAAGAAGGCGACTGCGAGCTGCACTGCTTGGATCGTTCGCCATACTGGCACAACTTCCCAGGCATCGGGCACATAACTATTGATAAGAGGGATGGCGATCGATATGGCCGTATTGGCCAGGAAGTAAACTGCGAACAGCACTCCTGCTATCAAGACAATGGCGAAGGCCAGCAGTCGTCCCCTTACGAATACCAGGATGCCAAAGCCTGCGCCTGGTTTAGCCTTCACTCCCCACATGAAGTTCAACGTCTCCTTGAGATGGTTGAATATGTTTGAAGCGCCCCAAAACATAATGGCAAGACTGATCAACGTGGCAATCGTAAACGAAGTTGGTGTCGATGCTCCATCGATGATGCTCATGATCCACTCGGCAGCGTCAGCTCCGATCACGAGTTCTATCTGCCTACTGATCTCATCTACCGAGAAGAACTCCCCCAAAAATCGTCCAATGAATCCTGATAGCAAGATGAGCAGAGGAGCCATCGAAAACAAGGTGTAGTAAGCCAGGGCAGCACCCAGCCGCGTGGCTCTGTCATCGGTCCATTTCTTTGCTGCATCGACGAAAACATCGACGATGGGCTTTAATTTTGCCATTTCAGGGGGAAGTATATCACATCGATCTCTTAGGTCTTTGCCAGTGCCCGGGCCAGGTCGTCGATAAGATCCTGAGCATTCTCAATACCGACTGACAGCCGGATAAGACCTGGATCAATCGCAAACCGCGAATGAGTGATCGAGGCATGGGTCATCGGGTGGGGTAGTTCAATCAGTGACTCGACCCCGCCGAGCGATTCCGCCAATGTAAACAGCCTGGTCTCCTGGACCAGCGTTCTCGCAGCTGATTCACCATTGACAAGATTCAATGACACGATCCCTCCCGGACCATCCATCTGCCTACCCGCTAATTCAAATTGGGGGTGACTCTCTAAACCTGGATAAACCACCTGTTCAACCGACGGGTGTCCTTCAAGAAAATGGGCGATTTGGCTGGCATTTCGACAATGAGCCTGCATGCGGAGGGCCAGGGTTTTGATGCCCCTTAGCGTCAAAAAACAATCTTGTGGCCCAGGTATAGCGCCAATGGCATTTTGCAGAAACTTGAGCCGATCGTAGAGATCGGGATTGTCCAGGACAATAACGCCCCCTACGACATCTGAATGACCGCCAATATACTTCGTTGTGCTGTGGACCACGATGTCCGCGCCTAGCGACAAGGGTCGTTGTAAGGCTGGCGACGCGAAAGTATTGTCAACCGCCAGCACTATGCCAGTCTGACGAGCGACTTCCGCCGCCTGTTCAAGATCGGTAAGGCGCAGCATCGGATTGGTCGGCGTCTCCAGCCAGATGAGTCTCGTGTTCTCCTTAATGGCATCTCTAATCTGAACAATATCGGTTGTGTCGACATAGCTAAAAGTGATGCCATAGGCGGCGAGGACTTCGTCGAAGAGTCGAAAAGTCCCTCCGTATACATCATCTCCGCTCACGACGTGGGTGCCTGGCTCGAAAAGCCTGAATAGGGTGTCTATGGCCGCCATCCCTGACGAAAAAGCCAAGGCAAATTTACCACCCTCCAGGATGGCCATAGCCTTCTGCAGGACTGTTCGCGTTGGATTATCTGTGCGCGAGTATTCGTACCCTTTGTGTTGGCCAACATCATCCTGGGCATAGGTTGAGGTCTGGTATATCGGCGTCATAACCGAGCCTGTTACCGGATCAGGTTCAATCCCTGCATGGACCGATAGGGTTTCAAAGTGGTGATGATCGGTAGATCTTTTTGGAGTTGACATAACTACATGTTCCTTTTCTGCGCAAGGTTAATCGTAAGCCGATTTTTGGAAATCGGTTGCCTGTTGGCAGTGAATGTCAGCATGTAATTAGCAGCTGAAGATCAGTCGTTGCTAACCTTCGATTGTAATCGGAGACGTTCTTTCGGCAAACCGAGCTACAACTGCAGAGTAGGATATGGTCGGTGGGCAATTACCATATCCAAAGGACAATTCATCCATGATCCCATTATTCGGATTTTTAGATGTACGCATACTGGTGAATGCTTAGTACGCTTGTCAATTAGAGGCAGATGCTGGAATATTCACTGTGCTAAAGAGCTGGCGCCTGGAACAGTCATACGCAGGGTATGTTTAAGTATTGTCTCGACAATCATGGCAGAACGCGCCATTACCGGTATTGCTCTCAAGCGAAGGCAGCCATTATCTTCGATAAGACAAATATCCCCGGGAAGATGAATCAACTTGAAGAAGAGTAAGTCGATTTGTACATGGTTGGCAGTCGGCGTTGTCTCCCTGTCCTCCTTCGCAGGTGGCATGCTCGTGCCAAGAATTCTCTATGAGTGGCTGTTCCCCACCGCCAGTTGGCTCGGCCAACCTGGTCCTTCGCTGATTTTTGCCCTGGGGACAGTGCTGGTTGGCCTGGTGCTGTGGAGTCTACTCGCATCTCATTTATCGGGTAACGGATGGAGCTTTCAGTTCCGTTCAGCTGACGGTCAAGAGCCAATCGCCTGCCCTACCACATGGAAGGCAGTCATCCCATTCCTACCCTGGTTGGCGGGTTATCTGTATCTGACCAGCTCCCCGGTAAACCTTGTTGGAGGTCGTCTTCTTTTCTTCGGCTGCTTATGGTTGTCGTTCGTGTTCGTCGCCTGGATCCTGGCCAAACCAGGAGCATGGAAATGGCTCGGACCACTGTTTCTGCTGCTTGTCGTGTTTCCCATATACCTGCTCACCCTTGGTCGAACTGTTGGAACCGCGGACACCTTTGAATTCCAGGTGGTGGTACCCAGCCAAGGGATCGTCCACCCTACCGGGTACCCGCTCTATCTTCTACTGACCAAGGTCTTCACCTATATTCCGGCGAACTCGGTGGCCTGGCGGGTTAACCTGGCTACAGCTTTTTATGGCCTGGCGGCCGTCTGCGTCCTCTACTGGCTGCTGTGGCGACTGCAGAACCGGCCGATCCCAGCTTTGCTGGCGGCTTTGATTTTCGGCCTCGCTCCTACCTTCTGGAGCCAAGCCGTCCAAGCGGAGGTCTACACGCTTCACGCCCTTATTGTGGTTACCGCCCTGCTGCTCATGCGAGAGATCGGCGATTGGACCCTGGCTGCGATGGATCAGGAATCCGATCAGCTCAACATTCAACCAGATGAAAGCTCGCATCATCAAGAAAGTGGAGAGCAGCCGGGATTCTTCCAACGAGTGCGGGGGTTCGTCCGCCATCCTTTTGGCCAGACAGTCCTGCTTGCCTTCGTTCTCGGCCTTGGGCTAGCCAATCACCTGACGACGGTGATCCTGCTGCCTGCTGCTGTACTGACCGTCGTATTTTCATACCACCGCGGTCGATTCGACGGAGCTCAGCATCAAAGCGTAAGGGCGGCCGTCCTGATATTGGCTGCTTTCGGCATCCCCCTCCTCCTGTACGCCTATCTTCCCATCCGTTGGCAAGCAGTCAATGGAGAGGCGATGGGCTTTAGCAGGTTCATTGACTGGGTAATTGGTGGGCGTTTTCAGGGTGCTCTTCAGCTCTCGGCCTGGCTCGATGACTCGGCCCGCTACGAGGTGGTCGGTCGTCTCTTCGAGTTTGATTGGCAGCCCCTATGGCTACTCGTTTTCTCGCTTATGGGCGCCGTTTGGCTGTTTGTCCGGATCTGGCAATACGGCCTTCTCTTGTTTATTACCTGGCTTGGCTATGTATTCTATGCCTTGAATTACTACGTCCCAGACCTGGCCGTTTTTCTCATTCCAGCCTTCTTGATCACCGCCCTATGGTGGGGTGTTGGGCTAGACGCCCTTATCGGTTGGCTTGGAAAATTCGGGGCACAAACGACATCATCCTCGTCCTTGACCAGAGAAGATCGCTCAACTTTGGGGCTGGCTGCTGCCGGGTTGATCGCAGTGGTCATTTTGGCCGTCTTGGTCATTGGCGTTTCAGAGAGATGGTCCTCTGTCGATGCTTCCGGTGACGATGGTCGCACGAGCTGGGGACGGGCGACTTTATCCGAATCCATTGAGGAAGGGGCGGCTATTCTGGCCGATAGCGATAAATTCCCTCCGCTCTATTTCCTCCAGCAGGTTGACGATATTCGTCCAGACCTCGAGATAATCTTGCTGCCTGATGAACAAGCCTATCGCAGCGAACTGGATCAGCGTCTCAGTGTTGGGCAAGACGTCTACCTCGCCCGCTATCTTCCAGGACTCGAAGGGACCTATCACCTTGGATCCCAAGGCCCATTAACTCGCGTTGGAACGCAGGCAGAATCGGAACTCCCGAGTGATTTGACTCCTTCAAATATTTCCTTTGACTCAATACAACTGGTTGGCTATTCACTAGATAGGGTATCTCCTTATGACGATAATGAGGTTGCCGTTACGTTGTATTGGAAGACCAGCCAACCGGTTGACGAGGTGCTGCAGGTTTACCTGCGACTCTCCGGCGAGGATTCCAGTGAAGCGGCCAAGGTCGGGCACCCGGCCAATAACTATTACCCCACTAATGCCTGGGAACCAGGTGAAATCGTAGCTGATTTTCACAGCTTGACGGTCCCACCTGGGGAGCAAACTTCCAATCTGCTTCTGGAAGTGGCCTTGGCTCCCCCATTTACTCATAGAGAAGACCTCAATTGGGAGAGCGTCACCTCATTCGATCGGGAACCGGCGATGCCTTCCGGTCTACAACCATTACGGATTCAGGCTGGACCCAATTTTCTGGAGGGTGTCGTTCTCCCAGACCGGTTGCGGCCAACAGAAGAGTTTTCCATTGTAGTGACCGGATCTGGGGTTGACCATCATGGGCTCTTGTTCGAACTCCAAGAGTCCGGTCTTGATGCTGTAGATGTGACAAACAGTGAATCGATAGTGTCAGAGGATTCTACTGGGAGTTCTGAGTCATTCATCCACACGGAGCGAATGCTAGCCCCTGAGGAACCAGATTTATACGATGTACTCGTCTCCTATCCAGGGGAAAAATCAAGGTGTGGATGGCTCAGCCCTAGAGCGAGCTCCTGTTCTGTCGGGCAGATTGAGGTATCGGGCGTTCCCTTGCCAGGCGACGCTCACAATTTTGAGGACCAGATCGCATTAACGGCCATCGATTTACCCAGTAAAGAGCTCATCCCCGGCAGCCTGTTCAGCTTGAACCTGCAGTGGTTGGCCATGGCCGAAATGGCCCATGACTACACCGTTTTCGTCCAGATCCTGGATTCTCAGGATCACATCGTCGGACAGGTCGATAGCTGGCCCCTCCAAGGCACCTACCCAACAAGCCAGTGGCGGCCGGGCGAAATCATCAATGATCCCTATAAGGTTCGACTAGATCCTGATCTTTCTTCCGGATCTTATGAAATTCATGTCGGTCTATACATGCTCGAAACCTTACAAAGAATGTCAGTCGTGGACGAGAACGGTGCGGCACTGGATGACAAAGTGATCATACCCGGTTTGATTGTTCCATAGTTGGGTCTGATTCGTCCGGCGAAACCAGTACACATAGACCATTCCTGGTTGCCCTCCCTGTCGCCACCAGCGGCCGGTTGCCTCGGCCGCTTGCCTCGGCCGCTTGCCGCACCCCATTTCTAGAAGTATCATTTATCTCTCGGCCATGGGTATTGGTACCGTCTGGTAACTTAACGACCATCATCAGGATTTTTCATGGCAATGAAGGCAGATTTCCGGTCCCTGCTCGAACGTCTAGCGCCCATCATCGTCGATATCGGAGCCATCCTTTTCTACATCCTAACGATCCCATTACTGGTAGAACGATTTACCGATAAATCTATCCTGAATACCATCATTATTGGGGGTGTCTATCTCTTATTTTGCGCTTGTGTTTTTTTACTGAAGCGACTAGATAGGGATTCAGAGTCAAAAAGCTGGCGATCGGGATCTACCCTGGCGGTACTGGGCGTCTTCTTCGGAGTCATGGTTGCTTATCTGGTAATAGAATCGGCCGGTTTCTTTGAGTGGCTGGATAAGACCGAGAATCCCATCCAAGAAAACCCCATTGCATCTGTACTTATCCTCTTCGGCATGCTGCTCTGGCTGGTGATCGTCTTCCTATATGCAGTCATCCTGGCCATTGATGTCGAACCGACGATACCTGAGGGAACGCTTCGACATACGCTCGGCGAGTATGCCGGTCTTGCGGGCGTCAATCTGATGATCATTGTGGCAATGGCTAGCTGGCAGGCTATGTTCGTCGACACGGAGCCCTACCAGGACATAGGTCTCGGGGCTAAAGTGATTATCTTTATCGTGACCTATGCCTTCTTCCTGCTCTTCTTTGCCCCTCCCCGGCTTGTTTATATCGCCATGAAGCCTCGACCGGCATCTTATGTATCGTTCATCATCCAAACCATCTACTATGTCTGGCAGCTTCTAGCCAGCACAGCCTGGTAGATGATCTTCGGCGTATCGGGGATAAATACCTTTTTTCGAGGCTTGAGATCGAAAGGTGTAGCCGCCCGAAATCGCCGCCGCTACTCCCAAAAGACATAGGCGCCGTAGCCGACGACCCTGTCTCGAGGACCCGCGGTATCTCCTGAGTTCCGCAGATCGACGGTCTTTGCCGTCATCTTTCTTTGCCTGGCCAAGTGCAGAAAGCCATTTATAGCTTTGCGGCCGCATGCTTGCCCTTCTGTGACTGGCTGGAGGTTCTCAATCCTTCTGGAGGTCTCCTTATCCAGCCGAGTGGCGGTCGCGTAGTCGTTATAGTGACTCAAATCGGAGCTGATCACTATGACGGTCTCAGGCCCGCCCCAGAGGGCATCAAGCACTTCGGCAACTTCTTCCGGAGCAGCGTCCCCAACCACCAAAGGCACGATCTCAAAATCGGAGAAAATTGTCTGCAAAAAGGGCAGCTGGACCTCCAGGCAATGCTCCCGCTTGTGGGCACTTTCGAAAACCGATACTTGATGGAGGGATTTTATCGACTGGTACGATCCTTGATTCACCGGTATTGTGCCTAATGGCGTCGCAAAAGCTTCCGAGTCACTGGCTGCCAATCCGCGAGTCGCGGCCCAATGGGCCGGGCCGATCAACACCACCTTCCTGACACCTCCGTTAGCGCGGGCGAGATAAGAAAAGGCGGTGCCTGCGATGGGACCTGAATAAATATATCCGGCATGGGGAGCGACGATGGCTTTGGGCGCCTCCTCCCCCTCACTGCTGCCGTCAGCCAGGAATTGGTCCACTGACTGCTTCAGATGCCGTGCATCGCCCGGATAAAATTGACCGGCTACCGCAGGATATCTGATCTTGGTCATCGAATTCTCCCCAAAGTTACGCTTGCTCAATTACAAAAATACGACTACCAGGTCATGATCGCCTTAAAATCGGATACCCGTCTTCTGCGTGCGGCTAATTCCTGTTTCTAAAGCTAGTATAATACAATCAAGGCTCGATTTGAACCCTGAGAGAAGAAGAGTTCACCATGGAGAAAATTGCAGTAACTCGTTCGATCGTTGATGCCAGGGCTTTTGGCGAAGTTCTCGCTCGAGACTATGATTTTGATTCGCCTATTCGCTGCCAGCTGATCAGCAAGATGCTGCGAACGCAGGATAACGATCACTACCTGGTGAAGACGGATGATCAGAAATATGTCGCCCGGATTTACCAGTTGGGATCGCATTTACAGCGAACCGAATCGGATTATCTTTTCGAGCTGGAGTTGCTAGCCTTTCTGAGCGACAGCGGCATTCCTGTTTCATATGCCTTACCTAGAAGCGATGGAGGATTTCTTGGTCATGTAGACGCTCCCGAAGGCAAACGCTATTATGCCCTCTTCAGTTTCGCCGAAGGGAAGCCGATGGTAGCCACAGACGAAGAGCAGCTCTACACCTTGGGCGGATTTATGGCCCGCATCCATCTGGTTTCAAACGACTTTGCATCAGGACACCATAGACATCAGATGGATCTTCCTTTTCTTGTGGACCGGCCTATCGAGCGATTGAAAGCTTACTGGGCGGACAAGCGGGAGGAGAAACTAGACATTCTCATCACGTCCGCCGAGGATGCGAGGGATCAGATCCTGTCATTGCTGCGCAATGAACAGCTCACAGAGGATGGCTGGGGACCAATCGGTGGTGATTTTCATCCTTACAACACCCGGTTCACATTGGGAGGTGAGGCTGGATTCTTCAACTTCGACCTTTGTGGATTTGGCTGGCGGGCCTATGACCTGGCTGTTTTTCTCCTAAACGCCAAATTAATGAAGCAATCCAATGATCTCACCGAGGCGTTCTTTGCAGGGTATTATTCGCAGCGACCCCTTTCGCGAAACGAACATGCTGCCATCGCTCCATTTATGACCATCCGGCGGGTCTGGCTCAGCGGCACCTTTAGCACTGTTGAAGGGATGGCCGGATACACTTTCATCGCTCCGGCCCAACTAGATCTGGACTAAGGCTCGGCAGAGATGGCGCGTCAAGCGAGCTTGCCCGACCGGTGTGCGGATCAGGTAAGTAAGAACAAGGGCGAAACGAATCCCAACCGAGCGATGGGATTCGCGTGAAGAAGGCAGAACAGAATGCCCTTTTGGAGTCGGGAGCATAAAATGGATTCGGTTATCACGACCAAATACTGGCACAAGCTTGATGACGAGCGGATCCAGTGCGATGTGTGTCCCCGGGAATGCAAACTGGCCGAGGGGCAGCGGGGTCTGTGTTTTGTACGAGCGCGTCAAGATGATCAAGTCGTCTTAACCACTTACGGTCGATCGAGCGGTTTCTGCATCGATCCGATCGAGAAGAAGCCACTGAACCAATTTCTGCCAGGTACGCCAATCCTGTCATTTGGCACGGCGGGCTGCAATCTGGCCTGTCGCTTTTGCCAGAATTGGGACATCAGCAAGTCGCGCGAGATCGATACCTTGGCTGATGCGGCTACACCCGAAACCATCGCCCGGGCCGCCAAGAAATTAGGCTGTCGCAGCGTGGCTTTCACCTACAACGACCCGGTCATATTCATGGAATATGCCATCGACGTAGCCATGGCCTGTCACGAACACGGGATCAATACTGTCGCGGTAACGGCCGGATATATGAACGCCGATCCCCGAGCCGAGTTTTACCAGCATATGGATGCGGCAAACGTCGATCTTAAAGCCTTCACCGATTCCTTCTACCAGAAGCTAGCCGCCGGTCGCCTTCAGCCTGTGCTGGATACGCTTCTCTATCTTAAACACGAAACAGATGTCTGGTTCGAGATCACCAACCTGCTGATTCCAGGTGAGAATGACTCCGACCAGGAGCTGGGAGCGCTGACGGAGTGGGTGGTGCAAGAACTGGGACCAGACGTTCCGGTTCACTTTTCGGCCTTCCATCCCGACTACAAGATGCTGGATTACCCTCGAACACCGCCATCGACCCTGGCCCGGGCCCGGGAAATCGCCATCAAGAACGGCGTCCGCTACGCCTACACGGGAAACGTGCACGACGAGTCAGGTGGGAGCACCTACTGCCATCAATGTGGAGCCAAGGTTGTCGGTCGGAACTGGTACGTGCTCACATCATGGAACCTTACCGGAGATGGTCGCTGCCAGAACTGTGGTGAAGCCTGTGCCGGCGTCTTCGAGCCAGCACCCGGCACTTGGGGAAGCAAACGGCAGCCTGTACGATTATCTCACTTTCATTAGCGCATTTGCCGATTGCCAGTGGAGTCGCTACCATCCCGAGGAGATATCTGTATGAGGCGGCTTGATCCGGGTGGAGCGGGACCTGGGTTCTTAAATGCAGCTTCGTCCGTTGATACGAAGAGCGAAACAGCTTACAGGCGAGATTCTTGGTATTGGTTAGTAGCATTTGCTCCGCTGCGCCAGACATTTAATAGATCGGAATGAAAAGCACATCAGTTTGGCGGCATTTTGACCTCTGGTTGACTGCCGCCGTTCTTCTGTTAACTGCATATGGCATCCTGGCCATCAAGAGCGCCGTTACCGGCGCTCCAGCCTTTGAGACCTACCCCCAAAGGCAGATCATCTTCGCCGTGATTGGGGTCATCCTAATGTTGGTGGTCGCATCGATCGATTATCGCATTCTTACCTCATCCCACTGGTATATTTACGCCGTTTTCATCGCCGCACTCATCTTTGTCTATGTCTTCGGCGTTATCAACAACGAATCGAGGCGCTGGATCAGTTTGGGCTTTATTCAGCTCCAGCCATCGGAGTTCGGTCGAGTGTTCATCGCGGTTACATTCGCCCAATTCCTTGTACTGCGGCAGAATCATATTGGACGTTTTAGCACCACGCTGATGGCCCTGGCATATATCGGCCTGCCCGTACTACTCATCTTCATCCAACCTGACCTGGGAATGTCCATTGTTTTCCTGGTTCTCTGGTTCGTGCTCATCTGGCTCGCCGGACTGCCGCTGTCACACTTTGCAGTTCTGGCATCTGTGGCCATCATGGCCGCGGTTATTCTGTACCCATCCTTGGCCGACTACCAGCAAGAACGTCTGGTTGCCTTTATAAATCCTGAATCTCTTCCTGAGCAGTCGTTTAACATCGACCAGGCTCAGATCAGTATCGGCTCTGGTGGCTGGTGGGGAAAAGGTTATCTCCAGGGGACCCAAAGCCAGCTTGGTTTTTTGCGTGTACAGCATACGGACTTTATATTCGCGGTGATCACAGAAGAAATGGGACTGATTTTCGGCTCTTTTGTCGTACTGGGTTTAATGGGGTTTATACTGCTTCGAATTGTTCGCGTGGCGGCGAAAACCCCTGATCCTGCGGGTCGGTATATTGCCGCCGGAATTGCCACTATTCTCTTCTTCCAGACCGTCGTCAGTGTAGGTATGAACCTCCGTATTCTTCCCGTTACGGGACTCACCCTACCGTTTGTTAGCTATGGCGGAAGTTCGCTGATAACCCTATACATCGGTATCGGCGTCGTGCAGTCGGTCCTTATGCGACATCGCAAGCAGGAGTTTGGCTAGACAAACCGTCCCCTGTTATGCTCTAGCAGCGCCTGACAGAACAGCGGCCCAACGGCAGCTTTCCATCCCTGGTAATATATCAAAGATCGAAGATCAAAAGGCTTTCTTTGCATGACAGTACGATTACGTTTTGCTCCCAGTCCCACCGGTTTTCTGCACATTGGCAACGCCAGGAGCGCCTTGTTCACCTGGCTTTATACACGTAACCATGATGGAAAATTGGTGCTGCGTGTCGAGGATACAGACCTCAAACGCACCAAAGAAGGCACCATCGAACTCTTCATGGAATCACTCCACTGGTTAGGCGTGGACTGGGATGAAGGCCCTGAAGTTGGTGGACCCTATGCTCCTTATATCCAGACAGAGCGAGCGGAACTGTACCAAAAGTGGGCCAACTGGCTGCTAGATAAGGGCCATGCCTATCGCTGTTTCTGCACCTCGGAAGAATTGAAGGAGCGTCGAGACGAGGCCCAGGAGGCTCGTGGTACCTGGATTGGATACGACCGTCGCTGCCGAAATCTCTCATCGGATGAACTTGAAAAACGCGAGAAAGAAGGTAAGGATTTCGCTATTCGATTCAAGATGCCTCGCGACGGAACGACCACCGTGCCAGATCTCATCCGAGGGGATATCGTCGTTAGCAACGAACTCATCCCCGACTATGTAATACTCAAGTCGAATGGACTGCCGACATACCACTTAGCCCATCCTGTCGACGATCACTTCATGGAGATCACACATGTAACCAGGGGTG
>DASRZI010000054.1:0-5481 GCA_035686605.1 Candidatus Zixiibacteriota bacterium
AGTGATGCAAAATAATAAAAACAGCGCTTTATCTTTCGCCAGAATTACAACAATAATGGGAGATACCCCAAACACGCATTTTGTCTGGTTCTCAGAAAAGTCAACTGGCAAACTCCCCAGAGGTAGTGCGCAGGAAATTTATCGGATTTATCTGAATTGGTCTTTGTTGGGCGTTATGCAAAAACCCCCAGATCCCTATACCTTTTTCATTGAACAAGTCTACAATCTTCTCTACGGCTTGGTAGTAATGGTTAGGATATGGGTTTCCGGATCGTAAGTAAAGTCGACCGTCCCAGGTGAAACCAGATCAAAGGGTATATTGTCGCCATCCCGGACGCCGCCCAATCCATAATTTTCATCCCAACTACCATCCAATGCCACCTTCACTTCATAATTGCCGGCCGGCAGAGCGTGAGTAGACGTGTACACGCCACCGGATTCTACGGTCATCGTCATCGCCGTCGCCAGGCAGGCAGGGTCCCAATTGGATTCACAGCCAACCAGGGTCTGGTATGATCCGGGTACGTTGACCATGCCGAGATAGCGACCGCCAATAATATCGCGGATGCGGTCGGCTGCGTCGGTAAATGCCACTTCTGGCGTCTCAGTGCCATTGATAACCTGGACGACAGCTTCATTCCAAGGGCCCCAGACTGAACCCATTTCTGGGACAGCTGGCATCAACGAGGCCCCTTGCCCAGCGTCGAAGAAGGCAGCCAGATCGGTATCGTTGATGGAACCCAGCAAGGGAAGGTAAGCTGGCGGCCTGTGCTCGCTTTGGTAAAGCAGTTCCATAATCTCGGCCGTGGCGACAAAATCGGTTAAGAAGAGTTGTGCTAATTGCTGTTTAGCACTATAGGCGCTTATCATAAAGCCCTGGACCCCAACAAATGGCAGGCCGTCATCTGGAAAAGAGCTGATAGCGTAATTGATACCGGCGCTCCGAATTCGTTCTAGCGCCCAGGGTCCGGTCATGATAAAAGGTATCCGCCCGTTCTCAAACAGGGACTCGGCCCCGTCAGCGTCGTAGGCGATCGGGCTGACCAGCCCGGCGCCAACACTGTCGGAGATCCAGTTCCCGGCAGCGATCATGCCTGTTTTGTCGATACCTAGATCGTCAACATCCCAGGTACCATCCGGATCATGACCGAAAATATAACCGCCAAACGAGGTCGCAATCGGGTAAATCTTGTAGCCATTATCCTCTAAAGCCAGCGTATAGCTCACCTTGCCACTGGCCTGTAACGCCTGGCCGGCCGCCAGAAGTTCCGTCCAGGTTTGGGGTGCTTCTGCCACCAGGTCGACGTTGCGGAAAAGACCCATATTCTCAAAGGCATAGGGCAGGCCATACAATCGTCCGCCACTGGAGAAACCAGCCAGGGCCACCTCGACAAAATCGGCTTCTTTAGATCCAAGGACGATAGGAGCCAAAACACCTTCTTTCAACCAACTACCGAGCCCATCGTGAGGACCCACGAAAACGTCAGGCCCATAACCCTTCTGAATCGCGGCCGTCACCTCATGTATATTGGTCACTTGCCTGACGACCAGATCGACATCATGGGCCTGCTTGAAAAGATCGGCCAGGGAGCGCAGAACAGGCGCGCGTTGCTCATCTGCCCAAACCTCTAACCATTCGCCGCCGGGTAGTTTTAAGATAACCGGCAGATAAATTGTGTCTGTTGAAACAGTGCCAGATGCAACCTGCACCTTGTTAGATCCAAATTTGACCTCAGGCCTAGCCACCATTGTGTTGCTAAATTCATTAGCCGTAGAACGAGTTGGTTCCCATTGGGCACTGGCTAAACCGGCCGCGATCAATAGGGCAATTAGAAGTGTGAAATAAAGGCCAATCAGAGTCCTGTTTCTTGTCTGAAACATGGTTAGCTACCTCCGCGTTCTCAAAGTAGACACCTTGTCCAAGGCTGTCGTAGATCAGTTGACTTCTGCCCATGCCAACATGATAGCATAGATCTTACTCCTAAAGGGTATGAAGGTATCATTTTTCTGCCGCGTTCCAGGGTCACTGGCGGCTAATGTCAATTTGCTATACGCATCATGTTGCGTCAATTAGAAATGCCAACTGTGAGGCAATTGGCCCGTCGCCTGAGTCAGATCCCGCTCAATGCCTATGGATAGCCAATTCTAGTGCCTGCTATCTTGTCCTTGGTGACAGCTTCGCCACGTTCAGGCCTAATAACTTGATGTGTCAGGTTTATGGCCAAGCTACGTCGATTTCGTCTAGAAGGATGGGTAGGGCTTTTCCAGCTACGTAGTCGACGATGCCTTGCCAGAAAGCGCCGGCCCCGACCTCGCCCGGCATGAGGTCCGAGGCATCGAATCGAACCGCGTCCGCCTCAGCGACCATTTGGCCCATTCGACGCCATTCAGAAGGATACCAATTCAGATCGATATCTTTGTGAGGCGATACAGCCTCACCCCGTTCAACAAAATAACGGACAGATTCTGCCTTGGTTACGAACTCTATGAAATCCCTCAGTTCCGGCCGGTCATCGAAGCCGGCAAACAGATCGCCAGCTATCAACACAGGGTCGCCATAGGTTGATTCAATCTCAGGCAGCAAGAAGTAATCAACGTCCACACCTACCTCGACACCTTCGGGGAAAAAGTAACGAATGAAGTTGGCCTGGCGATGCAGCCAGCAGGAAGGGTTTGGTTCATCGAACATCGGGGCTGGGGCATCGGCAAAGAATGTGGTGTTGATGCTATCCCGGCCGCCGAAAACGTAACTGTCACTAAACCAGATGCCGGCCATGATCTGAAAGGCATTGCTTACAACATCTGAACTGAAAGGCAGGTTGCCCTTGACCCAGTCGTCATAGTTTGCTGGCGTGGTCGTGCGCAGCATGATATCTTCGACCCAATCAGTACCCACCCACCCCGAAGCCAGACCGCTTCCGATACCCAGACACCACGGGTTACTACCATCCAGCACTATCTGGTTTGACAAGGACACCAGTTCTTCCCAATCCTGGGGAACCACATAGCCGGCATCAAAGAACTCAGGTATCGGGTACCAGACCAGACTTTTCACATTAGCTCTGTACCACACACCCGCAACCTGATTATGGATAGTAGCCATCTCCAACTAACTTGGTTCATACTGCTGGGACAGATAGGCTGGATCAAGCCAATTACTCAAGTCAACGGTATATCCCTCGTTGGCCAGAACACCGAGATGCCAAGGGCTGGGGAAAAGTGCCAGGTCAGGCGCCTGACCGCTCCTGGCCAGGTTCATGACGGTGATCTCAAAATCCGGGATGGCAGCAAAGAGTAACCGGTGACCAGTGTTCTGCATAAAGTCACTGGTAGCCTGGCGGAGTTCACCGGCCGTGGTAGGGTCCCCTTTTGTTAATACAGTTAAGACTTTGCCGCTTAGATCGGGGAAGACGTTGTCGATGTTGGCTAGGATAGTGGCCAGTTCCTCGCCGTTGACATAGTCAACAATACCTTGCCAAAAAGCGCCGGCGCCAACTATGCTCGGCATCATATCCGAGCCGTCAAAACGCACCGTGTCCGCGTTCACGAGTATCTCGGCGATGCCGCGCATATCGCTCGGATACCAGCCCAGCTGGGCATCCTTATGGGGTGAGATGGCACTGCCGTTTTCAACCAGGTAACGAACCGAATCGGCTGTGGTCAGGTATTTGAGAAATTCTCGTACCTCTGGCCGGTCGTGAAAAGGAGCGACAATATCCCCGGTCATGAGTACTGGATCGTCATAAGCTGGATCGATGGAAGGCAACACGAAGTAGTCAACGTCTACACCAACTTCAACACCGTCTGGGAAAAAATCACGGATGAAACTGGCCTGGCGATGGAGCCAGCAACGGGGAGGGTCCTCAAACATGGGCAAGGGCGCATCGCCAAAGTTAGTGTCCTGAATGCCTGTCCGGCCGCCCAGTACATAATCGTCCGTAAACCAAATACCGGCCATGATCTGAAAGGTATTGCTGACGACATCCGAACTGAAGGGAAGATCGCCGGTGACCCAGGCGTCGTAGTTTGCCGGAGTGGTCGTACGCAGCATGATATCTTCGACCCAGTCGGTGCCCACCCAGCCCGAAGCCGGGCCGCTTTCGATGCCAATACACCAGGGCGTTCCACCATCGGAGACAATCTGATTCGATAGGGCGATTAGATCATTCCAATCTTTTGGAACGCTATAGCCAGCACCTTCGAATTCAGATACCGGATACCAGACCAGGCTCTTTACGTTAGCCTTGTACCATACCCCGGCCATTTGCCCATTTATTGTGGCCATGTCCAGCCAGCTTTTATCATACTGCTGCTGCAGGTAGCTGTGGGTGAACCAGTGGTTTAGGTCGATGGTATACCCGGCGGTCGCCAGGTCACCTAACAAGCTGGGTTGGGGGAAGAAGGCCAAGTCAGGCGCCCGGCCACTGATGGCCTGTTCGACAATAGTCGCTTCGAAGTCGTCAACGCCTTCGAAAATCACTGCGTGCCCAGTCTGCGATGAGAAATCCTTTGTCGCCTCCGCAAGCTGAGCAGCCATACCCTGACTGCCGGGCACTAACACTCTAATATGCTTGCCAGAGGCACTGTTTTGAACGATGGGCAGATAGGTAAAACTAGTAATAGTAACAGAGGCATCCAGCCCGCCTTCTGCAGGTACGATCGATACCGCTTGTTCCCGAGAAGAGGCAGCTTGCATTACATCACTAGCCGGGGCAGCCAAACTCTGTCCATAAAGCAGGGATGCAAGCACAAACAATGGAATTGCAAGAGACGCTATTAGTAACCACACACGATTGGAACCAGACATGACACTCCCTCATAGCATTCAGGCCAACAAGGATGAAGGTGACCGATCTATACAGCTATATGCTCTTCCCCGCATATTAATTGGGTGTCCGGGGAAAGTCAACTATCTAATGTCACATCTGTTATTCTTCAGTAATTCTGTCATCCACTAACTTTCCAGTAAAAATGTCACCCTATGTAAGAGAAGGTGACATTGAACGTAAAGGAACAGAAACGATTGCTGGTTTTGAATGAGATGCTGGCAGGAAGGCTGACCGGCCAGGAAACGGCTGAGGTGTTGGGGCTATCGTTGCGCCATACTCGTCGACTAATCGCCGCCTATCGAAAGGAGGGGGCGGCAGTCCTGGCTCACGGAAATCGTGGCAAGCGGTCACCAAGACGTACACTTGAGTCCGTGGAGGAGGAGATAGTGGCGCTGGCTAAGGGTCTGTACCACGACTACAACCACTGCCACTTCGCCGAAGAACTAGAGGAGCGACATGGTATAAGTGTCTCTAGTTCTACCGTGCGCAGGGTGCGACAACGTCATGGATTGCCAAGTCCGCGTAAGCGGCGAGTACCACGTCATCGGAGGAGACGGGAACGCTACCCACAAGCTGGTATGTTGCTGCAAGTGGATGGTAGCAAGCATGACTGGTTGGAGGGTCGAGGACCCTGGCTTACACTGCACGCAGC
>DASRZI010000055.1:0-5567 GCA_035686605.1 Candidatus Zixiibacteriota bacterium
GTTTTCGTGACACCCAGGTCGGATAGTAATTGGGCGACCACCCTGGATTTCATCGATGAGCCGCGATCCGCGTGAAGCGTCAGTTGATCCTCGACGATGTTTTGTTTGACACAACTTTCCGTGATCAAGTGTTTGGCCAGCGTCGACGACTCTCGATCTGTGATCATCCAGCCAACAACATAGCGGCTAAAGATACGCGAGTTGAAGCGTGAAACGGGACAACAATATATGCGAGAACTATTGCGGCAACAATGGATCTTTGTGGTAGAATACTGGCTGTTTAATGGCGGCCTGATGGATTACGGCGGACCTGAACAGACCGTTGGAGACATTTGATATGAGCCAAAAATACTTAATGCTCTTATGTGCAGTGGTCATCGGCCTTACTCACATCAGCCTTGGTTATGCCGATGTCTTGCCTACAGGCAGTGCTCCTCCGGCGATCCAGTTCAAACACTTTCCAGACCGCGTGCATGCGTTTGTGTGGCGCAACTGGGAGCTGGCATCGCTCGAGCGAATGGCCAAGGTGCTGGAGACGACGTCAGAGAACATTCGCGAGATCGGTCGTTCCATGGGTTTGCCTCCGCACATATCGCCACCCGAGGAATATCAGCAGCGTGGCTACATCTCGATTATCCGGCGTAATTGGCATATCTTGCCCTATGAGCAATTGCTGATGCTGCTTGGCTGGGATGCCCAGAAGCTCGCTTTTACGCTTAGGGAAGATGACTTCCTCTGGGTCAAACTCGGCTCACTGAAGCCATCCTGTCCAGTGCTTCGCTACACCGAACCCAATGATATGGAGCTGAAACAATGCGAGGAGATAAGGTCCGTTGTCGTATCGCACTTCGGGGAGGAATTGGCGAAGCCTTGCAAGCCCAGGTTTGACTTTATTCGAGATATATCTGTTTCCGACAGAGAGAAGGCGCCTCCGGTCCCGAGTGGAGTTGGACGAGAAGAGCCCATCAGGTTCCTGTACTCTTACTTTGGGGTGTTTGGCGATCCGTTGTCCAATCCAGAGCTTGATCCGTATCCGGATGTATTGCTCCAGCAACTCAGCCAGCTTGGAGTCAATGGGGTCTGGCTGCACGTGGTCCTGCGTCAGTTGGCTCCAAGTTTAGTCTTCACCGAGTTCGGGGCCGGCCACGAAATTCGAATAGCTAATCTCAGGAAGATGGTAGAGCGGGCGAGGCGGTACGGCATCGCAATCTATCTCTATATGAATGAGCCTCGGGCCATGCCGGCATCGTTCTTTGAGGGTAGGCAGGATATAAGAGGTGTCCGGGAGGGTGACTACTATGCGTTATGCACCTCCTCTGCGGAAGTCCGGCAATGGATTGAGGATTCGTTGAGATATGTATTCAAGCAGGTGCCCGGGCTTGGAGGCGTTTTCACAATCACCGCATCGGAGAATCTGACCAACTGCTATAGCCACAGCCACAAGGCAGAAGGATGCCCGCGTTGTTCAAAGCGTTCCGGCCCTGAGGTGATTGCCGAGGTGAACAAGGCCATAGCGGCTGGCATTTGGGCCGGCGACCCCAAAGCCAAGGTCATTGTGTGGGACTGGGGCTGGCCGGACGGGACCAATGCAGGATGGGGTAGCCCGAACTGGGCCGAGCGGATTATCGAGCTTCTGCCTGACAACGTCTATCTGATGAGTGTCAGTGAATGGGGCAAGCCTATTAACAGGGGTGGTGTTGCCGGTGCAGTCGGTGAATACTCTATGTCGGCTGTCGGGCCGGGACCTCGCGCGTTGAAGCATTGGGCGATGGCCAAGAAGCGCAACCTAAAGACCATCGCCAAGGTGCAGGTCAACTGCACCTGGGAGCTTTCTGCCGTGCCGTACCTGCCGGTGATGAATCTGGTCGGGCAGCATTGTGAAAACCTGTCGAAGGCAGGCATTAATGGATTGATGCTGAGTTGGAGCGTTGGTGGGTATCCTTCGCCCAATCTGGGGATTGTCAGAGAATTCCAACAAAAAGCCACGCCCACGGTGCAGGAGGCTCTTACAAGAATAGCTGAAAGCCGGTACGGCAGAGAAGCAGCCAGCGATGTGATCGCGGCTTGGTCGCAGTTCAGTAGCGCATTTAGCGAGTATCCCTTCGATGCCATCTACGTGTACAGAGGCCCCACACAGTATGGGCCGGCCAATCTTATTTATCCGGAGCCTACTGGATATAGTGCGACAATGGTCGGGTTTCCCTATGACGATGTAGAGGGCTGGCGCGGCATATATCCTGCTGAAGTACTTGCCGTACAATTTGCAAAGATGGCGGCAGGTTGGGAAAGTGGGCTCGCCGATTACGAAAGAGCATTTAGCAAGATAGACACGTCTGTCGAACAAGCGAACGCCAGGGGCGATCTTATTGTGGCCAAGGCTGTCGGCCTGCACTTCGACAGCGTCGCCAATCAGATTCAGTTCGTATTGGCCCGAAATGCGCTGCTATCCGGGAAACTGAGCGTACCTGAACGAGATGTCAGGGTACGCCTGATCAAGGAAATCGCTGCGGATGAGATAGGGAATGCCAGGCGTCTGTTTACTTTGGCTCGAGAAGACCCGCGCATCGGATTCGAGGCCTCGAACCACTACTACTATCTGCCACTCGATTTGGTAGAGAAGGTGATCAACTGCGAGTACATATTGAATGTATGGCTGCCCCAGTGGTCTGTGGGTAAAGCTCGACTGTGAAGAATCAAATGAGTGACGTGGCGGCGCATATTGGACTACTATGGACTTATCGATACGAGATTTTTGTTGTGGTCCGAAGTCGTACCTATTGCATAAGACAGGGCCGACTCGGAAAATACCGGGTCGGAAGGGCATATTGTGGGAGGAAGAAGACTGGGTTGATGAGGATGCTATGGCGCATCGGGCGATGGATGAATAAGCTGATTAGTTGCCGCAATGGGGGCACAGCAACTGGATGCACTGCAAAGGAGAAATACAATGAAGCGGTTCATATTGTTGTTTGCTGCTCTGCTCTCAGGCGTGGCATTCGCTGAAGAGAGGATAGTGTTTCAATGTGACTTCGACGAGGCTATGGTCCCTGGCAGTGACGAGGGCAAGCTTGTTTTGGGTTTCGAGGGTAGCCGGTCGCTGCTTGTTGAGCGAGTTGACAGAGGCTCAGAAAGCCGGCGGTTTGCGATAGCAGGTGACCAGTTTGCTGACCGTGTTGCCACATTGCGGGCGGTGGTAAAGGCAGAGAGCGTGTCTGAGCCGCCGAATCCATGGAATGGTATCAAGGTCATGCTTGTGCTTGAGAGCGCATCAGGATCACAGCAGTACCCACAGATACAGATCCCTGCGGGGACGTTCGATTGGCAAGAGATGAGTCAGACGGTACGTCTTCCGAGGGATGTCAAGAGGGCCTGGCTGGTTGTCGGCATGGAGGAAGTCAGTGGTCGAGCCTGGTTCGACAACTTGCAGGTTACCGTGGGCCGGCCGGTAAGAAAAGGCCGTCGTAGTGAAACGAGGTTTACCGGTCATGATCTGCCCCGATTGCGGGGTGTGATGCATGGTCCGGAGTTTCGTGAGGGCGATATCCGGGATTTGGCTTTGAAGTGGAACGCGAACCAGATTCGCTGGCAGCTGAACTGGACGCCGATGAAGAACGCTGAAGAGTGGGCCAGGGATCTCGATGCATATGATTGTTGGCTGGACGGGGCATTGGATGAATGCGATAAGGCCCTGGCTGCGTGCGAGAGGTACGGAATCAAGGTATTGGTAGACTTGCACACGCCGCCGGGTGGCCGGGCCGGCGGGGGAGTTTGCCGGATGTTCCGGGAGAAGCGTTATCAGGACAAGCTGATTGAGGTCTGGGACAGAATCGCGAGGCGGTATAAAGGGCGCGAGGTTGTCTACGCTTATGATTTGCTCAACGAGGCCGTTGAGGGCGTTGTTGCAGACGGGCTATTGAACTGGCGGGAGCTTGCGACGAAGGCTACAGAGGCCATACGCGCGGTTGATCCGGGCAAGCCTGTAGTATTTGAACCAAGTCCCTGGGGAGGTCCTGATGGTTTCGATACGCTGGAGCCTTTGGACTTAGACCGTGTGATCTACAGCTTTCATATGTACAGGCCGCACAATTTTACGCATCAGGGTGTGTACGACGATAAAACGGGCATCGTGTATCCGGGCCGAATTGATGGTGAGCTGTGGGACAAGGAGCGGTTGAGAGAGGAGATGCTGCCGGCCATTGAGTTTCAGGAGGAATTCAATGTGCATATGTACGTTGGTGAGTTCAGTGTGATTCGCTGGGCTCCGGGTGATAGTGGATACTGTTATCTATGTGATGTTATCGACTTGTTCGAGGAATATGGCTGGGACTGGTCGTACCATGCGTTCCGGGAGTGGGATGGCTGGAGTGTAGAGCACGGCCCTGACCGGGGTGATCGTAATCCAGCAGAAGCGCCGACGAGACGGATGGAGCTGCTTCTGAAATGGTTTGCCAAGAACCAGCGACCATAGAGCTGGGGCGTCCTACGCAAAAATTGGAATGAAGGCAAAAACATTTGAGTCGCGAGTTTTTGAAATGGAAGTTAGCTGTCCTTAGCAAAAATTACATCTGCACATAAAAACAGCTTTTAAGAGTATCGGTTATTCAATACTGACAGCTTACCCCGTAGGGTGCAAATATTCATCCGTGGCTAAGTCGCTGGTCTTTCAGAAGTTAATACTCGAAGTGTCGGCAGTAGTTTGAGGTCTCAATGACATTCTGACATTGGTTCGTCCTTGGAGAGAACCAGCGTGGGCTTGGGAATTCGATAAAAGAACGCACTCTCTCGGCTACGACATCACATTGCTCTGATGGTCAAGCGGCTAATCTGTGGTACGACTTCAGCAGGCCACCCAAACGTTCGATGCAGACAATCTCCACCGTTTCTTCAATAGTGTGTTTGGGCTCAATGATCCTGTCCAGCGATTGATGAATCCGTTCGTGATGATAATATTCACTATACTGCGCAAGCGCATATTCAAGCTGCTCCACAGACGACAGAATCAAATGATCCAAACACTCGGATTTTACGGATTTGACAAAGCGTTCGGCGTAGCAATTCAAATCTGGGCTTCGGGCAGGAAGCTTCACCGGTTCTATCCCAGAGCTCTTCAGTATCTCCTGGAATCCTTCTGTGGTATACAGCGGATCTCGATCATGGATTAAATACCGTTTCCCATGGAGAAAACCATCCTCAAAATCCGTCAGAATCTTCGCCACTTGTTTCATATAGGCCCCATCCGGCTGAAGCTTGATAGGAGCAAAAAAGACCTTCCGGGTAACAAGCTCTATAACAAAGAACACCGTACAGCGGACTAGTTTGCGGCCCACAAGAAGCTCACTGGTAAAGAAGTCACAGGCGGCCAATACATCCCAATGACTCTTGATAAACTCATGCCAGGTTGATCTGACTGTTAAGTCTGGCTCAGGATCGTAACCGTTTTCGTTCAATATATTTTTTACACTGGACTTGCTGATCTTGTAGCCCAGATAAACGATTTGATCGGTGATCTTCTGGTATCCCCAGCGAGGATTTTCTTCTTTGAATCGAATCACAAGATTGACAATCTC
>DASRZI010000056.1:0-5420 GCA_035686605.1 Candidatus Zixiibacteriota bacterium
AGTTAGCCGCCAGTAATTCAGAATCCAGGTCATCAAACCCACCAAAACACCTGCAGTTGCCCCGTACAAAAATGCCTCGGCCGTATCCGCAACAATGGGCCAGTAAAGTCGAGCCGCCAACAGCGTTGTGATGATCAACACTGCAGTTCCGCTTAGTAGGCTGCGCGCACGGACATCGTAGATTCGGGCAAATACAATGAAAGCCAGCAGGTGAATGAGTACCGTTTGACCCCACTGCAGCAAACTGCTCTGGTCGTGCTCATGATCTACGCCGGCGTATTCGACCGCTAGGGCCAGGGGGACCAAGACCATGCTGGCGAGAATTCCCGCGGTCCAAAGTCCAACATCACTGACGCTCACTAGCCAGGTCGCCAAAACCGTGACCAACATGCCTGGAACAATCCAGTACATGGTGCTCCGGTCAAGATTTCCTTGCCTGGCAATTGGATGGCTGCGCACCAGTGATTCGGCCGCGGTGATACCGAGGCCGAGCATGATGAGCTCCATTATCGTCGTCGCCGACAGCTCGACTCCCAGCTGCGAACCTAGAAACTCCGTGCGCAATGGGCGGATAGGTACTTCCAACAGCCTGGTCATCGAAAGGGCAAGCAAAATCGCGCCCGTCAGGACGCTCAGCCGGTCGCGATCAAGAATCGATTCCTTCGTCATCGGGAGAATGGTAGCTTGCTTCTCTGCCATTTGCCAGTATCTTAAGCTGCCAGAAATCGAGGGCGCATTAAACCAACGCTGCCAGTTCACCGGGTATTGGGAGCTCATCTCTGATATGGACAATCGTATACGGGATCGGTTTAATGAAGACGCCTGTCGATCACTTATCTCGACCGGCCGTTACCTGACCGCTTAGCGCGAGAACTCTGCACCGAACAACCGGCACCGATCGAGGGTGAATTGTATAAATTCCATCGTCTCATCTAACCGATTCATCGGTATACCAGGCCAAAGCTGTGAGGCGCCGATGATCAGGTCTGTCCAGCGATCACGCAAGGCAATCTTTGCCCAACGAGCTGCCTCTGGTTTGGTGGCAATAGCTCCATATTCGAGGGTATAGAGCATCCTGCACATCGACAGCACAGCATAGGCCTGATAGCCACTTTGTCGGATTCGAGAGGTATCTGAAAGCTGCAGTTCCCACCACCATTGCAGGTCCAGAACGGCCCTTCGAAGGTCGTCGGGAAAGACAGGATCGATCAGCTTCTTGGGAGGAGGTCCTTCCACCACGATTCCATGGTGATAGATGATATAACGCTGAATCACCCAATCACTGTCATGTGATGCAATTCGTAAATTATCTCCTCTCTCAATTCGAGGATGGTGACAATTGTCCGGGTCGAAGCGACGAACCGCCTTCTGCGGAATGTACGAACCTTCAATTTCGATAGACCATTTGGAATCCAAGGCGACGAATTGAGCGTGCATCGCAACCAGGGCTGATAGATCTTGTTCTGATATTTCGTCCTTTGTCACCACCAGATAGTCGATATCACTCGATTCCGGGTCAAAATCTCCGATAGCCAATGAACCGTGCAGATATATACCGACAAACTGATCTTCAAAAACATCACGGATTTCATCTCGAAGGATAGCAATAATGGCATTGACATCCGCGAAAGGTGTAATACTTACTTCATCCTGGGACAAGGCATATTCTCCAACGACGTGCGATTGTTTGGATATTGCAGCTCTTTATATTTCGTTTTAGGCGGCGTGCTGACGAGCTATTTATGAGTGGGATCATCGCCTGCTCAACAATCCAACAATACCGTGGGTACATACTACCGCATCTGGGTTGTCTGTCATCTGCAAATCCGCTGCCTACACAGAGACAGCCTAGCTGCCAACTCAAACACCATAGGGCCCTGAAGCGATTGAAGACTTTACATAACGAGGATAAGTAGAATTCAAGGTCTAGGATCTGCTATCATATATAACGCTTGCAAGATTCTCTTTGCTGGTCGCATTGCTTCTATGCAGGAGAGACTTGGCCAAGCTAGGTGAATAACGTCTTTGATGGGAGGTGAATCATGAACTGGCTGGAAATGTTGAATGACGATCCATTACCCTGGCTGTTGGAACCGGACCCCGCCAATCCATCGGTTCGTTACCTGACCTATGTAAACGTTCTGGGTAGAACCCAATCAGATCCTGATGTAATCGAGTCGAAAAAGGAGATGATGAGCTCCGGACCTATACCAGCGATACTGGATGCCCAAGATCGAGAGGGATTCTGGGTGCAGGACGGGCCCGGCTACTATCCCAAGTACCGGGGAACAGCCTGGCAAATTATCTTTCTTGCTCAGTTTGGCGCGGATTGCTCAATAGCCAGGGTTCAACGTGGCTGCGAATATGTCCTGGACAACAGCCGCTCTGTACATGGCGGTTTTAGCATGAATGCCTTGCCCTCAGGCATGATCCATTGCCTAGAGGGCAATTTGGTCGCGGCCCTGATCGATCTTGGCCTGCAGGGCGACAGCAGATTGACTGAAGCCCAGGATTGGTTAGCCAGGAGTGTAACCGGTACCGGAATTGCCTCGAGCGATCAGAAAAAGGAGCCAATTCGTTACCTTCGCAGCGGGAACAGCGGGCCAGGTTTTCTTTGCAGCGCAAATGATCATTTACCCTGTGCCTGGGGCGCGGTAAAGGCGATGCTAGCCCTGGCTAAGATCCCACCATCGGATAGAACCAAAGAGATATCTAAGGCCATTGATGCAGGCGCATCTTTCTTGCTCAGCACAAACCCCGCGAATGCCGATTATCCCATGGGATATAGCGAAAAACCGAACCGGAGCTGGTTCAAGTTCGGCTTCCCGGTAGCCTACGTGACAGATGTACTCCAAAACCTTGAGGTCTTAACGATGCTTGGTTATGGTTCTGATAGTCGTTTGGCTCCTGCTCTTCAGCTGCTCCTGGAAAAGCAGGATGAAGATGGGCGATGGACTATGGAGTACACCTATAACGGTAAAACTTGGGTGGATGTCGAAGAAATGCGAAAACCGAGCAAATGGGTTACATACAGGGCGATGAAAGTCTTGACCCAGGCAATGGCCTAGTAGCCACCAGCCTATCTACAACGGGGATTTACCTACTATCTGGGGCTGTTTCCTAGAGATATCCTTCTAACTAATTTGACAGTCCACGTCTACGACCAAACTTTAGCCAGGTCTCACGCCCATCCCCGAAGGTGAGCGTCACCTCCAAGGTGACTGTCACATATTCCACAGTGCCTTCAGATCCCCCTGATGGCCCAAAAAACAAAAATCGTGAGGCCCGTCGTCGACCGGGCCTCACGAATGGAAAGAGGAGAAAAGATTGAATAGCCCTTATTACGCTTGTACAAGAGACATTCCTTTTCTCACACTGTAAGAGGAACGAGGTGTGGATAAAATACAGCCAGCGTTACACTTTTGGACGACATTCACGTAAGCTATACGCGCTTTTAATTTGACTTCTTAGGGGAAAATCACACTGCTGGCTGTTGATTCAGTCGCTATGAATGACTTCTGCTTTACTAATCAATCGCTCAGCAAAGGTCACGATTACGCCCGAGCTTGCATTTCCCACTCGCCAAGGCAACTATAGGGTTGCAGTTTTACTCAACATCGCTCATCAGGATATCGTGCAATCGGCCGAAACCACCCGTCGCTCCTTGTAGATTCTATCGGCCACTAGTCGAAATTGACTCCTGATCGCATTTGGCTAGAATGCTTTTATGACGATTCGTAAGCAGACCGATGTAGTCATTGTTGGTTCAGGTCCAGGTGGTGCAAACCTAGCCCGCGAATTGGCTCTTTCCGATTCCGGACTAGGGATAACGTTACTTGAGAGGGGACGAGATTGGCGAGATAACCCGTTGTACGGAACCTATCCCGGGGCTATTTTCTACAGCGACAAGGGCTATTTCCTGAGATCCCGAGAAGGCCTGACCATCATCCGGCCGCTGATGCTGGGCGGAGCCACCAGCATGTACTGCGGCTGTTCGGCGATGCCAGGCCCCTGGTGGCGCGAGAAATACGACATCGATTTAGAGGAATTTGCCACGCAAACTGCCCGCGAGCTGAAAATCGCACCTTTGGCGCCGGAACTAAGAGGAGAAGCATCGACCAGAATAGCCGAAGCCGCGGCCGAACTAGGAATGGAATGGGAGCCCCAGGAAAAGTTCTTACAGCCTAGCCGTGCGGAGAGTTTTGACTGCGACGCCAAGTGTATGTTGGGTTGTCGCTGCGGAGCGAAATGGAATGCAGCCGAGTACGTCGACCAGGCAGTTGCTGATGGGTGCGATTTGTGGACCGGGGCCAAAGTTCACGAGGTATTGCATAGCGGCGGAACGGTGCAGGGGGTCAAGGGCAGGATAGGTCGAAAGGATTTCATCATCGAGGCTGGCACAGTTGTAATCTCGGCTGGGGGGATTGGCACACCTATGATCCTGCAGCAAAGTGGCCTGCCAGATGCCGGTCGCGGTATGACCATGGATACCACCTCCATGGTCTACGGTCACGCCCCATACAAAGGTTCCGGCTATGATCCACCTATGACCTGGAGCTACGCTGACGACGAGCTCGGTGCGATGTATTCCACCTTGATCGATCCGTGGTTGGTTTATCCCATCGCCATGATAACCAAAGGACCGGCATATACCCTATCTTGGAGAAGATGGGGAAGAACCTTGGGCGTGATGATCAAGCTCAAAGATGAGATCAGCGGCGGCATTGGCCGGGATGGTCGGATCAACAAAGGTCTCACGTCGACCGATCGAAAGAAACAAGACCAAGCGCACAGCAAAGCAACAGAAATTCTCGTACGCGCTGACTGCGATCCTGACTCGATCTTCGTCACTCCTCTAAGAGGGACCCATCCGTCTGGCACAGTTAGGATCGACACCATGCTTTCGCGACGCTTGGAATCCGAGATCACGGGTCTTTATGTTTGCGATGCGAGCGTGTTCCCCGAGGCTTTAGGCAGTCCGACGGTGCTGACGATCATCAGCCTGGCCAAGCGTCTGGCTGATCATCTGATCCATAAAGCAGAGTGACAACGGATCGGCCCGCAGTATTTATGTCAACTTAAGCAATATCTTCCATTGAGTCGTCTCCTAGGTCGTACTGTCCGCCGATGACCGATATCCAAGATTTGCGATCTCGAATCAACTCCTGGCCGAGAATTGTATACGGTTCTTATCCAACGCCCCTGGAACCTTTGCCAAACCTAACCAGGAAGCTGGAAAAGCCCCAACTGTGGATCAAGCGGGACGATACCATCGGACCAGGAATGGGTGGGAATAAAGCCAGAAAGCTCTAATTTCTTATGGCTGAGGCGGTTGAATTGGGGAGGGAGAAGGTCGTCACCTACGGCGGGCTCCAGTCAAACCATGCCCGGATGACGGCCGCCGCCTGCGCCCACCTCGG
>DASRZI010000057.1:0-3754 GCA_035686605.1 Candidatus Zixiibacteriota bacterium
TTGAGAATGTAGGCCCCGGTGGGCATTTCTTATCTCAAAAGCATACTCGCGAACATATTCGTGATATCTGGATACCTGAACTGACCCATCCTCGCGTTGCTCCTGATGGAGAGAAAGAGGGGGATATTAGAAAAAGAGCGCGAGCGAAATTCGATCACATCCTTTTAGAACATGAACCAATACCATTAGAGGAGGTAGTCCAGCATGAAATTGATCTAATTTTAAGGAAAGCCGAAGAGGAAATTGGCAGATAATTGAACTACAATAAATCACAACGGGATACGAGGAGAAACTATTCGGTTGCCGCAATTTAATCAATTAAGGAGAGCCAGGAAATTATCGCTTAATCCTTACCATGAACAAACAAGGAGCCACAAATGACAGATGAGATGTACGCAAAATTAGCCCAGGCAGTGATCGATGGCGAACCCGAAGATGCAGAACGGCTGGCCAAGGAAGCCCTCGATCAGGGAATTGATCCACTTACCTGCATCAACGAGGGCCTAACCAAGGGCATCCAAAAAGTAGGCGAGCTATTTGCCAGTGGAGAGTATTTCCTGCCTGAGCTGATCATCGGCGCGGAAGCTATGAAACTGGCATTAGCCGTGCTGGAACCCGCCTTGGTAGGCAACCAAGCACGGGAAGTCGTCGGCCGGGTGGTGCTCGGTACTGTCGAAGGCGACATGCACGAAATTGGTAAGACGCTGGTTGGGACGATGCTGATAGCCAACGGTTTCCAGGTGTTCGATATCGGTGTTGATAAGAGCGCCACAGAATTCATCAAGACAGTGCAAGAGAATGATGCTGATATGGTCGGTGCTTCCGCGCTGTTGACGACAACCATGCTGCAGCAGAAGAATCTGATCGAAGCCCTGAAAGAAGCCGGTCTCCGCGATAAAGTAAAAGTGATGGTTGGTGGAGCACCTGTCACTGAAAGCTTTGCCTCTGAAATCGGCGCAGATGGTTATGCGGAGGATGCCATCTCAGCAGTTGATCTCGCCTTTCGACTGATTGATGCCCCAGCATAAACAAATAACATAGTTAACTGGTCAAACCCTAAAATTTCATAAGGAGGAAGAAATGATTAAGAAACGTAAATTCTGGTTGCTGATGGCAGTCATGCTCATCGCTTCATTTGCCTTGTTCGCTTGCTCACCTGCGGCGACTGAGGCACCTACTGAAGCCCCACCAGAAACAGCTCCAACTGAAGAAGGAGCCCCACCTCCGGAGGTTGAACCCACGGAAGCTCCACCAGAGGAAGTTGAACCACCTCCGGCTGAAGAACCATCCACCGTGATCATCTTAATCCCGGATGATCCTGTAGCCTTCAACGGTATCAATACCGATACCGGTTATGAGCAAATGGTAGGCGAACTAGTCATGCTCTCTGTGGCTGAAGTCGATCCCGATGGAAATATCTATCCAGAATTGGCTGCCGAGCTGCCCACGCTTGAAAATGGCGGCGTGGAATTCAATGAGGATACATGGACCATGGCTGTGACATGGAAACTGCGCGATGATGTCTTCTGGGCAGATGGCGAACAAGTCACCGTGGATGATGTGATCTTCACCTGGAATGTGATCGCCGAAGAGGCCTGGACGGAAGGCCTGGATTACACCGAATCCGTGGAGAAGATCGACGACTTCACCTTCAAAGTCAATTACTATGAAGGCTCCGTCTATCCCAACTACCTGCTGCAGTTTGGCGGTGAGAACTTCTTCGTATATCCCGAACACTACTGCGACGCCGAGCAGGGATTCTACGAGTGGGATTGTGACAACGAGCCTTTGAGCAGCGGACCGTTTATACTCGAAGAATGGGTCACAAACGATCACCTGACTTTTGTGCGCAACCCGAATTACTTTGAAGAGGGCAAGCCTGGGGTTGATCGAGTAATTGTGCAGATCGTCCCCGAACAGTCCGTGCGCGAAACGATCATGGTCGAGGGGGATGCCGACATCCACTACTGGCCTGGCGATGAAAGTAGTGAAGTCTATAAGGTAACCGATCATATCGATTTCAGGGTCTCACCAACTGATCGCTGGGTGATGAGATTGGTCCTCAACCTGGCAGCTAAAGGTGAAATGGACGCTGAAGCCGCGCCGCACCCATTCCTGTCTGATGTACGCGTAAGGCAGGCGATCCGCATGGCGATCGATGTGGATACTATCGTCAACGAGATCCATTATGGCAACGGCAGACCTACGTGGACCGAGTTCTTCCGCCCGCCCTACGAGTGCGATATTCCCAGGCCGTCATTCGATCCAGAAGGTGCGGCTGCATTACTCGAAGAAGCTGGCTGGGTGGATACAGATGGGGATGGTGTCCGCGAATGCCAGGGCTGCCCGAACGCCGAAGATGGCACGCCGATGACCATGGAATTCGCGATTTACTCTGAGTATGGTGAAGCCCTGGTCTTGGCACAGCAATATATCGCTGAGAACCTTTCTGATATCGGTATCGCCACCGAACTGCTCTCTATCGAAGGTGCCATCATGTGGGCCCCTGCCGATGACGGCGGAACCGAATTGAGCAGCAACTTCGAACTCGACATGTGGGATGATGGTTATTCTGGCGTGGACCCAACCGACTTTCTCTGGTGGTTCTACTACTCCACTGCAACCGAGGAGGAAGGCGGTTACAACGTAGGGCATTATGTCAACGAGGACTTCGACGCCTGGTTAGACGAAGCCTACACGCTGGATGAGGAATACCGCAAGGAAGTATTCTGCGAGATCGCACAAATCCTCGATGAGGATCTGCCCTGGATTCTTCTTTACACTACCCTCGAAGTTCATGGCGTCAACACGCGCATGAACGAGGTCCAGCCTTCGTCCAACGATCCTCTGACCTGGAATGTAGCCGATTGGACAATTTCAGAATAGCGTGAGACTAACTCGCGAATTACTCGCATGAGCAACACAGGAGGCTGTCAAAAAAGAACATTATCTGATTGAACCACAGTAAATTCCAATCAGCTATGGAAGATCCTGGTTCTATTCAATTAGATGAAACTGTTTCACTGACAGCCTCCTGACTCTAAATCTTAACGTTTGCAGGTGATTTATGGGTGCTTATATCGTTCGACGACTCCTTCAAGCCATCCCCATGCTGCTGCTGATCAGCATCATCCTGTTTGCGCTGGTCAATATCGCTCCCGGGGGACCTTTATCCACCCAGAGCAGGTCAAAGCGCATTGATCCAGAGAAAAAAGAATCTATGAAGCGTTTATTTGGCCTCGATAAACCTCTCCCGGTCCAATATGTAGTCTGGCTGGTGGGAAATGACTGGATGCGCGTGGATGAGGATGGAGATGGGGTTACGGATGGCTACGGGACGCGCAAAGGCATTTTGCGAGGCGATTTTGGTTTTTCATACCGCAACCGCAACCCGGTTCTCGATGAAATCGCCGACCGAGTCTTCAACACGATGTATTTGATGACCATCACCCTGATAGTGGTAGCTATCGTGGCGATTCCGATCGGTATCTTGTCCGCCATCAAGCAGTACTCTACATTCGATATCACCGCTACCACGCTGTCCTTCATGGGACAGGCCATACCAGAATTCTGGTTGGGACTCATTTTAATTCTCATTTTTTATTCCTGGTTGGAAAATCCCTTTACCGGGGAACCCCTTCTGCCTGCCGGCGGTATGTCGACCCTGGGGGAAGACTTCTCCATATTGGATTGCATCAAGCATCTGATTCTGCCGGTCACGATGGGCATGGTGGGCTGGGTGGCCTGGTATTCA
>DASRZI010000058.1:0-9968 GCA_035686605.1 Candidatus Zixiibacteriota bacterium
CATCGACGAAGGTGTGGCAGTCATAGACCAGCAGATCAAGGAAGGGGACGTCGTTTTGATTCATTACGCCAAGGGTCGCGGGCGGTCAGCAACGCTGCTAGCGGCCTATCTGATGAAACATGATCAGATGACCTACGATCAGGCAAATCAGCTTATGTTATCAAAACGTTCACTGGTAAACCTGCAGGCCAGGCACCAACGAGTCCTGGAAGCTTGGTATGCCGGACAAGAAGAGAAAACAGAGACGGCTTTGGGAGCCGAGTAGTTCACAATGAGAGATTTCGGACATCGCTCGAGGCACTATCAATCCGATAGACCTGGAGTGATTCTTGCGCCTGGCGATGAACCATCGTGATTCAGAAGAAGATAACTCCGATTCGCCAACAATATCTCGAGATTAAGCGTCAGTATCCTGATGCCATTGTCTTTTTCCGTCTGGGTGATTTCTACGAAACCTTTGACGGGGACGCGGAGACGGCGGCAAGAGAGCTGGACCTGGTGCTCACAGGTCGAAATGTGGGAAAGGGTCAGAGGGTACCGATGGCAGGTGTCCCCCACCATGCGGCCGAGGGGTATATCGCCAAACTCATTGCCCGTGGATACAAGGTCGCCCTATGCGATCAAATCGGCACCGAAACTGTGAGCGGACTGATGCCCCGGGACGTCACCCGTGTCTTTACGGCAGGTACTGTCATTGAATCGTCCATGTTGGACGAGAGCCGCAATAACTACCTGGTATCAATCACCCGAGAAGGCGACCGTTTTGGTCTTGCCTTCGTCGACGTCACCACCGGCGAGTTCGCTACCACTCAGCTGGACAGCCGCAGATCCCTTGCTGAAGAGTTAGCCAGATTAAACCCTGCTGAGCTTCTCCTTGCAGATAATGAGCACTCATTGGGGGAGGAGATGGCTCAGGTTAAGGGGATTACCCGCCTACCTGGATGGCGGTTTGAAGAGGGGAATGCCCGTGAAACATTGCTTCGCCATTTCCAGGTCAATACGCTTGCGGGCTATGGATGTGACGGAAAGCCGTTAGCCGTCCGAGCAGCCGGCGCCGTAATCGCCTATCTGAATGACACTCAACGGGGAGCTTTGTCCCAGATTCAGCGGCTGGCTACTTACAGCGTATCCGGCTATATGGCCATGGATGCGGCCTCAAGGAGAAATCTTGAACTTACCGTGGGCCTTGATGGTGCAACCACCAACTCGCTTCTCGGAGTGCTGGATAAGAGCATCACAGCCATGGGAAAACGGCTGTTACGTTCCCGGATCAACCGCCCGCTTCTGGGTATTGAGGAAATTGACGGGCGCCTTGAACAAGTCGATGTCTTTTACAAAAACGGATTCTTGCGCGCTGAGACCCGTGGATTGCTCAAGAGTTATCCGGATCTCGAGCGATTGAGCAACCGGACTATGAATGGAGCCGCTACGCCAAGGGACCTGGAGTCAATCGGGATAGCCCTGGAACTGATTCCTGACCTGGTTGCTCTTTTCACAATGGATAGTCCGGAAGACGATAAAAAGGATGGTCCACCGGATGGCCTGCAACCGCTTGAAGACCTGGTAAGCGGGCTGGACCCGTGCCGGGAAACATTAGCCCTGATCAAGGACGCGATTGGAGAAAGCGCGCCAGCGGTGATCAATAAACCAGGAGTCATGCAAGCCGGATTTTCGGCCGAACTCGACGGAGTAATGAATTCTTCAGCCCATGCTCGGGACTGGGTAGCTAATCTTGAATCAGCAGAAAGAAAGAGGACAGGCATCTCTTCCCTAAAAGTTGGTTTCAATAAGGTGTTTGGCTACTACATCGAGGTTACCAAGGCCAATACGGAGCAGGTTCCCGGAGACTACATCCGCAAACAGACGCTCACCAATGCCGAAAGATATATCACCCCTGAACTCAAGGAATATGAGACCCTAATCCTAAACGCGGAAGAACGAATCTTGGAGATTGAACGCCGTCTCTTTATTGAAGTTCGAGATAGGGTCGCTTTGGATGCCGATCGGCTGCTTTCGACCTCCAGGGTGATCGCCAGGCTGGATGTCGCGGCTGCTCTAGCCGAAGTAGCGGCCGTCAATGACTACGTGCGCCCTACCCTGCGTGACGATGAGAGTCTGTTCCTGGTTGAGAGCAGACATCCGGTTGTTGAACGTGCGAAGTCGCTTCAACGGTTCGTACCGAACGACTGCCAATTTGACCCTAACAATCGCATTCAGATCATCACCGGGCCTAATATGTCTGGGAAGAGCACTTATCTGCGCCAGGTTGCCCTGGTCGTCCTGATGGCCCAGATAGGCAGCTTTGTGCCTGCGAAAGAGGCATCGATTGGCCTGGCTGACCGGATCTTCACCCGGATAGGCGCTCATGATGAGCTGCATGCCGGACGGTCAACCTTCATGGTGGAAATGGTCGAAGCGGCCGAGATTTTAAACCACGCCACCAATAGATCGCTGCTGATCTTGGATGAAATCGGACGGGGAACGAGCACCTATGACGGCCTCTCCATCGCCTGGGCCATGGTAGAGTATCTGCATAATCATCCCCGTTTACGTCCCCGCACCTTGTTCGCGACCCATTACCACGAGCTGACGGGTTTGGCTGATTTCCTGCCTGCTGTCGTAAACCTTAATGTCGACGTCGCCGAGGAAGGAGATCGAGTAGTGTTTCTGCATCAGATCGTTCCCGGAGGAGCCGCCCGCAGCTACGGCATCCACGTGGCCCAGTTAGCAGGGCTGCCACGGGACGTGATCAACCGCGCAAACGAAGTCCTAAAAGATTTGGAACGGCGCGCTCCAACCGCGGCTGTAGAGCCAAGCCATCTTCAGCAGGTGCAGCAGATCGCCCTCTTTCCAGAAAGCAGCCCCATTCTGGATGAGTTGGGAGGGCTCGATGTATCGACAATGACCCCTCTTGAAGCGATCAACAAGCTGTACGAGTGGAAACGACGCTATGCGGACAAGGAGTCTGATCCCGCCACAGGGCCTAGTGAATAGTGCGTTTCACCTTGCACTGTATCCCTGGTCTTTAATTTGGTTGGAATAGGTGAACGTCCCTCTGGGGGAAGGGGATTGAGATGCCTTCCCGGTCGAATCGCAGCTTGACCTGCTCCGTTATCTCGTCAGATACTTCAAGCTCCTCGCGGACTGAAACGTAGGGGCGAACAACGAAATTTACACTGTTGTCTCCCAATTCCTTTACACCCACCGTCGGTGCCGGATCGCTGGCAACCATCATGCAATTGATCAGGATATCCTCAAGTATGGATTTCGCTTTTCCGATGTCGTCTGAATAGCTAATGCCGTAGACGAGTTCAAGTCTGATAAGCTCTGTCTTAGAGTAGTTTATGAGGCTGCCAGCTAACAGGTTTTTATTTGGAATGAACACTGTCTTGTTATCCCGAGTAGTGAGCATGGTATTGAAGAAGCCGATGGCGTCAACATAGCCAGCATCATCGGCCATCTCGATGTAATGGCCAACCTCGAAGGGACGTAGGCCAATGATAATGACTCCTGCAGCAAGGTTTGCCAGAGAGTCTTGCAGAGCTATACCGATCACCAAGACGGATGCACCCAGGACGGCTATTACCGAAGTCATTGGCAGTCCCAGCACGCCTAAACCAACCACCACAACTAGGAGGAGCAGCGAGTAATAGGTGATAGATGAAAAGAAATTGACCAGGGTTTCGTCAACCTTTGAGCGTCTCAGAATCTTCTCTAGCGCGTTTACAAGGAGCTTCGACACAATTCGGCCGAGAATGATAATAGCTATGAATATGGCGACTCTCGTAACCCCTGTGATTATGATTGATAACAGGTCTTGTTGAATATCCATCTCTCACTCCTTAACAACTATCTGATTTTGATTGGAAACATACCCGGAACGCGGGAGCGATATCTTTCGTACTCCTCTCCAAACACGGCCTGCAGCCGTCTTTCCTCATGTATGGAACCAACGACGAAGTACAGGGTCGCGGCTAGGTTAAAGACAAACATCTGCAAGGTCATGACGGGAGAAAACCACAAGAATAGGA
The DNA here is from genome assembly GCA_035686605.1 of Candidatus Zixiibacteriota bacterium. GTDB lineage: Bacteria > Chloroflexota > Anaerolineae > Promineifilales > Promineifilaceae > UBA11865. Next base: position 4,032 of record DASRZI010000058.1, read on the forward strand.
TTGAAAAGAAATACAAGGGGTGCCTAACGATCGCATAGGTGCCATGAGTTACCATCTTGGGAGGCACATATACGTCGGCTTTGCCATCCAGAAAGTGCATAACCTGGCTCAGCCCCGCGAAGCGGAAAACGTCTGTTAGCCATAGGCTGATGAGCAAACCCAGGATCGCGATTAATTGAATGGCGTAGAAAATAAGATTGAGAGGGTTGTCAATCTTCCAGACAACATCGTTTGGTATGAGCACCCTACCAAAGAGTAACAATGGAAGAAACGTCACCACTGACACTATGTTGTACAGCAGGCGGTACCATCCATCATAGATGCGTTGGCCTAGTAAGTGGATCACCCAATTCTTGAACCGATGGGAAGTTGTAAGACTGTGGAAAAATGCCCACACGAAGAAGGCAGGAAGGAATAGGTACATAACCTTTCGAGTCTATTACCGGGATCGGCGCTTTGTCCAATCCATTGCACGATTTGGGATGGGGGATTATAAAACACGGAAGAAGGAATGCCGAATGGAGATAAATATTCCCCAATTTGATGAAGAAACCTGGGCGATGCTGCCATCGTACTTTGAGAATCTGCCAGAGCCAGTTTTACTCAATATATGGGGTGATCCGGCTATCTCCAACTCGGTTAGCGAAGCCCTCAAACTGGCGCAGACCCTAAGTGATCGTTTTGAATCTATAGAGTATCAATTGCTGCCAAGAAGAGTCAGCTTTGACTATTACCCTGTCATTGGCATCATGCGACTGTCAGGCCAAGAGCCAGTCGATCATGGTCTCCGTATTGTTGGCCTGCCCGTTGGCTACCAGATGACATCCCTAATCGCCGGAATACAATCTGTCTCTTTCCAAGGATCAACCTCCGAAGCGAAGACTAGGATTCAACTCCATCGATTGGAGCAGTCCGTTAATCTCGAGCTCTTTACAACCGCTCAGGATGAATCGGGCACATTGATGGCTAAGACCATATTCGATATGGCCGTTGTTAGCGAGCATATTCGGTCCTTCATGATCATGAAGGACGAATTCCCAGATGCGGCGATCAGATACTCAGTGAGCGAGGTTCCCCATCTGGTCATCAATGGTAAAGGGCATTTACAAGGTCTTGTCGACGAAGGCGAAATTCTTTTGAATATCGCTAGGACTATCAAGCGAAGCCAGGACTTATCCGGTTAGTGCTTTTCCGGATACCTAATACATACGAACTTATTGTTTAAGGCGGAGAATTGAGTTATTCTGGTGTTGCCCAACCCATCGGCAGCACCCATCTTGACCAATATGGATAGATTTTGAACCAAGAAGCCGCAAAGAGCGACTATATAAGTGAAGTACGCGGTCCGTCCACTTCAACCGATCGTCAATGCCTTCAAGAGATATTAGAAGGCGACGATCAGGCTTTGGCGGAACTCTATAGTCGTTATCGCACGGGTGTATTTAACTATTCACTGAGGATTTTAGGAGACCGTGAAGCGGCCGAGGATATCTTGCAGGAAGTATTCGTCGCAGTCTGGCAAGGAGCGAGCGGTTTTCGTCATCACTCAAGCGTGAAGACCTGGATCTATCGAATCGCTCATAACATGACTGTTAGCTGGATAAGGAAACAGAAGCGGATCACCACCAACATCGAAGAAGTACCTGAGACGCAGGACGATCCGGAAGAAGCGTCTGTTATCAACTGGCGAGCAGATGAGGTACGTTCGGCTCTTGACCAACTTAATCCGATTCATCGGGCAACTGTCGAGCTAGCTTTCGTGCATGATCTTTCCTACGCAGAAATCGGAGAGGTGCTCGACTGCCCGACTGGTACGGTAAAGAGCCGAATGAGTAATGCGATTAAGCAGCTGCGTCGAATTCTCAATACCAGATCGGGATTGAACGAGAGGTAGATGAATATGAAATCATGGCTAGGCCGTTACATGCGCGGGTATCTCCCTGCCTATGTGAACGCGACCCTTGGCCCTGTACAGAAGCGGCTGTTTGAACGCTGGCTATCTTTTGACGATTCTTTGAATGATGAATTGGACCAATTAGCCGGACTGCGTTCTGCCGTGCAGAGTCAACCACTCATGTCACCAGATCCCTTTGTGCTGCGCAGGATCATGACAGCAGCCGATTCAGGGATGGTTCTGCCTAGGACGACCTGGCGCCCATCACTGGTTTGGCCTGCCGTCGCAGCTTTGCTGGTCTTATCTGCGTTGCTTCTATGGCGCGCACTTCCCCCAGGATTAGAGATCTCCTGGTCTCTTGAGGGAGCAACACCAGAATCTTTTCGGGTATATCGAGCTCCGGTGGACGCCTCAGCAAATGATGATTTCTCGCTCATCGGCGAATTACCAGCGCAGACCGGCGTTAACAGGTATGATTATTTGGATCTGCGCCTCGTACCAGGCCAACAGTTCGTATACCAGGTAGAGGCTGTTGATGGCTCGGGTAACACCGTCACCAGTCAAGCCTTAATTGGAAATTCCTTAGAGGCCTTACCGCGGCAGCTGTTATTCCTCTCGATTTTCACCGTAATTAGCTTTGCTATTTGGAGTATGCTGCGCCAATATCGGTCCGTTATTAGCACCCCAGCTCATTTAGCATTATAGGAATTTGCTGGGTCAAGTATTATTGTTTGAAAGCTAGGGTGTAATCGAAGCACACGAACGCTTGGAACTGTATAGGAGGATAAGAATGAGAAAAAAGCGAATCGCAACTGTATTGAGTATCAATGTATTGGTCTTAGTCATAGTGTCAATGGTCATGGTAGTAGCCGCCTCGGCAGCTGATTCCACTTCTAATAATGATGTTGACTCAGCGGGCTTGAAAGCGCCATCTTTAGCCGGCGGTATCACCGTCACTCTGCTGAATGTTTCAGCATTCCCACCCAACGATGCCTTTTACAATGGCATCGCCGTCTATTACGATCATAATCAGGGACCCCAAACGCCGTTTTTTGGCGGTGGATGGATTGGAGTAAACATCTGTAACAACGAAGCTGTGTCGCAATCGGTTGCCGTTCAATTAGCGGACGAAACCGGCTCAAATCCGTTCCCAGCTTATACTCCTACCCTTGCCGCTCAGAATGCATTCATGCTTGGCAAGGGGCAAAATTTCTTAGTAACGGTACCTGATATTCCAGCTGGCGCTTGCCAGATATCTTATCATTATATCTTCACACCCCGGTTCAAAGATGATCCCGCCGGAGTATGCGAGATCTGGGATGGGCCCTCAACGCGCGGCGCCTGTGGGCAGCAAGAATTCTACGTCGACGTAGTTCCTGCAATCGGAGGCTTGACCGAGACCCAGACGGTGAGTGGAACGCTTGTTATGGATAGAGTTCAAACAGCGAATCCTGGCGCCATTGAAAAATCGGTTGAATCGTCTAATATTTTTACGCTGACCGTGTTCTTTGAATCGGGCAATCTTTGCACCGCCAGCGGTTCCTGTGCCGGTACCTATGCTCCTACCACTCACTATGATTACGATGCTAGTGTAATGCATCTCATCAGAATCTCGGGAGTCGCGACCGATACGAACGGCACCATATATAGCCCTACAAATGTCATGCGACTTGAGGCACCTGGTGGGGTTCATTTAAACCAGGATCCCTTGAAAATGGTCTACGTCTTCGACCGCGATAAAGATGGTGGCGTCATTTTTCATCCCAGCTATGCCGCAAATAGTGGCGCTGACAACTATAAAGGGACAGCCGATGAAGAAGGTGTTCCGACTGCAATCACCTTGCAGAGTGTTTCAGTAGGTGACGGAGACGACACACTGATTCTCGCTCTGGCTAGTGTCGGCATCGTTGCCTTGGTCTCAGCCATGATCATTTGGCGGCGTCGACAGCAGGTTAATCCATCGTAATAATCTATCCAGACTCGTTGAATGATCAACATTCGTTGAGAGATCAACATTCGTTGAGAGATCAACATCGCGAGTCTGTAATATGAAACAACCAAAAAGAGGACTGCTCAACAGCAGTCCTCTTTTTCTTATACCTCCGTCACCGAAGAAATTTCGGATTCAGTTTGGGCCTCTTACTTCATTAACCGGCTCCGAGGCCCACGAACGTTATCCTGGATAAGGAATAGAGGATCCCGAGCTAGTCCTCTTCACCGGTCTTGTCCGCGGCCTTCATGCGCGCTTCTGGCGTTGGTGAGCCCAGAAGCCTGGCGCCTATCTGCCTGTTCATCCTTCGCAGCCGCGAACGTCCCCGGGCGAAAATGTAGCGAGCATCTTTCCACTGGCGATCCACAAAAGATATCTCTGGTGGAGTGACATCCCACTTCACGACCGAGGCGCCCCATGTTAGACCTCCACCAAATCCGACGAAGATGACATTGTCGTCGGGTTTTAAGAGATCTTCGTTGATGGCGTCGCAAAGGGCTAAGGGGATCGAGGCTGCAGAGGTATTCCCCGTGAGGTTGAGGTTCATGTAGAAGCGGTCACTGGGAATCTTCAGTTTCTTAGCTGCCGTTTCGATTATTCTCTTATTCGCTTGATGAGGAACGATGAGGGCAATATCATCGGCCGTAAGCTCGGCTTTGCGAAGGACTTCTTCAATTGAACTAGCAATCGCCTGGGTCGCGAATCGGAACACCTCGCGACCGGACATCTTAATGGTTCCCGGTCCTTGCCCATTGTGGAAGTACTCAGGCCCGAGAGACGGGACCGGATTGTGATAAGTAGCTGGCAAACTTAGCAGGTTTGCACCGGAACCATCCGATCGCAGCGTCGAGGCCATCACGCCCCCTGGAATGCTTGATCCCTTGAGAACGACTGCCCCGGCACCGTCGCCAAAGAGAATGCAGGTTTCCCGATCTTTCCAATCGGTCACTCTCGAAAGTGTTTCCGTGCCGACGACGATGGCCGTTTTTATCATGCCACTGGCGATCGACTGGGACGCCATGCTCAATCCATAAACAAATCCGGAGCAGGCAGCGCTGAGGTCAAAAGCCCCAGCCCTATTGGCGCCCAGATAATCCTGGACGCGGCAAGCCGTCGCCGGAAAGATATATTCCGGCGTAGAAGTAGCTACAATAATGAGATCTATCTGAGAGGGACGCATGTCCGCAACGGTTAGAGCCCTAGCCGCCGCTTCGAATGCCATCGTGGCTGTGGTTTCCTGTTCACCAGCAATCCGCCTTTCACTGATACCGGTTCGAGAGTAGATCCACTCGTGTGTCGTATCCACTGTTCTTGCGATTTCTTCGTTTGTCAGTACTTTGTCAGGCAGAAAGCTTCCCCAGCCTACAATGTGCGCATATCTCATAAACACCTCTATCGGGTTTACTCAACCCTAACTTGCAGAAACACTTAATTCCTAATTCAGTTGCGATCCGAAGTGCGGAACGTATAATCAGCCGTCATTATGCGAATAGACAGAACACATCAAACCAGGTTCCTCGTAGGAGCCTTGATATCACTTACTCTGTCACTCTTCGCGATAGGTTGCAGTTCACCTGAACAAGGGCGAATTGAACCACAATTCGATTCCACGGCATTCCTCCAACCGCCGGTTGAGGCATATGCCAACCAAGATGAAATCGCAACTGTCTCAATTCCGAGCCGAGATTTGGTCGATTTAACTCGGCGCTTCAATGATAACCCGGAAGTGCCTTCTGTCGCCAACAATGGGCCAGTCGAGTATGAAACAGGCGATTCAGCGATCTTCTGGTACAAAAACCATGACAATGATGATAATGTCCAGATCAATGCGACTCTCCAGTACCGATCAGATCAACTAAATCTCTGGTTTCAGGATGGAGTAGAGGTCAAAGCCGAGGATCTAAACCAGGCAGCTGCCAAGATAGAGGAGCAGATCCTTCCGACCAGCCGAAAACTGTTCGGAATTGAGTGGCAGCCAGGGATTGATGGTGATTCAAGGGTAAACATTCTGCACTTGGCCGAGCTTGGCGGAGGCGTTATCGGCTACTTCTCG
>DASRZI010000059.1:0-8982 GCA_035686605.1 Candidatus Zixiibacteriota bacterium
GGTTTCCGCCGTCGAAGATGTCCAGCGTGGCAGTGGCGGGATCGTCTGTCTGATGGGCGAAGCCGGACTAGGAAAAAGCCGTCTCATCCGCGAACTTCAAAAAACTCAGGCCGAATTCCAAATTACTGATACCTCCGACCAGGATCTACCTAGCGGTTCAAGGTGGTTCGAGACGGCCTCTCTTTCCTATGAAACTGCTCAGCCCTATTCATTGTTTCGGCGGCTGATCCGCCGGATTATCGGTATCAGCCATACCGATTCCCAGGCTGAGGTGCGCGAGAAGTTGGAGCTTTTGACCGGTGTCCTCCCAGCCAATTCGTCAACAAGCCCCCAATCGGTATTTGAGACTCTATTCGGGCTGGATGATGACGAAGGCAGCCCACCGCTGCAGGGCGAAGCCTTTAAGCGAGCGTTGTTCGAAGTGATGCCCGCCCTCTGGCGGCAGCGGTTTAGCGGCCTGCCAGTGGTTATCGTGTGCGACGACCTTCATTGGACCGATCCTGCGTCCATTGCCCTATTGCATGAGCTGCTGCCGCTAACCGACGAAATGGCCATCCTCTTTGTTTGTGTATTTCGACCCGAACGTGATGTACCTGGTTGGAAGATAAGGAATACGGCCGATGAGACCTACCATCATCGCTATACCGAGATCAACCTGCACCCGCTCTCGGAAAGCCAGAGCAATGAGATGATCGATGCCCTTCTCGGTGATCCCGATTTGCCGGTCGAACTACGCAGCCGTGTACTCGAACGGGCCGAGGGCAATCCATTCTATATTGAAGAAGTCATTCGCACTCTAATTGATGGTGAAGCGCTTATACCCGGGGAAAGGACCAACGGCCATATCCGATGGCGGGTTGCCGGAGATAGCGCCGACATTCACATCCCGGACAATTTGCAGGCCTTGCTCACTGCGCGTATCGACGGCCTAACAGAGGAAGTTCGCCAAACCCTGCAGGCAGCATCGGTCATCGGCAGGAACTTCTACAGACGCGTCCTTAAGATGATAGACGATACGAGCGATGAGTTTGACAGCCATATCCAGACATTGCTGCGGCAGGAGATGATCCGGGAATCCGCCCGAGTACCTGAGATCGAGTATAGATTCCGCAATCCACTTACCCAGGAAGCCGCCTACCGGACTATCCTGTTAAAACGGCGTAGAAAGTTCCACCAAAGAGTCGGCGAAGTCATGGAATCTCTCTTCAGCGAGCAGCTCGATGAGCAAGCCCCGCAATTAGCCTACCATTTCCGCGAAGCACATAAATTTGAAAGGGCCATGGACCACTTTGCTCGAGCTGGCGACGTTGCCTACCGTCTGTTTGCCAACGAAGAAGCTGCTACCCACTACGGCGAAGCCCTGGCAATGGCCCGAAAGTCCAAGGAGACCATATCAACCGAGACGTTGCTGCACCTGTATTTACGTCGTGGGCGGGCTCTAGAGCATCTCGTCGCGACCGAAGCTGCCATGGAAAACTATCAGGAAATGCTCGCCCATTCTCAAGAAAACGGCGAGCAGAAAATGGCCCTATCAGCCTTGATGGCCATGGCTACCCTCTTCAGCACGCAAACGGCGGTTCAAGATGTTGACAGAGCTCGCGAACTTTCTGAAGAAGCGCTAGATTTGGCCAGTTCTCTGGAGGAAAAGGCTGCGGAGGCAACGATTTATTGGAACTTAATGAACACCATCGCTTTCGCTGATGGTGATATGGACCAGGGCCTGGCGTATGGGGAAACATCTCTGAAAATCGCCCGAGAATTGGATCTTAAGGAACAGACTGCCTTTACCCTGAACAGCATGATCATGATCTACTGGAAGAACAACTTGCTTGCCCAAGGTATAGCTCTTCTGGACGAAGTACGCGATCTCTGGCGTGAGCTGGACAACCAACCCATGTTGGCCGATTCATATATGATGAGCGGATTTATTCAATTGATGAAGGGGGATTACCGGTCAGCTTTGGAAACCTTTTTGGAGCTGGAGAGGATATCCTTGGCGATTAACAATGCCTGGAATCTCAGCGCCGGTCGGCTATTTCTCGGTCTTTGCTATGTAGAGATGGGTGAGATTGATGAAGGATTTTCTTACCTGAACAAGACCATAGAAGTAAGCGATAAACCAGGCCTCTTCGGAAATGAGCTGTTGGCCAAAGTGATCCTCGCCGGAGGATACTCTATTTTGGGCATGGTTGATCAGGCAACCCTTCTGGCGGAGGAAACCATGCGGCGAATTGAAGATGTTCGGGATTACGACCAGCCGCTCATGTTCGGCCTTGCCTGCGCCGCATTTATCCGAAGTGGTGCTTTGCCCCGGGCAAAGGTAATTTTTGAAGAGATATCTAAGCATGACGTCGCCGATGGAAATGCCTGGTTCGTGGCTTACATCGTTGGTGCTGAAGCTGAGTTTGCTTTAGCTGAAGGCCGGCCAGAAGAAGCGATTGAACACATCGAAAAACATCTCGGCAAATTGTATGAATTTGGCGTCTTAGCTCCTCTACCTTATCTTCTGTATCTCCGGTCTCAGGCAGAGTCTAGGTTAGGTGACAATCAGTCGTCCAAAGCCTCGCTCGAACAAGCTTTAGAAGCATCAAACCAGAATGGAGAAAGGCTGTGGCGCTGGCAGATCCTGGCTTCCCTGGCCTCGGTCGCAGATTCGGACGGGTCACAGGATGTCGCTGAATGGCGAGAACAGGCATCTGAAACCATCGACTTTATCGCAAACAACATAGGCGATCCTGATCTTCACCAGGCATTTCTGGCTAGACCAAACATCTCCGCGCATCTGGAGACGAAAATCGCGAAATAGTTGATCGCGAAACGAATAAGTCTCGCAAGTGGGAAGCATTCTCAGCAGTCCGCGTGCCCGACTGACAAAGTAAGACCTAGAAAGATGTGGGTAGTAGGCTGCCGTGTTTATTCACCCGTATATTGAGGAATGCGCCCCTCAAAGTAGCAACTGATCGCTTCACTCACATCCGGACTGCTCCGCAGCTCGGTGATGGCATCGAGTTCCAGTTCTTCAGTCCCCCCGATCGTCGGATCGCTGCTTTTGTTGATAAGTCGCTTGGCATAACCCAATGTCCGTGGAGGGGATTTGGAGAGCTTTGACACCAAGACGTCCACAGCAGAGTCGAGATCCTCGTCTCTTACCACCTGGTGAACCAATCCGTACTCCTTCGCCTGCCTGGCCCTGAATCTATCGCCTAGCAAGATCATCTGTTTGGCCCTCGCCGCTCCTACCACTCGTACGAGCCGGTGGGTCCCCCAGAGGATTGGAATGCCCAGCCTGATTTCCGACAGGCTGAAAACCGTTCGCTCGCTGGCGACTCGAAGGTCGCAGCATAAGGCTAAGAGGATCCCGCCGCCGATACAGAAACCACGGACTGCGGCAATTGTAGGCTTCTCGATATTTTCAAATAAATTCAAACAGCGATGATGGCTGGTGATTAAATCACGGATCGAGGCCTCCGAGTCGCTGAGCTTGCTCCGAATCAATTCCGGATCGAACCCAGTAGAGAAATGCTTGCCCTTGCTTTGCACTACGATGCTCCAAATATCGGCCCTCGACTGAAGCATCTCGCTGATGTCACCCAGCTCGTACAGGGTTTCGCTATCAAGATTGTCTCCAAACCGACTGCGATTTAATGACAATCTGGCTACATGATCATCTTCTTCAATGATCCAATTCTGATATGGCTGCATTTCTATTTCTCCATTAATGTGACCGAGAGATATTTCGGATGGTCCGGTTTCTTTAATTATGGCTTATCTCTGTGGATATTTGTAGCAAGAACAGTCGTGAATGAGGGTCCGACAAGAATGATCCAGACACATGGCTCGTTGTGCCTAAACAGGAGAGCTATAATGTGATGTAGCGCCATTTTTGGTGCCCAGCCACGCTAGCCGCTGAGGAAATCTTCTATCGCCCGAACGGTCTCATCTTCCTTATCGAATGATATGTGGTGATTCGGTGAATCGAGTTCGATGACGCTGGCCCGGGGGACTTCTTCCCGAAATGCAGCTGTGCGAGTGAGTATCCAAGGCCGGATCGTATCCAACCAGAATTGGTTTGCTTTCTCGCGCAGTGGTTCATTGGCTCTCAATGGTGCTCTGGGATGAAAATCTCCATCGGGAACAATGGCTGGTGCTGGCACCTCCACTGCGCTGTAGGCCGGTATTTGGGACCAGATATCTAGATGGATGCTGTTAAACTGATCATTAGGTCGCTTATCTTTTACGCTAGTTGAATCGTGAATGCCGTGTCTATTCTAAAGGATAATCATGGATTGAAAATCATGTGCCTCACCCATTCTCAATGGGTGCATATCTGACTTAAATTTATTTTATCATTGCGTGGAGGTATAATACTGCGATCAGTGAACAGTAAAATGGCGATAGGTGCTTGAATGTATTCTTTCCTTGGCACTGTCTGAATCCAGTGAAAGCAAAATGACTGCAATATCGGTTTTGTTACATGTGGGGGATTGATCATCATGGGATCTCATTCATATTCTATTCTTTAGGCTTGTTACGTCTTAGGAAACGCAAGGAAGGGTGCCATGAATCGGAATATTAGCAGGACAATTCGTTACAGTTCGTACATCTCTCTTCCCCTGCTTCTTGGCCTGGGTGCGCTAGCTGCTCTCTTCGGGTTGATCTCTCTATCTACTAGCATTACTTTCGCTGATCCTATAGAGCCCCCGGACGGCTATCCGAAGTTAAGTACCTCTGTAAAGACGGTAACGCCAACGCTGGCAGCGGCGGATGGTGAAACCCTGTTCTACACCATCGAGATCCGTAACACTGGGGCCTACACAGCGGAAGAGGTCACCTTCACAGATATCATCCCGGATGCAACCGCGTATAACCATGACGCCATCGCCAGCTCTGGTCCGCCGCCCACCTATGCGGCTGGCTTGCTGTCGTGGACCGGTGACGTTGAATTCGATGGCACAGTCGTCATCACCTTCAGCGCTACCGTGACCCCTGCATTTGCCGGTACGATAGTAAACTCGGCTGTAATTAGCCAGGCACTCATAGCCGAATCCGTAGTTGTCGCCGCCGAAACAACCGTCACCGATAAGCCCATCTTTTCCATCGACAAGACTTCTGGACCCGAGTCACCGGGAGCGAATAAACCGTTAACTTACACGCTTTCCGTGGCAAACTGGGGCCAACCAGCAGTAAACCTGCCGATTACAGTCACTGACGACGTGCCTGCAAACACGACACTTCGGACTATCGGCGCCGGTGGTTGGCAAGGACCTGGTAACAGCGTCATATGGACGAACACCCTCAGCCTCAGTTTGGCAGAGACCAGCCAATTCACTTACAGCGTCGATATCGGCGATGTACTCAGCGGCACGGTTATTACCAATGATAGTTACCACGTTGAAAGCAACCTTACAGGCATAACCTCAGGTGAACCCTACACCGTCACCGTTATCAATCCAATCCTCTCCCTTTCCAAGGTCACGTGGCCCGATCCACCCGGCTCGAATCGAGAGATGACCTACAATCTTACATTGCTTAATGGTGGCTCCATGGCGACCGGTCTGGTTTTAACCGATGTAGTGCCCACGGGCGTAACATACGTGCGCGGAGGAACAGAGCAAGATGGTATCGTATCCTGGAATTGGCCGAATTTGGCGACAGGTGAATTCGCCGAATTCACATACACCGTCTACATCGCGGACGTAGCCAATGTGGCAATTGTGAACGATGATTATGCTGCTTGCAGTTTCGAAGGGATATGCAGTGCTGGGAGGGCCTTAACCAGCGTGGTACAACCCGCCACATTTGCCGCCTCAGCTTTCCTCGATCCTATCGCCAAGAAACCCGGTGGCGGCGGCGGTCCCGTAACACCCACTCTTGTCATCGAAAACCTAGGACCAGGTAATGCCAGAGATGCAACAGCAATCCTGACATTCGGCCGGATCAGCGTATCGAGCTCCGATCTAGTAGTGATACCGCCGGTTGGCGAAATCACCCCAGATACAAGTTGCGATAGCCACTGCGACAGGTTTATCTGGATAGGCGATCTTGACTCCGGGGATATGATAACCTTTACCACAATTGAAGGACAGAGCACCATCGGTGGGGAGGAAGGCACACCCTATACCGCAACCGTGTCAATCACCGACAGCGTCGGGTTGACTACCACGATGCCGGTGACCGCTTCGGCCGTCGGACACATCACTCACTATGCCAATCTTCTACCCGAGAAATCCGCGCCATCAGTAATTGGCCGCGGGCAACTGCTGACCTACACTATCCAGGTCTGGAACAGCGGTCTCTCGACGGACGATCCGCCATTTCCACGGCTAACCGACACGGTGCCCATGAGCACTACCCTTGTAAATATCAGCCACGGAGGAATATCGCAGACCATCACCGGTTCAACTTCCGTCTCATGGACCTTACCCCATATGTCTCCAGGTGACCGGTTGGCTCGATCTTTCACCGTCAGGGTAGACGACGATCTCATCAGTGGCACCCAGATTGTGAACAGCGACTACCGCGCGTCATGGTACGAGCCTGAACTAGGAACGGTTTTGTCCAATAGTGGTCCATCATTTACCACGACAGTCAAGGAAGTTGGGTTGATTGCCTCGTACAAAATCGTCACTCCCTCCTTGGCATTTCCCGGCCTTGATAACGTATTGACCTTCTCGCTCCATCTTATTAATTCCGGACCATTTTCTCTAACCGGCGTATCTGTATACGACTGGTTACCGTGGGAAAATAGCACCTATCAAAGGGATGCATTCGCTACATCAGGCCAGGTCATCAGCGATATCGTCAGTGTGGAATGGATGGGCGGCGTGGCTCCTTTCTCACAGGAGGTTGTCACCCTAACTGTTTTAGTGGATCCCCACTACCAGGGAGCCATTACGAATACAGCCGTGATAAGCCACCCTGATCTTCTAAGTGAGATCACGGTTGATGCCGTGGCTTACATCACGAACGATCCAGTTTTGAAGATTACCAAGTCCGCTTCGCCCGATCCTGTCCCAGCATATAGCGATCTAAAATATACAATTCACGTGTTCAATCTGGGCCAGGTTGCCTCCGGGTTGGTTATAACCGACACCATTCCTGATGGCTCCACTTATGTCGCGGATAGCGCAACCGGAGGAGGAGAGCTAGTCGGTGAGGAGCTATTCTGGTATGTACCTCTGTTGCTTCCTGGCGAAAATCAAGTTGTAGCCTTCACGGTGAACATTGGTGGTGGGAGCGTCGTGGTCAACGATAAATATGGAGTTCGCTCGGCAGAGGGAATCAGTGCCCAGGGCGTTCCCGTAGTTACCCAGATCTTCGGAGGTTATAGGATCGTGTATCTGCCGGCGATCGAGAAACCGTAATTATCGCCGGTTTCAGACATCTTCTACATAAAGGTAGAGAAGAGCGGGAATCGCATCCGACTCGTTCGAAGGCTCACCCATCATGACCATCGAATCGCCGATCTTAACCTCGGCATGCATAATGCCCCCATCTGGTGACGTGAGATATTCGCGCTGCTCGGCGTCGAATGCGGACTTCAGAAATTTAAGAAATCGGCTACTTCCTTGACGACCAGATAAGGCGTGACTGTATGGTAACCTTCAGGAATATACTTCGCTGATAATGATTCTTCCTCCTACTATCGTCAATCATTTATCATTACTGCACCGATAAGTCAGGCGTCATTTCACGGATTCAACAACCACTTATGTACAACCAGTCCCATCGATTGAAGAATCAGTGGACCTTGAATCCTGTGAAACAGCACCATTTGGCCGGCCATCGACCAGGGCGCAGTCCCAATCTGAATTCAATGGCCTGCCGTTTTTTGTTGGTTGATATTTAGTCGGACATGGATCAGGCGTTGACCAAGATCCCAAAGAGAGAGGGTCCTTACATCTTTGAATTGTTCAGCGGTCCCGATTATTTGTTCCGCCGCATGCCTCTTAGAAAACTGCCGATATGCCGTCCCATATGGGCCATTATTGGTGGAGGCAGGTCTGGATGGCACTCACGGATGGCATCCTCAAGGGGGGCAGGCCATCTCTCTTGGAGATGAACAATCGCTCCGGCGGTATCAACTTCTTCTAGAGCTTCCAGTGCTCGTCGAAGAACGCGCCGCTGCTGCTCCTCATTTCCTGGCTGTCCCAAAATTTGACCGAATGGAAACTCCACGGCCAGGGTTCTTGGAACGCCCACTCTCTCAGCCCAGAATGGCATATTGGTCACCACGATCGTCGACATGCCCGCCACTTCAAATAGCCGTGCCAGCACGGGCACGTTTGCTGCACATTCAGGTCAGGCCGCAGTCAGCAGCACACAATCCACCCCATCTTCTATTAGTTGATTTGCCACTTGTGGACCATAAAGCTCTTTCCAGCCTGATTGATTGGCCGGATATCCCTGGTAACCCATAAACGAATAGGCTTGTGCCGCTAATCCACCGATTTCTCCGTCCTCTACAAATTCTTGAAATCGCTGGATTGGAAGCTAGATGTTCAAATCCTCCTTGACCTTGGCGCCGTTGATGTGGTGATGACTAACACCGATCGTCTTTGGGTTGATATCTTTAGGAATGGTACGAAATGTCGGATTTCCCCAGTTTGGTTCCCGGCTTTCCCTCTCAAGATCAAAAGGCGGTTCCTTCTCAGGATTGAAAAGCCCCCCAGAGGTTACAAGTCCAAATTTGGATTGGCTAAGCGCCTTGGCCAATGGTGTCCAAGGGATTGGAAGATCCTTGCCGATCTGCGTCAACCGATAATACCGGCTAACCAGCCGCGACGTGTATTTGAAGCTGTCGACTTCCATCAGGCCCTCCATTTGATTGAGCTGGTCAGATCGGTAAAACGGCTTTATCCAATAGGGTCATAAATCCAGCACCTTCTTTTATGGCATATTTCTGGGAAAGATGCTGTGATCTAGATCTCGTTCAGCTAGCCCTAATCCTAACGCTTTCAAGGTTCAGACCTCCAAGTCGCA
>DASRZI010000060.1:0-16606 GCA_035686605.1 Candidatus Zixiibacteriota bacterium
GTTCAAATCCGGCCGCCCCGACTGGTACAACGCGGCAGTGGTGTAGGGGTAACACAACAGCCTTCCAAGCTGTTATCAAGGGTTCGAATCCCTTCTGCCGCTCTCAGTTTCAGGCGGGTTCTTAAGTATTCATCCGACCGTTTCGGCGTTTATCGACGTCCCTCCATATCTCTGTCAACTACCTAATAATGGACCCCTCCCTCGTTACGCGTTCTATTTCTATTCTCACCTCGATTGTCCACTGGGTATCTGGCTCTTAAGCAGGGAGTCAGACCAACTCTATAAGCCTCTGGCCCCACTCATCATCAGCAGGAAAACGAGGATCATCACACCTAGGCCGATACGCGGAATGATCCGCAGTTATCGTAAAATCGACTGAACCTCTTCCTCGCTGGAATCGTCATCCAAAGCCTCAAGTTGTGGTTCCAACCTCCGTTCCATCATGAAATGGAACAGGGTTAGTAGAAGGCCTAGAAGCGCCCCGGTCAATATGGCCAATCCTCGGGCAGTGGAGAATTAGAGGTCTAGTTCGCTCCAGCCGGTAACAAGGTAATGCAGAGTTAATCCCGCCCCGACGGTGACCAGCGAGAGAACCGACGCCAGGCGGAAAACGAGGGGAAACACGGTCGTCATATACCGCTTATCGGTCCTGCATGACGCTGCCAGCCACGATAGGCATGATGACGAAGTTGACGGTTATGACCTCTCCCAACCAGGCGGCTCCACCCAAGATATGGATCCAGCGAACGACGATCAACCAGTTAATCAAAGGCCGTATTCCTCCATTGCCGCGGCAGAATAGCCTGGGCGTTAGTTGTCTGGTGAAAAGGTTATTGCCTGCAAGGGTTCTGTATCTCGGGTAGACGTATCTTTCTCGTCAACCCTTCGCGTTTAATTATCCACGTGATCGATTCATATCGCCACTTCAATATCTTTATGTCAATCTAATTTCAATGATCCGGTGATGCTTGTTTGTATACAAGGAAGAACGGAAGTAATGGCTGGATAATGGCTGAACTCAGTATCTACGCAGAAGAGAACATGGGCCTCCTGGATATTGAACGCAAAGCTTAGACCTGTATTAGTGAGTTGCAGCAGCCAATGTCCTTCATCGGTATGCACAACCGAGATCAAGCCCGTTTCAAAGACCTTGTACCTAGTTCAACTGCCGGTCCCTGCCATCATTATGCTCAAGCCGGTCGAGAGAGCATTTGATGGGTTAAAAAGCCCCAGCGGCACACTGGTCATAGCGATGCGCCCCCTCAAACTAGCTTGGAAGAAGAAGGAGTCCCTTCCGAGGGCGGTGCAGTGATGCGGCAGCTAATGAATCCGTAAGCTCCAGCCTTAATCATGCGCTCCGAATTAAATGGCGACACCACCGAGCTGCATAAAGTAAAATTGGTCACCTTACCTCTGAAAGATAGCACTTGAGCCGCAGCAGCAACTTTGGGCGCTCTGGCGTAGGACGACCGCCTGAGAATCCTAAAGAAGCATGGAGCTACACACGCGAGGGTTCATATCGAGACAGGCGCTATGAAGGGAGATAAGGGCTTTGTCGAGCTGGCTGGTACCTTCAAGGAAGCAGATCCAAAGTCACAGAGTGTGGGCGACGATGCTAACCAGTGGTTGAAGAACGAATTGGCCAAATCAATTCCTGACTCGAGTGAGATCCTCGGCATCTTCGCTGCTTAGCTGACGGCAGATCAGAAGAAGCTTCTGTTGCGCAGTCCATAGTTCGCCCAAATCAAAGCCCTCGCATCTATTACACCGGAGCAATTGCTGCGCATGCTCAACGTGGCCGATTCGCTCCTGCTGTTCAAAGTTAAGGAGTACCTGGACAAGGGAGGGAGACAGTAAAAGCCTCTGCGCCTGGCCTCCGCCACAGCCGGCGATGCGGCCCGTCTAGAGGTAGCCGAGGACGAAGCCACCGTATGTCGCCTCCGTGTCATCTTAGATACCGTCCATCCGGAGATCATATTCGGCCCCGCCAACTTGATGCGACTCAATCCTATTGAAAGCACAGTGGAAAAACTTGCCGAGACGAGACCTGGACTAGCGAACTGGTTGAAGAGACATACTAAGAACGACGAAAGCATCATCATGAATGCCTTCGGTAAGATGATTGGTCTGCCGTCTGTTTTATTGGCCATGAACTCGGACGGGGCCGCCGCTGCCAAAAAACAGGTGATTGCCGCCATTGATGCAGGGCCACGTGGATTGGCCTTACCCTATGGCGATCGGCTGGTACTCGATCAGATCAAAGATAAAGCCTACGCAGACGGCGCTTATACAAGCAACGATCTGGGCAAGACGTTTGTTACTCGCTGGGGACGACCTTTCAAGGGCACCGCCGGACGGACCAAAAGCTTCTTACACCAGGTTTGGAAGGTATTGAAGCAGCTGCCAGAAGAACATGTCATGATGGTGAACGTGCTGATTTGTTTCGAAGAGAACCTCGATCCCTAGTCTGCTGGATCCTTTACTGATTGGCTTGGGGGTAAAGACTTCGGCGACCTAGATTGGATAAGCCCGAGGCGACCACCCCCCATCACGCCGCCAGCGACCAAAACGCCAAAACATTGGGAAGAATTAGATCCAAATGATGCTTTTAGTGAAATATCTTGCTATACCCTGACGAATCGTCGCCATAGACGCTCATTTGACACAAACTATCGAGCGTGGCGACCGGTCTTTGTCGCTGCAGATGAGCTATTGATTGATCCATCACCAGCGATGTATACCCAGTTTTTGGATAAGACGGACTACTTCAATCGGCCCGGCGAATTTGCCGACGACCTCGTCTTTCCGATGCACCGGTTTGCCTTTGATTTTTATGATGGCTGCCAGGTACGGGAGGAAAACCTGGCCTTTGACGAGGTCGAGGTCGTCGTCTCAGGATTCGCTACAAGGGGAGCAGCTTCCTCCATTAATCGTGTGCCGTTTGAGACTCGGGTTAAACAAGGGCATCTATCAAGATTCCTGCCTGGTGAAACGGAGCCGGAAAGTCCATCATTCTAGATTGTATTTATCTTGGTTCTTCTTGCTCTTTTATATTGAACCGTACCACTGTACTAACATCGATTTCTATGCTTGCGTACGCCCGAGGTTGAATGCACTGTCGCTGAGTTACTTGAATGAATTCGACCGTTTAATGGGTAAGTTGCATAAGTCTGGCGACACTTTGCAAAAATGGGACAGTGACCGGAATGGTCCAAATAGCTCCGGCAGAGGGTTGGAAGTTTTCAGCACGACCTTCTATCAAGAGCAAACGATCTGGGAAATCGTGACGGTAAGTATTTGGACCTTCTCGGCACTTTGGCGCAAGAACTAAACGAAGCACAGTCACCAAATCAAGAATTCAGAGTCCATCTTGTCTGATCCGTCTCCCACGCCACCAAAACTTGTAATCTAATAGATTCTATTTATGAAATCATAAGCTTACAAGCTGCGGCTGTGCGTGCGTCGCTCATTTCTCCGCCGCTTGCCATGGGGATGGATGATGAGTCGAAAATGGACTAGAGAGATATTCAGTGCGGTTTGCCGGGGGGAATGCAGGTTCTCCACCAATACAGATTGAACATGTTGGATTCAATCCTGCACTTCGGCGACCATAGCTGCTTTCAAAGCCCCTGCATATACGTTTTAGCATTGGTCCGAAAGTGACGGCGTTAAGTGCATTGACCTCCATACGAGGCTCAAAGTACGTATTCGCTGCTAAATCTCTTCGTATTATCGTTTGTGGAATGGGAACTTGGCTGGAGGACTCAGCTGGCGCTGGTGCCGATTCCGGGTGGATTGTGCTGGGACTGCTATGTCTGATTGGCCCATATCATGATCTTTAGCCAGGATTCCTTCCAGGGGTTGGTCATCCAACGGGTGGGGACAATGCCATAACCGGCAAGAGCCTCTTCTATGACATCTGTAATTTGGGGGTGTTCATCGTCAATGACCACTGTTATGGACAAGACGCCATACACATCGGTGGTGGTGACCACGCTTTCCACCTGGGCAGTCGTTTTATCCATGATAGTTTGCATGAGCTCCTTGCGGAGTACGGCCTGATCGATTGTCATAGTTTCCTTTGGGAATATGGGATGGGACTTCGCTTTCGATGTGATGATAGCGGTAGGCAGCGGATTTGTAAAGGGATGAACTCCATTTGGCTTACCGGCAGGCTAAAACCGTCAGCAACCAATTTGACGGTCTCAACCCCGCCAAAGGTAGAAGAACACGTCCTGGCTACTAGTGCTTGGTATGCGGATTTGAGAAGCTAAATAATCGGCTTACTTTCCAGGCGCGCTGAATTCAACACTCTGATTGACAGCCGCGTCAACCTCTTCAGGAGTGAGCAGTACGACGGTTTTGACCTTGATCGCCCCGCTTGCATTGACCACCAACGAGCCGGCAGCGCTGCTAACATTGTCCGGCAGGTCCGCGATAATGTAGAAGTCATTGTCGCCGAATGCGAAATAATACGCCTCGAGCTTCCCGCCCAGACTCCGGAACAGCTGTTCCGATACTCCTCGTCGCTTGGAACCTCCCTCCTCGAGCAATCCGTTCAGACCTTTTTCCGTATACGAACCATAGAATAGATACTTGGACATTCTTTGCCTCCTCTGGCATGACTGTGCAATAGGCTCCCAGGATTAGGGGTGATTTCAAGAAAGATTCTATCCTAGTTAGGTTAAATAGAACACTGATATGGAAGATACTTCGTTTGAGTAGTAGTTAGCCGAATCTTTCTCCAAGGGCTTCATCCGCAAACAGGGGACAGTCAACCAAGTAAGCACACTGGGATATGATAACTCTCTGGTGACCAGCCCGATGGATAGATAGAAGCTGCGTCTTAATTCAGCCAGAGTTTGAGCTTCGTCTGGATTCTAAGGCGTCGATTTTGCTCGATCTAGCCAAACATAGAGCGGTGATTTCAGGCGACTCTCGCATGAGTCTCTACCGATGTTAAGGCTCCGAAAGAATTCCCAGGATTTCGGATGCTGTACTTTGAGCCGCTCCGTTCGTTCGCTCACTCAAGTAAAAATGCCACAATAATCTGGCCGCAACAGATCTCCACGGCTTCCATTCATTGCTTGCTGCTGCTGCCTCTTCTTGCGATGGCCGTCGCGTCCATCGCTTTACTTGCTGAATAGCAACTTCTAGTGCGAGATCCCCTTTCGGCCAAATATCGGGTCGCCCCAATGCCATCAGTAGATAAGCATCGGCTGTCCAAGGTCCTATCCCTTTTACCCGCATCAACTGTTTTTTCGCTTCTTCATCTTCCAGTTCCCCCAAACCTGGTAGATCGAGGCTTCCATCTACTACCGCATTTGCTAACTCGCGACCATATCTTGTCTTCTGCCGGCTGAACCCTATTTCTTTTAGCTCCTCGTCGCTGAGACCAAGGAAGTTCTTGGGCGTAAGCGGATCCGCAGCTTTCTCCAGTCGATCGTAGGCTGCCTTGGCAGACGCCAATGAAACTTGTTGTTCGAGAACGATGTGGATCAACGTATGAAATCCCGGCTCTTTCTCCCAAAGGGGCGGCGGTCCGTATTTTGTTACGATCCCATCCAACTCTACATCTTTTTTTGCCAGTTCTCGCACGCCCTGAATTAATGTGAGTTCGTTTAAACGCTTCTTCATCGTGAGCAATTTATCTCCACCAGTTTTTCAGCAGTCGCTGCATCCCAACACCAAACTCACCTGTAGCGTGATTTTCGATGACCGCAAGAGACTCGACAAATGCTCGAGTGGCTAAGCATGAGGCAGTATTTCATGAAACCCGGAGTGTTTGAATAGTGGTAACCAAATAGACGCTCCCCTGATTACCGCTATATTCGAGGGCTATCAAAGCCCCCGATGCTGCAGATAGGGCGGGTGGGATTCGAACCCACACGGGGGACAACCCCGGCGGATTTTAAGTCCGCTGCGTATACCGTTTCGCCACCGCCCCTTGACCGTCGGCCATTTAAATGGCAGCCTACCAATTCCGGCTAGCGAATGATCCCGGCTATTGTACATGTGAAGAACACGTCAATCAAGACAAGCATCTATACACGCCCTTTGAAAATGCGTCGGCTTGACAGACAATGAGTGAACATTGTTTGACTTGCCATTTTGCCCTATGTATAATGCAAAAATCAAGGAGCGATCGGTGTCGAGTTCTCACACGTCGTTTCTCTTGACCGCAGCATATCCATCAGAACGGATTCATATGGATCTCACATGAGAATGAGGTTTCATTTGTCCTCGAAACAAATATCATCTTAAGGCGGGTACAGAGAACATGGCCTTGAAAGGTAACTTACAAGATTTCTCGACCACACAGTTGTTGAATCTAATTTGTCTTGCTCGCAAGTCTGGCACGTTGACCGTAGAGGGATCGAGTACCGCCCAAATGTCGTTCCGGGATGGTAAGCTCATCGATGCCTCGTTAAGTGAGAACGGCAGCTCTCTTGCCTATGTCTTAGAGGATGCGGGCATTCTTACCCATAAGCAGGGCGAAATTATTCGGACCAAGGCCCAGGGAACGGGCGATAAGCAGCTGGGTCATTTGCTGATAAAGGCTGGTTACGTTACCCAGGGCGATATCATTCAAAGTGTTCGCCGGCACACCCTCGACGTCGTTTTCAGACTTTTCACATGGGCTGATGGCCTTTTCCGATTCGACGCCAATGACGCCCCACCTTCTGATAGGATCACTGTTCCAATTGATCTAGAAAGCGTCATAATGGAGGGCAGCCGGCGTCTGAAAGAATGGGAGCGCCTGCAGGAGGAGTTGCCAGACCTCGATATCTCGCTTCGTTTCTCAGATCGACCCAATGCCCGTCTTCGCAACATCAACCTTACGGTCGAGGAGTGGAGAGTTGTCTCATTCGTTAGCCCACGCAACACCATACGTCAAATCGCCGACGCGATAAACCTAAATGAGTTTCAAATACGACGAATCGTTTATGGCATGCTTCAAGCAGGTCTAGTGGAGATTATTGAACCGGTTCGGGCTAAACCGAGCTTGAGCGGGAGCGTACCTGAAGACGACTTTGTTGATCAATTTCGAGAGGAACCGGTTGTCAAGCGTTCTATCATTACCAGGTTAATTGGCCGGATAAAGAATCTGTAAGAACGCTGCCAATACCTTTAAGTAGTAGTCCAATTGAATAAGTATAGACTAAAAGCGTTAGCTGTTGTCATGGATGTTCCTTGGCGGGTATCATCGGATTCTGGTCTGGAACACCATTGTGTTGGTCAAACGCTGCCCTTCATGCCATTCGGTTTGAACGATGCATGCTGGGTTTGATGTTTCACTTGGGTTCATCGAATGGGTGTGCCCTTCCTTTCATCTCGCGTTAGCCAACTGGACACCTAGCAGCATATAAATCGCGGTCGAATTGTCTACGTCGTTTAGTTATTTAAGGCCAGGAATCTTATGGAAACCGTAAAGATGGTTATCACCGGTCCCTTCGCGGCGGGCAAGACGGAATTCATCAAGTCCATCAGTGAAATATCGGTCGTTAGGACCGAACGAAAGATCAGCAGCGCCTCTGAAATGGCTATCAAGGACGAGACGACCGTCGCCCTTGATTTTGGTCGAATAACGGTCGACGAAGAGCTCGTCCTCTATTTGTTTGGTACACCAGGGCAGCGTCGATTTGATTTTATGTGGGAGATTCTCTCAGAAGGGATGCTGGGATTCATCGTCATGGTCGATAGCACCAGGCCCGAGACCTTCCGCGAGGCAAGGCGAATTCTAGGCACGTTTAAGAGTTGCGCACGGACACCATTTGTTATCGCTGCCAATAAGCAGGACCACGAAGATGCCTGGGAGCCCAACGATATGAAAATCGTATTGAAGTTGGGTACCGATGTGAAAGTTCTCCCCTGCGTTGCCCTCGACAAGGAGAGCGTAAAAAACATCTTACTTGAATTGCTATATTCGATTCTGGCGCAATATGACGAGGAAACGGCTCTACAATGATGATAAGCATTCAAAGACGGATGCGAAGGATTGCTCGGTCCAGGCGATAGTGATTGTCTGTAGCGACCTATCTTCCTAACGTCGCCACTGATTCCGGGGTTGGTAGAGCAAGTTTGTATTGAGGAGATAGGGTCAATCTTGGTTCGATCAATATTCTTGCTTTGAATGCCGATTTTTATGAGCGGATCCGGCCATTTGGGGCATTTTTCATAGCAGTATCGATATGGAAAACTCAGTTGTTGCCAACAATTCCTTTCCACAAAAGTCGCCCATCCGCAAGAATGAGGCTCGCAGTTCTCGTAATACCATAACTGGAATCAGAGTCTTCCTTGGTTGTGCCGCGGTGGTTGGTGGAAAACGAATCGTGTCTGAGGAGGGCCGGTGTTTCAAGGGGGGCGCTGCCGATTACGATTGCCACTTGCTCATCCGCGAGAAACCATTTTCTTGTCGTGGATTTTGGCCGGTCAGGAAAGGACAGTGACGATGAGTAAGGGACGCATTCTGGTTGTTGAGGACGAAACCGATATCGCCAACCTTCTGCATATCTTTTTTACTAACCGGGGATACGAGGTCGAAGCAGCAGGGAGCGGCAGCGAGGCATTTCTTCGAACGCGCAGCAAGCTGCCAGATCTCATCATTCTGGACATCATGCTTCCCGATATGAACGGCTTTGAAATCTGCCGGAAACTGCGTACAACAACCCGTACGAGTCACATACCAATCGTCTTCTTGACCCAACGTGATGAGCGCAGCGATGTTATTGCCGGTCTTGAATTGGGTGCCGACGATTACGTTACCAAGCCGTTTGATATGGAAGAGCTCGGTCTACGAGTTCGGAATGCCATTAATACTCACCGGCGCACAAATATGACTGATCCTCGGACAGGAATGCCGGCCGCGCGACTTGTAGAAGAGCAGCTTAGGCAGCTCATCCGTTCAAAGGGCTGGACTTACGTTGAGATCCATATTGACTATCTTCCTTCGTTTAGAGACCAATATGGTTATATCGCCGCCGATGAGGTGCTCCGTTATACATCGACAGTGCTTAATGAGGTCATGAATGACTTGGGAGGTCCGAAAGACTTTGTTGGTCAAGCAGGTGACCAGACGTTCATTATCATCACCTATGCCGACAACGCTTCGATAATAGTTAGCGAACTACAACATCGCTTCAACGGCAAAATTGGTTCCCATTATAGTTTTCAGGATATCGAGCAAGGTGGGATACAAGGTCCCAATGGTTCACCGTTGCCTTTCATCCAATTGACCTGTGGGATGGTTACCAGCGAGACGAGGAGATTCTCAGATATCCGGGAGATTACAGAAACGGCAACCAGGTCCCGCTACCGGATCTAAGTCAGCAGCTCCTTCGTCCATCTTGCTGCGGATTGCACCTTTGAAAAGACATTTGATAGAGGACTGATTCTTGAGAGACAGTCAGCAGGCTCAGTTAGAGATTTCGGATTCTAGCCTGATGAACAGGCAGCTAGAATCGTTGAATAGTGTCGGAATCCAACTGAGGCAGGATTTACATTCCAGGGACCTCCTGGGACTTGTTGCCCAAGAAGTCATCAATGTCACCGAAGCCGATGCTGTGGTGATTCGATTTCTGCAAGCTCCTGGGTTAGATAGACCGGTAAGAATCAGCCAGGGATCGTCATCATTGATTGCCGGATTAGGTGATATCGAGGAAATCGCAACTAATAGTCAAGAAGTTATCTACCGTCAGTTCAAACTAGAGCCTGGAAATCTGGCTTCCGTGATCTGCTATCCGATTAAGTCTCAAGAAGAAGTGCTTGGAACCTTTACAGTATTCGGAGAACGAGTTACCGGCTTCAAGAGCATCTCCTTATCTTACATCAGCACCCTGGCCAGTTTCATCGTTTCGGCATTTGACCGAATTCTACAGAAGGGCGAACTTGATCAACGCTCTCGACTGCTCCATAGACGCTACCAACAACTGGAACGTGTTTCCGTACTCTTCGCGCAGGTTGATCCTCGACGCCCATCAGATAGCTTGTTACACGAGTTGACAGAGGCTATCAGCCAGGTAATGGAATACAAGACAGTCATTCTAGATCTGATAGACGACGATCCCGAGCAAAACCTGCGGACAATCGCGACGTTTGGTTTGTCAGAGTTCGAAGGTCCAACGCTCTCTGAACCTGTGAATCAATGGAAAAGAATTAAAGAGTTGTTTCGACCAGAATTTGCTCTGGGTGAATCCTACTTCTTGCCAGCCGAGCATTATCGCTCAAATAATGGAAATGAAGGCTACAAGGACGGCAGCACGGAGCAATCCTTGGAACAGCTGCTCATTTCGACCAGTTTATGGAGAAAAGGAGATAGGTATATCGTTCCTCTCCGGCGTTCTCAAGAACAACCAATCGGTCTCCTAACTCTGCGAGATCCGGTCAGTGGTAGCCGTCCGGACATTGATACTGCACTCATGGCAGAGGTGGTTGCCAGATATGCTGTGACCATCATAGAAAAAGCCAGGCTTGTGACCGAGTTAGAGTCCCGAGATCGTGCCATCGACTCTTTGCAAGGTTTAGACCAGAGGATCCAGGGCGCTCATGGAAAGACGAAGATTCTACAAGAGACAGCTGACGGTCTGCTACAGCTGGTGGATGCTGTGGACTGCACAATCTACGAGCTGTTTCCAGAGGGAGATACCCTGATAGTTAGTGCGGTTGCGACCAAGCTGCCGGTCGCCGTTGCCATGCAGGAGGGCTCAAGCCATGAGCTGGTTCATTTCGACCTGATCAGCCAAGTACTTAATTCTAAATCGCCACTTCTTGTAAATCTTGGAGAAAGCGAGGCTAGATATGCCCAGACCGCTGGACTGGGGTCCTTTACCCTGGTCTTGCTGCCCATGGAACTTGGTGGAAAAGTGATCGGAATCGCCGAATTGTTGATCCCTAGAGACAAAAAGGATATTGGAGCGAAGGAAATCAGGTTGGCTTCCGATGTTTTGAATCGGTCGGCCGTTGTCTTAGAGAATGCACAGCTTTTCGACGAGACCAGCCAGCGGGAACGTTTCTTGGCTGCTCTTGCCAGAGTTACTCTTGCGATGAACCATACGATCGATCAATCAGCCATTTTGCCGCTGATTTGTCGTGAAAGTATGTCACTGTTTGATGTTGATGGCGCATACATTTGGCAAAAACAAGGGGATATGTTATTTGGCGTTGCCGCCAGTGGTTACATGGAAAAGCAGTTCATTGGAGCTGCTGCTTCTGTATCGCGTGCTGAAGTATTTGCTGCGGTGATCGCACAAAATGGTCGCGGAAACTATTGTAACCAGGATCAGAGCCAGTCGAACTTTTCGAAACATATCCCCACATTCCCCTCAGGTGGTTCGGTTCTTGGCATTCCCCTTCGATCAGATGACGAGATCATCGGCGTCCTTGTTTTAGCCGACACAAAGAAAGGGGATCGCTTCAATCCGGATGATATGGTACGGGCCACCCACTTCGTTGCCCAGGCTGGGCTAGCCATCAGCAACGCTTATCTTGTTACGGAGTTACGCGAACTCAACAATCAATTGGATGCAAAGGTGTCTCAACGCACGCGAGCACTCGGCGAAGAGCGAGAAAGAGTCCGCTATTTGCTCCGTATAACCAGAGAACTTTCCGACTCGATAGATGAAGAACGGGTCGTCAGGAAAGCGTTAGAATTGGTTGGCGAAGTAGTGAATGCAAGCAGAGGCGTAATCTTGTTGATCGATCCGATAGTGGGTCATCAGATCTATTCCATGGAATATGAATCCACCTTATCTCAATGGCGTCCTGAACCGGCTGAGGGCCGAAATAGCTATCTTGGATTAGCTGGGTGGGTGATTGAAAATCGATCATCTGTCATCGTCGAGAACCTGTCGGAAGATGCCAGGGCAATTGAGATGAATCGGGAGTTCGACCTGAATTCTGCGTTGGCGGTTCCCCTTGCTGCTGGTGACCAAGTTGTCGGTGTCCTGATGTTACTGCACACGAAGCCGGCTGCCTTTACAAGAGAACAAGGCGAATTGGTCGAGGCAGCCGCGCGGCAGGTTGGCAGTGCGATTGGCAATGCCCAGCTATTTCTATTGATTAAAGATCAGGCTGAGAA
Organism: Candidatus Zixiibacteriota bacterium; assembly: GCA_035686605.1. Lineage (GTDB taxonomy): Bacteria > Chloroflexota > Anaerolineae > Promineifilales > Promineifilaceae > UBA11865. The sequence continues at coordinate 12,077 of DASRZI010000060.1, forward strand.
GCTGGGGCAATTGCTCAGAGAAGAGACATTTGAGTCCGCAATGAGTCAGGCCATTCTACAAAGTATCGCCGATGGAGTCGTGGTTGCAGATGCAGCAGGTTATATCATCCTTGCCAACTCAGCGGCATGTGAATTACTCCGCATGTCGGAAGAAGGACTAATAGGCAAGCTGGCCTCAGACCGTCTCGGCCTGGATTTAGCCTTCGGCGAGCAATGGTCCGCATCGCACGCAGAGTGGACTAGGAGTTCTAACACACATCCGCAGCGTTCAATCCTGTCCCATACGCTTAACGTCGAGGATAAGTTCATCAACGTCCATCTCTCTCCAGTTTTCGCGAACGATCAATTCTCGGGGACTGTATCCATCTTCCGGGACGTCTCACATATAGTCGAAGCCGATCGCATGAAAAGCGAGTTCGTATCGACGGTATCCCATGAGCTTCGAACCCCAATGACCTCTATCAAAGGTTATGCTGATCTCATGCTCATGGGTATGGCAGGGGAATTAACCGACGAACAGCGCCAATATATCTCGGTCGTAAAAGGCAACGCCGATCGAATGACAGGTTTGGTCAACGATCTTCTCGATATAGCCCGAATTGAGTCGGGTAAAACCAAACTAGAACTAAGGGAAGTGAATGTTGCCGACGTAATAACGGTAGCGGTGAATAACCACTTACGTGGATTGATCGTAAACGGAGAAAAGAAAATCGAGGCCAAGACTGAAGTCGAGCCATCCCTGCCTACGGTCTGGGCGGATTCTGAACGTCTTCTCCAAATCCTATCCAATCTTATCGACAACGCCTACAACTATACGCCGACAGAAGGAACTATCACATTAAAAGCAAAAGCAACCGAAAACAGCGTTTTGGTCACAGTAGCTGATACCGGTATAGGTATAAAGGAAGACCAACAAAGCAAGATTTTCGAGCGTTTCTACCGGACAGATGAAGATGAGGTCCAAAGGGTAGCAGGTACGGGGCTTGGATTGTCCATAGTACATAGCTTGGTTTCGCTTCATGGCGGAACAATCGAGGTAGAGAGCGCTCCTTCCGAGGGTAGCAGCTTTGTATTTAGCCTTCCTCTAGCGCAGAAATCCAATGTTATTAACTGGTCTTCCATTCACTCTGGTGGATCGCGATGAATCAAGCAGCCATATTTTTCTTGGGATGATTTCGTGGGCAGTATCAGTGCATTCATGGGAAAAAATCACTGGGCTGTCAAAAAGTATTTGAAGGGCAATGAATGATGATTGATAAAGCTGAAATCATGGGTGGAAAACGATGACAAGAATCCTAGTAGCCGAAGATGATCTGGAAATCGGAGAACTTATCAGACTGATCCTTGAATTTGGAGGTTCTGAAGTGACTTCCGCTCGCAACGGTACAGATGCTTTAAAACTAGCGAACAGGGGAAATTTCGACGCCGTTCTGCTCGATGTCCGCATGCCCGGACTATCAGGATTGGAGGTATGTAGAAGACTGCGTGCGGGCGAAAACTTCCGAGACATTCCGATTATTTTCATATCGGCCAGGGGTCAAGAATCTGAGATTCATGCCGGTCTAAATGCCGGCGCTGATGCTTATGTAGTGAAGCCTTTCGATCCTGATGACCTAACGGCGATGGTTTTCGGCTTGCTAGCCCACAGTAATCGAGCCCGGTTAACCAAGCACTAGCCTCGAATAATTCTGGTATAGTTATGAGTATTGCGACCATCGACAACCAGCAGGTTCATTACGAATCAATCGGTCAGGGTGAATCCATCATTTTCCTCCATGGATGGATCGGTTCATGGCGCTATTGGTGGCCTACCATGCGGGCGTTTTCGAAAAGGGGACGTCTTTACGCCTTTGACTTTTGGGGGTTTGGCGATTCAAGTAAAGAACCTGACAAGTACTTCTTTGGAACGTACGTTGAACAACTGTCCCACTTAATCGAACATCTTGGGATATCCTATCCAGTGACATTGGTTGGTCATGCACTCGGTGCAGCAGTCGCATTGCGCTACGCCTATCTCTGGCCGAGTAGGGTACGACGACTCACCCTAATTTCACCTCCCATAGATGGGACCGTCATCAATCAAGATCTCGCTGAAATGGAAACGATGGAATTTACTGAGCGATACCTTTTCAAGTTCTTGAGCGTCAAGGAACTTCAGTATGAGGTGCAAAAAAGCGATCCCTTTGCCGTCAGCAGTTTGGCAAACCAGCTTTTGGGTTATGACTTTAAGACTGATATCGATAAATTTGACGGGTCGATTTTGGTGATCAACGGTGATCGCGATCAGGTGATCGACCAACCTCTGGAAGAAACATCTAGCGCCTTGCGCAAAAACAGAAATCATCACCATGTCACCTTGGCTGCTTGTGACCATTTCCCCATGTTGGAGCAGCCATCCAGATTTAACCGGTTGTTGCTTGACTTTCTGCGACTTGACCATATCCGCAAAGCAAAACCTCAGTCATTTAAACATCGAGTCTCCCAGAAACTTCCTCCGAGCTCGCGATAATAGGTAACTGCCAACTAATACATTTGGGAGTTGTTTGTATTACCGGTTCATAACATTTAGACTCCCACTTATGCGAATCATCACTCTTCTTCTCTTCTCATTGCTGGTACTTTCTGCCTGTGGTAATGCCCCCACCCCGCCGGCAGATTCGACTCGCACCCTGATTCCAACTACGTCGCCGTCAGAAGCGACACCGTCTGCTGCGACGACGTCTGCTGCGAACACCGAAATAATACCGACAACCACACTTGTTTCTATAGATCTACCATCTGCTGAGACGCCAACCGTGGCCATTGCCCCTCCCAGGACAGCTGCGGTTATGACTCCATCACCCTCGGCAACAACAATACGATTGATTCATGGTCTGATCGGGCCTTTTGACTATGGCGAAGGCATTAATCCGCTGACAGGGCAGGTAGCCCCCAATCCTGAGATATTAGCCAGGAGACCGATTGCGATAAAGATCTCCAATAACGCCCGCGTAAGACCCCAGGCTGGCATCAACAGCGCCGATCTCGTGTTCGAGCACTTAACGGAAGGAGGGATTACCCGATTGACGGCGATATTCTACGGTCGGGATTCTAACAAAGTCGGCTCGATCAGGAGTGGAAGGCTAATCGATCTCGAACTGCCGATAATGTATGATGCCGCGTTTGCATATTCGGGATCCAGTGCTCCTTTGCGACTGATGTTTCTCAGGAGCCTGTTTTTTGATCGTATTATTTCTCCAGACTTCGCCCATGGCGGTTTTGAACGGATCAGCAATCCTGCCAATCCCAATGAAAGGGTTGAAGATACGCTCTATACCGATACTTATCTCCTTCGCTGGATGCTCGATCAGCGTGGGCTGGACACATCGCCTGACTTTAAGCACGGCATGTCTTTCCATCCGGACTCTCCGGAGGGCGGCGCTGTTGTGAATGGTGTCGAAATCCTGTATCCAGCTACCAGTGCCTACTGGCATTACTCGACGAATCTCAGCGGCTACCTCCGTTGGAGCGATGGGATCCCGCACCTTGACGCGAATACTGGTAGTCAGCTGCTTTTTCAGAATATTGTCGTGGTTAGGGCGCCGCATCTGAATACGGAGATTATTGAAGACTCAGGGGGATCTCCTTCCATACAAATTCAAATTTGGGGAGAGGGTCCGGTTTCCTTATATCGTGACGGCCTTCGTTTCGACGGTGTATGGCGTCGCCTCGATTCACGGGAGATGCTGACCTTTTTTACCCAGGAAGGGGAGATCCTGCCTCTTTCGCCTGGAAAAACGTTCTTTCAGATCGTGCCAGTCGACTTCTCAGAACTATTTGAGACGCCATGATCTGGCTGCCTGAGTCGTTAGCTTATATGGTGCTGTCGGCATTTTCTCGATTTCTCACGCCTATCTCTCCCTGGAAATCTGACCCTCGACAGGCTTGCGTCAATTGACAAAGATATAGCGTGGGGCTATAATCTTCGCCCGAGTGGCTCTGAGTTTTTTCGTTGTATTTACCTGTCTCTGGAATCTTAAGAACAAGATCGGTCAATGTTCCGGTTTACCAAGATTGTGTTGCTGACGCGCTGAAAAGGGTAAAGGCATTTTGGTGTAAGGATCAAAGGTAGATACGGCGCTCGAAAAGGATATGACCTTTCCGTGACTCGGCTAGCTCTCGCTGAATGAGACATTCGCAAGCCGAGTTTTTTTTGTGCCTATCGGATGACATTCAGCGAATTTCTGTCAAAGAATAATCTACACAAAATCCATCTAGTAAGAAGAGTGCATGAACATCCCTATTGAAGACAAAGAAGCGATTGAAAACGAAGAAGTGATCGAGGGCGTAGACGCGACTGAAGCGGTCGAAGCTGCGGAAGTGGCCGAAGCCATAGAAGCGGTCGATGTCACGGAAATAGTCGAAGTCATAGAGGCGGTCGATGTCATTGAGGCGGTCGATGTCACGGAAGCAGTCGAAGTCATAGAAGCAGTCGAAGTCATAGAGGCGGTCGATGTCATTGAGGCGGTCGATGTCACGGAAGCAGTCGAA
>DASRZI010000061.1:0-9834 GCA_035686605.1 Candidatus Zixiibacteriota bacterium
CTGGCAGGAATTCCGTTCACAGACTCAGTCACCGATAATATCAACGAGGTCGCCGAGCAGATGGGGGTGGAGATCGTCCACTGCGATAATGCATACGACCAGGAAAAGACAGTTGAATGTTCCAACCTGTTGGTTACGCAAGAGGTGGACGGCGTGATATTTGCCAACTGGATAGCCGGGACCGAAGACCTGATTGCAGGCATCTTCACCGATGCCGGGCTACCGTGCCTGGCCTACGATGGACCGCATCCAGGATGCGCGGCATTCGGACCGGACAACTTCCTTGCCGGCAAGGAGGCGGGCAAGTTCCTGGGCCAATATGCTTTGGATCAAGGCTGGGATCCGGCCGAGACCGAGTTGCTATTGGTCTGGACGCCTGACGTACCGGTGCACCAGGCTCGCGCCGAGGGCGCCACTGAAGGTGTGAGAGAACTATTTGACATCCCGGACGAGAACATCCATGATATTCCCACCGAGGGATTAACCGATACGTTGCCGAATGTGACTACCTGGGCGACGGCGCATCCAGATGCCAAACACGTACTCTGCTTCGGCCACAGCGACCAACCCGGTGTAGATTGTGGATTGGCGCTGGAGCAGGCCGGGCTGCTTGGCCAAGCGGCAGCAGTAGGCACGGGGGCTTCGACCGAAGCATTGGTGGAGTTGCGAACCCGCAGCGACGATGAGTCAATCTTTAAAGCCACCATTTCCTACTTCCCCGAACGATATGGTCAGTATCTCGTTCCGGCCATCGTCGACATGATCGAGGGCAACCCGGTCCCAGACGAAATCATTCCGGCCGTTTCGCCGGTCACCCGTGAGAATGTATTCGAGTTGTATCCTGAATAACAGCACCATGGTATAAAAACGGATAATAGGTTTGATTCGTTCGCGCTTTGCGTGGGCGAATCAAACCTGACCGGTTCTTGAACCGGCCAATATTCGGCGAAACCGACATCTCTATCGGCAACTATTGGCTGTAAGCACGGATTGTGAGACACGAGGAACATTGATCGATGCAACCAATTATCTCAATGCGTAACGTCTCCAAGGCCTTTGGTCATGTTCAGGCGTTAGTTGATATCGACCTGGACATTTACCATGGGGAGGTCTTAGGTTTACTGGGCGATAACGGCGCCGGGAAGTCAACGCTGATTAAGATACTCTCAGGTGTTTACAGCGCGGACGAGGGCGAGTTCATCTACGAAGGAAAGCCGGCGAAAATTGAAAATCCCAACGGGGCGCAAGCTTTGGGGATTGCCACCGTATACCAGGATCTGTCACTGGTCGATACACGCCCTGTGGCTCACAATATTTTCCTCGGTCGAGAACCGCGCAAATGGGGGCTGATCCTGGATCGTCGCCGGATGGAGCATGATGCCAAAGATCTACTTGAGCAGTTAAACATCAACCTTCCCTCCGTAACGGTCGACGTTGAAGTTCTGTCGGGTGGTCAACGGCAAGCTGTGGCCGTATCAAGGGCCATCGCCCAGGGCGGCGACCTCTTGCTGCTAGATGAACCAACGGCGGCGCTGGGCGTCGAACAGACGGAGCAAGTGCATCAACTCATGGAGGATATGAAAGCCCGCGGCACGGCGATCATTCTTATCACCCATGATCTGAGCGGCATTCTGGACATCACGGACAAAATTGCCGTACTCCGACAAGGTCGTCTCTGGGCCTACGCAAAGTCGTCTTCCACGACACAGAATCAGATCATCGGTTGGATCACCGGTGCCCTACCGTCGCAAATTCAAGAAGAAAGTGGCCTGACATGATTAAATCCTTCTTCAGGAAACAAGATAACTGGACTATTATTGGATTACTTGTCACCCTGTTCGTGATGGTCGTCCTGTTCTCTGTTTTATCCCCATATTTCTTATCTACCCGAAATGCGCTCAACATTGGACAGGCGATCTCAATTCGAGGTCTTATGGCCATTGGTCTGACAATTGTGATGATCAGCGGTGGTCTTGATCTCTCGATCGCGGCCGCTGCGGCTGTTTCTGGCATGATCGCTGCCTCATTAATAAATGCTGAAGTACACGGCACAACGGCCGGATTAGCAGCACTACTTGGCGCGGCAGTGCTCGGGTCAATCAATTCCTTTGTCATAGTAAAACTCCGCATCAACCCCATTATAGCCACACTGGGTACCCTACTACTCTTCAGGGGGCTGGCCTTTGTGGTCAGCGGCGGCGACAATGTCGTCATCGGGGTGAATACATGGAGTATCCTGGGTCGTGGTTTCTACATGGGTTTACCAGTTTCCCTCATTGTTTACCTGGTTGTTCTTGTACTTGGCATGATATTCATGCGCTTTACAATCCTTGGAAACTACGTGTACGCCATTGGCGGTAACACCGTAGCTTGTCGCAACGTTGGCATCCATGTCGATCGTGTCCGCTCGGGCACCTATATTTTTAGCGCTATGATTGCAGGTCTCGCCGGCTTAGCCATCATGTCTCAAGCTGGCACGGCAATGCCTAGTGCCATGAATGGGGCTGAGCTTGATATCATAGCCGCTGTTCTTTTGGGTGGCATCGCCCTGACTGGTGGGCGAGGCACCCTCTTCGGCACATTCCTGGGAACGTTGATCATCGGGGTCATCAATAATGGGCTCATTTTGACTGGAGTCCCGGTTTACTGGCAGATGGTTGTTCGAGGTTTGATCCTCATTGCAGCCGTCGCCTTGGACAGCTTCCGTAGAGGCGGCGGCTATCGTTAGTCGCACTCGCCAGCTTTCGTCCCGATAATCCCGTCTTTTTTATTGGAGGGCATGGCAATGCAGCGGATAGCAACCTTCATGGCGGCCAAACCCGTATGGAAGTGCGTTATCGAGAGAAGCACCGGGCCATCTAGCTCGAGGTCGTAATCGGCATCAGACACACTCGCCAAAAGGCTAGTATGTCTGGAGTGGACCAACCAAAACAATGATCAGATCTAATTCACCCATCCCACCGCGAGATAAAAGAGCATGAATCACCGTGAGCGCGCCTTGGCTGCCATGCGCGGCGAACCAGTGGATCACATCCCCTTCATTGCCCGTATGGATTTGTGGTACTCCTTCCACAAGAACCAGGGCACCTTGCCCCATCCTTACCAGAAAGCTAGCCTGTGGGATATCCAACGTGACTTAGGGATTGGTATCTTCGGCTTTGGCGTTTGGGATATCTCTTTTTATCGCCTGGTTCATCGTAAAGTGACGGTTCAGATAGAAACCCGCGGTCAGGAGACGATCACCCGGTACCACACTCCGTACGGCTCACTGGTGGCCCGCGACGTGATGTCGGAAGAGCTTAACGAGGCTGCAGGCACTGGGGCTCGGGTCGAATATCCCTTTAAAAGCGAAAAAGACTACGATGCTCTCCAATTCCTTATCGAGAACACCCGGGTAGTCGAGAACATTGATTCCTATGCACAGTTCATCGACGCCATTGGTGAAGATGGGCTGGCCTTGCCCTTCTCCGGTCACCTGCCTGCCCACCAATTGATGTTATTCTTCATGGGCTATCAGCTTTTTTACTATGAGCTCAATGACCATCCCAGACGTCTGGAAATGTTGATCCAGGCCCTGGAGGTGCAGCAGGAGCAGATCCTCAACCTGGCCGTGGCTTCGCCTGCACAAGCAATTGAGGTCGGAGCTAATTACGACGAGCAAATGACGCCGCCACCGATCTTCGAACGCTTCTTTGCTCCCTCTTATCGTCGCGCCCTATCGACCCTCTCAGCCGCTGACAAAATCCTGGTAATCCATGGCGACGGCGAGATGGATCGCCTATTGACAAATGTGATGGAGTGCGGCATTCAGGTAGTGGAAGCCGTCACCACCAGGCCAATGACCTCCATCGACGTCGCCGCCACGCGCCGATTATGGAAAAATCGGGTAGCCATGTGGGGCGGGCTATCGACAGTAATCCTTACCGATACTTTCAGCGACGGGCAATTCGAATTATTTCTGGAGACACTATTTAGGGATGTTGCCCCAGGTGACCGATTCATTCTGGGGTTCGGTGATAACGTTCCCACCGATGCTTCCTTTGAGCGGGTCAAGCACATCGCCCGGTTCTGGGCTGAACGCGGTCGCTATCCCTTGCCTATTGGCTGAATTCCGTATATCCCAGGGGGTAATCATGCAGCGCATCGCAACATACATGGCGGTCAAGCCTGGCTTTGAGGAACGTTATGTGGAAGAACATCGTAATATCTGGCCGGAGGTTGTGGATGGCATCACACGCTTCGGCATTCACAATTACAGCATCTTCATGCATGGTCGAGAGTTGTACTCGTATTTCGAAGTAAAGGATCTGCAGCGTACTTCTAAACTCGCCGCGGCAGACCCTGATAACCAACGCTGGCAGAAGCACATGGCTGATTTCTTCGACACGGGCCCCGGAATTCAGGATGGCTCGACGGTTTACCCCGTAGAACTCTTTCATACCGGTGGATACACCGGTCAGATGGAAATCGTTCATCGGGTAGGCAGGTTGATGCAATTGAAGGCTGGTATGGAACAGATCTATCAGGAAGAACTTCGTTCTGATTGGCCTGAGATCTTGGCGGGCATCGCCAGGGCTAAAATTCGTAATTACAGCATCTTCCTGATTGGTAGGGTGCTTTTCTCTTACTTCCAGGTGAACGATTTGGACAAAGCCCTGGCGACCCTGGCCACCGATCCCGAAAATCGAAGCTGGCAGGCGCATTTGGCTCCTATGTTTGATATCGGCCCCGGTAATCGTGAAGGAACTTCACTGTTTCTGGAAGAGGTCTTTCATATTATTTGATGAGTGGACGGTCAAATATGACATTACTAGATCCTGACTTTATCCGTGTCGTAACGACGCTTCAACATGAAGAACCCGATAGGGTTCCCCTGGCAGAGATTGCAATTGACTATAAGATCATGAGTCAATTTATTGGCCAGAAAGTAACCGATGATGATCTTGCGGGGCAGGTTAAATTTTGGACCAATGCAGGTTACGATTATACGCTCTTGACGGCGGGACTCATGCGACCTGGAGGGGTTTCCATGGATTCGCAAGTATCCAAAGTGATTCAAGATACCATTGTTAAAGACAAAACCGACGAGGAAGACTCTTGGAACATCTGGAAAAGAGCCCGCATTCATACCGAAGCTGATTTTGAAGCATTTCCATGGCATGAAGCTTCCGATCTGGATTTGAGTAAATTTCACGATGTCCAAGAATATTTACCGGAGGGGATGAGGATAGTCGCTGCATCCGGCAAAATCTTCACCATGACCTGGATGCTCATGGGATTCGAAAATTTTGCTGCCAATCTGAAATTGAATCCCAACTTTTCGCAGAAGGTGATAAAACAAGTAGCCCAGATTCAATTGGATGCTGTCAAAAAAATCGCAACTATCCCCAATGTCTCAGCAATCTGGGCAGTCGATGACATCGCCTTTGGAACCGGACCCATTATCAGCCCACATGATTTGAGAGAATACATATTTCCTTGGTATGAAGAGTTCGGCAGGATATGCCACGATAATGGACTTTACTTTTTCTTCCATTCAGATGGATTGTTATGGGAGCTGATGGATGATTTAATGGCTTTGGGAGTAGATGCATTGCACCCAATAGATCCTACCTGTATGGACATTGAACAGGTAAAAGAAAAGGTGGGGGATCGACTTTGTCTCATGGGTAATATTTCTAACGAGATCCTCCATAATGGCACACCCAAGGAAGTTAGTGCACTCACTAAAAAACGCCTCCGGACGGTGGCTCCTGGTGGTGGCTATTGTCTGGGATCCGGAAACTCAGTGCCAGATTGGGCTCAAATTGATAATTACCGGGCCATGATTGATACAACCCTTAAATATGGCCGTTATCCGATCCGTATCGATTGACCCCTACAAAAGTAGAAAGATGCAAGATAATATTTCCAACATACAAGACGAACACATATCTATGCCTGTAACAGAGGAATATGCCCTGGTTGATGGCAATCTGTTTGATGCCCACACTGGAACGGTCTTCTCAGATAAAGCGATATGGGTGCAGGAAGACCGTATTGAAGCGGTTTGCCGTCCGGCCGATTTGCCATCAGATGTGTCCAGGATAAGCCTACCAGGACACACAATCTTCCCGGGCTTCATCGACGTACACGTACATACGGAAGAGTGGCATTCGCCGCTCTTCCTGGCTAAGGGAATCACCACCGTTCGGGACCTTGGCTGTGATCTAGAATCGATCTTGGATCGTCGTACACGTTGGTCAGTGAAAGGAGCAGAGGCCCCTCGATTAATATGTACTGGACCGGTTCTGGACCATCCAGGTAATACCTGGTCCGCTATAACACGAATCGTTCGAAATCCGGCCGAAGCGCGCCTGGCGGTTGATGCACTCGTGGCCCACGGCGTAGATCAGATTAAAACTTATGCGCTGCTTGATCTGCCGACTTACCAGGCTATTGTGGACCAGGCCCACTACCATGGTAAGCGTGTTATATCTCATCTGGGTAAACAAGTGAATGCGCGGCAGGCTATTGAAGCAGGTGTGGACGAGATTCAACATCTAAGCGGTGTTTCGGAAGCACTATGGTGGGAGAGGAATGATGCAAGTGATCGTTGGGAATGGATGCAGCTTTGGTCAGAGCTTGACCAAACCCGCATGGAGACACTCATAAAACTGATTCTCGACAAAAGAACCAGGATGGCTATTACGAGATTGGTTTGGTTAAGGTTGGCCAGTGGCTGGGATCCACGTCACCGGGACCACTCCCAAATGGAATACGTGCCCGCCCCCCTGTTAAAATTTTGGGATCAATTTTTGCCTGATAAGGAATTAATCAGAGAGTATCCGAAAGATATCCGGGTACCAACCCGACAAGATCGCGCCCAGATGGTGGCGGGGATGGCCATATTCACAACTGAATTATTCAAACGAAACGCCCGGTTTCTGATAGGTACCGATGTGCCCTTTCTCTACTTAGTGCCTGGATTCAGCTTTCATGATGAGATATGGGCCCTGCTTGAGTGTGGGGCAGATGAGTCAGCCGTACTGCAAGCCGCCACGCTGCATGGCGCCGAGGCTTTAGAGATCGATCATCTGGTCGGTTCCATCGAGGCCGGCAAACTGGCCGACCTCGTTATTGTCCGTGGCAACCCGCTGGCAGATATGCGTGATCTGGATCAGATCGAGGCCACTGTACGAGATGGTCGTTGGTATTATCCGCAAGAACTACTTTCCAAGGCACGCTCCTATGTCCAGGTAGCAACAGCGAGCGAGACGAAACGATTCAATCAGATCTACTAAGGAAGATGCCAGATGAAGGCTACACAAATACGATTCTTAGGCATTGCAGCTTTTGAAGTTACCAATACCAATGACCAGGTCATCCTGTTTGATCCCTGTTTGAGTGACAATCCGGTTAGCCCCGTGCAGGTCGACGATTTGGAACGGGTTGATCTGGTGCTAGTCACCCACCTGGCGATAGATCATCTAGGCGATGCGGCCGCCATATCTCAGAAGTTCAATTGCCCGGTCGTCTGCGGGCCAGAAGTGGCCACCTACTTGACGCAACAGGGGGCCGACCCAGCACTCATGCGTGCAGTTCCTTGGGGTGGTCAAAAGAATCCCAGAGGTATACGTGTTCGAGCAGTGGAAAGCCATCATACCTCCTTTCGCCAGGCGCCAGACGGTCAATTCCTCTCAGGTCCGCCATTAGGCTTCATTTTATACGCCGACCCGGGTGTGCGTATCTATCATTCAGGCGACAGTGCCATTTTTAGCGATTTGAAGCTGATAGGTGAGCTTTATCGACCCAACATCGGTTTATTATGTGCTTGCGATTTGGAGAAAGAGTTCTTGGAATCATTGGGGCTGGTCGATCATTGCGGTAACGAGATGAACGGTGATGAAGGAGCCCTGGCTGCCATGTGGTTGGGGCTTGATTACGCGATTATTTGCCACTATTTGAGTCCAGATGGTAGGGAAGATGTTAAGAAGTTTTTCAACATCCTGCAAAACAGCCACTCTGACGATAGCCCACTAGTTATACCGCTGGCCTTGAATCCAGGGGATACGTTCGAGTACCGGGGGCGGGACAAGTGAGTGGGCGCTGTCCCTGAACACCGACATTAGCGACGGGCTGCTGGAAGCGCCTTTAAATTGCACCTATAAAACCGGTGTCTCAAAAATCCCCGCAAAGCGTATTGCGACACAGGTCTACAAACATTCAGAAATTCCCTCGGTTGCGAAAGTCAACAATCCTATTATGGAATTCAAGTTCCGGAATCTTTCTGCGGAGATGGGCTTCCGCATTGCACATAGAATAAGAGCGCATACCCGGTTCAATTCCGGTTGCAGGATAGGGTAGGAAATTCATATTAGGTTTGGGTTGCCAAAACTATCACTTTGTAAACGACTAATTCAGCTTCTCAATATTCGATGAAAACCGTTTGTATACGCAACTCGAATTCCTGTTTTTGGAAGGCTATTCATCGTTAATTATTACTTATTAGAATATACATTCTCCAAACTGATGAGGGCGAGTTGTTTCATCTATTGTGGCCCGCGAGGACAGGGCGAGTTGATGTATCTATGTGCAGTTGCCCGAATTAGGAAACCAGTAGCTTCCTTGGAACGCCAATGAACGGTCAGGTATACTATCTAGCAGAAAAGTATTCTAGGGGTAACGAGTGGCGAAAAGACGGGCAAAGGGCGAAGGGTCGATTTTTAGAGAGAAGTCAGGATATTGGTGCGCAAAGATAGAATTACTTGACGGTAAACAGAGACGAAAGCGCTCCAAATCTCAGCGTGTTGTCAGGGAATGGCTACAAGAACAGCGTCAAGCCATCCAGATGAACCTTGTTATTAAAGATGACAATATCTTGTTTGGGGACTACCTCGACTATTTTATTGAGCACTTTGTTGCAGATTCACTGGCGCCCTCAACAATTCATTCTTATCGATACCTGATCAGAGATCATATTAAGCCCGATTTGGGTCATATCAAGCTCACGAAGCTCCAGCCCAATGACCTGCAAAACCTCTATAAACTGAAAATAGAATCAGGCCTGTCAAGACGCACAGTCCAATACATTCACGCCATCATACGAAGTAGCTTAAACCAGGCTATTAAGTTAGAACTTCTTTATCGTAACCCAACCGATGCCGTTTCCCCACCTCGCCCTAAGAGAAAGCCACCACAAACCCTGTCAGCTGAACAGTCAAAGGTATTTTTAAAATCAGTCGAGGATCATCCGTACTACCTCATATATTTTCTGGCCATAACGACAGGGATGCGAAAAGGCGAAATTTTGGGTTTACACTGGGAAGATGTTGATCTGGAAAGAGGAAAGCTGTGGATTCAACATACGCTCATCGATATTCAGGGAAAGATGCATATTGGTCAGCCAAAATCTGATACGGCCAAAAGAACCATCACGTTATCCAGCAGCGTCCGTGAAGCCCTAGAAGAGCACCAGCTAAGAATGGATAGATCCGATGGGCTGGTGTTTACCTCCAACACTGGTGCGTTCCTGTCTCAACGTAACCTAACGCGTCACTTTCACACGTCGCTTTCAAACCTGGGTATGGATAAGTTGCCGTTCCATAGTCTTCGCCATACAGCGGCAACTCTACTTTTGCAAGCCAATGTGCACCCGCGATTAGTTCAAGAAATGTTAGGACATTCCTCGATTGTGCTGACTCTTGATACCTACTCCCACGTCATTCCCGATCATCACGAAGAAGCGGCTGAGGAAATGGACATGTTGTTTGGCTAGCTTGGTTTTGTGTACCTTATGGTGTACCTTATACGTTGATATTTGGTGCAAATAATGAACACAATGCACACAATACG
>DASRZI010000062.1:0-7882 GCA_035686605.1 Candidatus Zixiibacteriota bacterium
ATCCACCGAATAGGATGAAGTGACCTCATCTAGTAGCAGCTTCAAAACTCTCAGCTGGCCAATCCACGTCTCACCCTCGGGACATTGGGGCGTCAAGCAGATAAACGAGAACTCCGGTTGATGTTCGGCGATCTTGGCCGGTCCGTACGTCCTCAATAAATCCAGGTTGTCTCCACGTTCACCCATTCCATGTAAGAAGAGGAGCAGCGGCCACTTCTTCCCCGGATCATCTCCGTAATTCTGCGGCAAGAAAAGCAGGTACCGAAGACGTATCTTCATGTCTGCCGCGCGTGTTGTCTGAGATCCGGGTCTATTATCCTCTGTCATCGTATCCGCTCCATTCACATCTGCGAAATCACATAAGCCGCCTACACCCTATTGATAGTCAGATTCGCCTGACTGGAAAAATTATTCTACGCTTAACACATTAACGCAACCAGCCTGATCCGTGTCGTTGATGCTGGATTGACAGCATCGCTTTTCGAACGACCGATTATCGGAATATCGCTCACGGGAATCGATAGCTGAGAGCCTCTCCTGACCACTACAGGTGGCTGGTAGTAAGTCAGAATGAATCGAGTCAGTCGTTCGGGCTCATACCGGCACGACATTAACGTGGCTGGACATGTTCTCGGCTTGATGGCTCAGACGAGTCTATCTCCGATACTAAAAGTCAGTATCGGGACACTCCCCCATAGCAATAGGTTGTTGGCCATTTGTGAACCAGGGACGTCCGGCGCCACATATCGGGGATCCTCCCAAACCAATTGTTTTCATTTATAATGGCTGGGTGCCCGAACCTTTGCTGCAGACGAAGCTATTTATCCCACCATTACGGTTGAACCTGGTCCCCAGGCCGCTGTTAGTCGAGCGACTTAGTCAGGGGCTCGCCCAGAACAACAAGCTCACCCTCGTCTGTGCTCCAGCCGGTTTTGGCAAGACCACTCTGATTTCCGACTGGATACAGAAACATTCTAAGAGAGACAGTCTGGAAGGGATTGAAGAGCTGTCAGCTGCATCCCGCGATGTCGTTCCTCTAGATATAGCCTGGCTGTCGCTCGACAAAGAAGACAACGATCCAATTCGATTCCTCACTTATTTCACCGCGGCCCTCAGCCAGGTAATTCCGGGCCTTGATCAAGAAATTAGTGTCATGCTTTCTTCATCACAGTCGGCATTCGTGGAGCCATTTATCAGCGCCATCATTAACCATATAACGGCGGCCGGTTTATCCACTTCATTGGTGCTGATTCTTGAGGACTACCATTTCATCGACTCAGCGGCTGTCCATGAAGGCCTGATTTTCCTGCTCGAACATCTGCCACCACAGATGCATCTGGTTATAACCAGTCGCTCCGATCCACCCCTGTTGCTTTCACGCCTGCGCGCCCGAGATCAGATGATGGAAATACGAGCCCGCGACTTACGTTTCACATACAAAGAGGCGGCCGTTTTTCTTGGCGGTACGATGGGGCTTGACCTGTCGGACGAGATAGTTGCTACCTTGGAACAGCGCACAGAGGGTTGGATCGCAGGTTTGCAGTTGGCAGCCATGTCACTGCGGCAGCAGGATGATCCTCTCAGCTTTGTAACAACTTTCGCCGGTGACGACCGTTACGTTGCTGATTATTTGATGGATGAGGTAATCAGGCAGCAGCCAGCCTCTATACAGGATTTCTTGTTGGGCACTTCTATCTTGGATTCCCTGAGTGCCCCCCTGTGCGATGCCGTCATGGAGGTGGAGAACAGCCGGACCACCCTCAAGGACCTCGAAGCATACAATCTTTTTATCGTTCCTCTGGACAACCAGCGACGCTGGTACCGCTACCACTATCTTCTTGCCGATTTGCTCCGCCAGCGCCTTGGAGAGACGGTACCCCACAGCGAAGTCGAACTTCTGCACCAAAGAGCAAGTCGATGGTATGAGGAGGAGCAACTTCTCGTCCCTGCCGTTGAGCATGCCCTGTCAGCCGGGGATTACCAGAGCGCGGTTCGTCTAATAGAACAGGGCGCTCCGCGGCTATTTTTAGATAGCCGGATGAATACCTTACTAAAATGGTGGAAGGAGCTGCCCCAAAAGATCATCTTGACCAATCCGAAGCTCTGTCTGATCTACGGCTGGGCCTGGCTATCAACAAGCCACCCAACTGAATCCGAACGTTGTCTTCAGGCGATCGAGCAGGAATTGGGTGCCAAGATGGCCGTCCTGTTTGATGATCTGGAGAAGGCAGACCAACTGGATCCGGCAGTAATGGTCGCACTGGTAGAAATAGCCGTTATTCGCGGTCAGCTGGCTATTCTTAAGGGCGATATTGGGGAAGCCCTCGAACTCTCCCGTCTGGCTTTACCCTATCTTGACGATCCAAATCAACCTTTTCTGCACAATGCGCCAGAAGACTTGCGCACCATCGTCCTTTTTACCATGGGATTGGCCTATAAGTTACAAGGTGAACTTAGCAAGGCCTCCCCAGCTTTGGCTGAAGCTATGTGGTTGGGACATGACCGGAGAAATGTACACCTTGTGGCTGTCGCATCCGGCAACCTGGCCAGTGTGCAGGCGATGCAAGGTCACCTGCACCAGGCCGTCCACACTTGTCATCATGGGTTAACAATGCTCCAAGAGATGACCGGTCGTCTTTCGCCGATGTCTGGCCGATTGCATACAGAGCTGGGTGCCATCCTCTATGAACAAAACGACCTGGAGGTGGCATATCAACGCCTCCAAGAAGGAATTTCCTTGGCCAAACCATGGGGATTCATGGATGCTCTCCTGCCCGGCTACCTGGGTTTGGCCAGGTTAAGAGCAGCCGAAGCAGACTGGGTTGGAGCCCTCGCCGCCCTTGATGAGCTTGAAGAGTTGGGCCGTAGCCATCCTGGAGCAGTATTACCCGCCGTGGAATCCCACCGGGCCAGGTTGTGGGTAGCTCAGGGCGATATAGCAGCGGCAGGACTGTGGGTTGAGAAATCAGGACTCCACATTGACGCTGAATTTCATTATCGTCAAGAGGATGAATATATTATCCTGGCTCGTGTCCGGATGGCTCAGAAAAGGTGGGACGGTGCCACGCTCTTAATCGATCGGCTGTCTGAGATTATGGACAGTGGCGAAAGGAGAGGGCGTCTCGTCGAACTATTTGTTCTCAAAGCGCTCGCCCTTGATGCCCAGGATAAACCAGATGAAGCGCTTGAACCCCTCGCTCGTGCACTTGAACTGGCCGAACCTCAACGCTACGTCCGTATTTTCGTCGACGAGGGCGAGTCGATGGCTCGATTGCTTTACCAGGCCGTTGCCCATGGTATAAGGCCAGGCTACTCCAAGGAGCTTCTTAGCGCTTTCCAATTCTCAGAATCCGCTCCTTTCCACGAGTCTCAACACCCAGACCCAAGATCCGGACTCATCGAGCCCTTGAGCCAACGTGAACTTGAGGTTCTTGAATGCCTAAACAGCGGACTCTCCAATCGCGAAATCGCCCAGCGGCTTACTATCGCCCTGACGACGGTCAAAACCCACACCCGTAACATCTATCGCAAACTCGACGTCAGCAGCCGGACGCAAGCGGTTGCCAAGGCGAACGCGTTAGGAATCACCTGATCCTTCTATCTCAGCTTTGACCTCATATTCGGGATCTGATTCATCGTTGAAGGTCGATATGCATTCGACTTATTTTCTCTCAGTTTTCCTCCCCCGATCAGCCTTTTGGACGATGCGGCTACTACTTCGTATCCAGTAAACTACTGGTAATAGCATGGCTAACACGTTCAGAGAGGCAGAAGCTTAGGAATGACTCAATCGAAGGGCGGGATCACGCTTGACCAACCAACCGAGTATGAGATCGAAATCCAAGGGAGGCTCGAGGAACGCTGGTCTCGTTGGTTTGACGACATGACCATCTCGGTGATAAGTGAAACTAGTGGACCGGCCATTTCCGTCATCAGTGGATTGGTTGCCGATCAGGCCGCTCTGCATGGTCTGCTAAATCGGATCAGAGACCTGGGAATTCCCCTCATATCGGTGCAGCTGGTGACCTCTGATAAAAGGGGCAGGCAGCATGAACCGTAGCGTGCCAGAAAAGAAAGAAGGTATGGGGATTGGCCAGGCAGATGTCTGGCTCGAGATTTGGGAATATAACATGATCGCTCTCCCCTAATCGCCCATTCCCAACGATATTCGAAGGAGAAACACCCCATGAGAGATTCGGTGATATTAGTCAACGATTTTCGGAAGGCATACGGTGATTTTGTGGCCGTGGATAGTATCAGTTTTGATGTGAAGAAGGGCGAAATTTTCGGCCTGTTGGGTCCCAACGGCGCCGGCAAGACAAGCACCCTGGAAAGCCTGGAAGGGTTGCGCGCTCCAGACGGGGGCTTTTTAGCCGTGGCGGGTGTTGACCCAGCCAAAGAACCAAAAAAGCTCCGAAACGTCATTGGTGTGCAGCTTCAATCCTCTGGCCTCCCGGAGACCATCACCCCTAACGAAGCGATGAAATTCTTCTGCGCCTACCATGATGTCTCTCCCAGATATGATCTACTGGAAAGACTGGGGCTTGGTGAGAAAAGGAACGCCCAGTTTCACCAGCTCTCAACCGGGCAGCAGCGCCGTTTGGCCCTGGCCCTGGCCGTAGCCCACGATCCTCAAGTGCTGTTCCTTGACGAACCTACGGCCGGGCTGGATGTGGCTTCACGGGTCGATCTTCATGAATTGATGCGCGAACGGCAAGCTCAAGGCACCACCATCATTCTGGCAACCCACGACATGGCCGAAGCCGAAGAAATGTCTGATCGGGTTGCTATCTTGCTGCGCGGTCAGATCGCCGCCGTTGGCAGCCCTTTGGATCTCACAGCCACCGGCGCGAACTTGACCAAAGTTTCGGTCCGCAGCAAGGCCTCGATTCTGATTAACGACGATCATGACATCCCGGCCACAAATCAGAAACTAGTTAAAGATGAATACGCCATATTCTTCAGCACAGACATCGGCCGGACCGTAGGCGCTGTCATCAACTACATTGAAGCTGAAGGTGATAGTCTGATTGACCTTCGCGTTGAACGACCATCCCTTGAAGACCGGTTCCTAGAAATTACCAGTACAGCAAATGGCGGCAGGCAGCAGTAGACTGATGACTAACCAGTACCGGACCGCCAACGACTACCAAGTGTTCACTGAGGAGACCACACGCGCCTGCCCGTTTCAAGGGCCGCCCGCTTCAAGGGCCGCCCACTTCAAGTGCCGCGCACCACTATGAGAGAAGATGCGGAGATTCATGCGTTCGGAGACCGATAAACAATCTCCTAATCCCTTAATACCGTCGATTTTCTAAGGAGTGATCCCATGACTGCCTTCACCAATCATTTTTCGTTCGAATTCCGCACCGGCATACGCAATAAGACCCTGCTGATGATGAACTACCTGTTCCCTCTGGGATTCTTCTTGATGATGGGTTTCGTTATGCCCGAGATAAACCGCGACTATCAGGCGATCATCATCCCTTCCATGGTCGTCTTCGCCATCCTGGCCGCCACAATGCTAGGTTTGCCCGATCCATTGGTCAACGCCCGCGAGACCGGCATCTTCCGCAGCTACAAGATCAATGGCGTGCCCTCAACGTCAATCCTCGTCATTCCCGGTCTGACTACTATGCTGCATCTCTTGATTGTCACCGCAATCATCGTCATCACTGCACCCCTGCTGTTTGATGCGCCAAGGCCGGTGAATTGGCTTAATTTCGCCTTGGTCTTTCTGGCTCTTTCCTTTGCCTGCGCCGGGCTTGGCGTGCTGATTGGCGTCATTTCCCCGAGTTCACGCACGACTGTCCTGTACTCACAGCTCATCTTCATCCCCTCGATGCTTCTGGGCGGACTGATGCTGCCTTACAGTATGTTGCCCGACGCCGCCGGAAGGATCTCCCAACTATTACCGGCCACCCAGGCTATGAACGCTTTTAACGGGCTGGCCATGGGCCAGGAAGCCGATTTTAACCCTACCGGATCGCTCATGCTCTTGTTCATCAGCGGTCTGCTAGCGTTTATTCTGGCCAACTACTTGTTCAGTTGGGACAGTCAAAACTCTACGAGGCGAGGTCATCCTGCATTGGCCCTGTTGGCTTTCTTGCCCTATGCTATTGGACTGCTCTTGCTGGTGCCCGCCACCAATTAACCATTCTCTGGAGGTACAATAATGTCTGATCAGCCTCGCTTGGAACGTCAAAATGGCATCATTGCCGGTGTATGCGGCGGTATCGCGGCTCGCTTTCACCTGAGCCCCTTTATCATCCGTCTGATATTCTTCATATTGCTTCTACCGGGCGGCTTGCCCGGGCTAGTTCCCTATCTGATCCTATGGATCCTGATACCTAAGCGTCGCGAATCAGAAAACAAATTCTGACCCTGATTCGGCAGCTCGATAATGCTGGTCCCTGGCTCCTTTTCTTTGTTGAATTCCCCTTGACCCCACGGCTGTCAGCTTCGCTCAGCCAACAAAAAAGTGGCTGGCCTCAGCGACGTCGCTAGCGCCATCCACGATCATCATAACATGAAAGGCGGCAGCCTATTTGGTCCCTCTCCCTGATTTCGGCAGAGGAGAGGGTCGTCTTGTTGAAGTGACTGTGCAAAGTCAGGCTAGCGGGTCGAGTGTCATGATGACGACAACCTTCCCTGGTCGCAATATTCTAATCTTCAAGAGGACGCTCTGACGCAGATACTCCGTGCTTACGTAGAGATGCTACGAGATACGCTTGCAGCGTGTTGGATTTTTTACAACCCTTCAATTCTGATCGAGGATCGATTTTTACGCCCACTTTTTGATGACCTCGTCCAAGCCGGCTTTTTCCGAGCTCCTCCAGTGTATTTGCGAAATCATACTCGATCTCGGCGTTGATGGTCAGGAACCAGGGCTCGGCGTTAGCTGGTAATTTCGAACTTTCCTGTATGTCGTAGACTGCGAATGCTCCCCACCCGTATTTATTGCCGGTGAAATGGATGCTCTCTGGCCTAGTCTCTTCAATTATTCTGCCGATCTTTTGGCTTACAACACCCGCGCGAGCCAGCGTGTTGAACGGTTCGAGCGGTGGACTGATCTTGACATTATTCTCATAGTGCCCGCTATTTCAAGGTAATTCACACCTAGTGACATAACCAAATTGGGGTGAAGTTTGAGAAAAGCTTTGTGGGGGCGAATGCATTTCTAATCCAACAAGAGAATGGGTGTTTTTAATTACGCCTCATGAATTAACACCACGCTTTGCAGGCAAGAGTTCAAACTCTTCCCAGATACAAACTGCCCAGAAATCCAACTTAGAAAACAACAAAGGCCCTGGTCAGTCCACCAGGGCCCTTTGTTTGATCGTCTCCTTGGGGTTAATGGATGCATAATCGATGCTGTCACGCTAGCTTTCTAAGGAATGTAAGGCGCGGCCCCATTTGGGATGAATTCGTAGTCTATACCCGGTGTTACCTCATGGGCTAGTTCTGGATGAGGGCCACCGTCAAGGTAAAAGCTGGTTCGTGCGGTATGCCTGAGCCAGACGACTTTGTTAGGGTGCAAGGAACCATCGTCAACACTGACGAGCTCATGATAATGGACGTAGCCCCTGGCGGCATACCGCTGCGCTTTCTCCGCTGACCAAGTATCAATGATGCCGTGCACTTTATATAGCAGCTCGCCGTTTGGAGCATCGGTTGTCCACCATTGGGATGTGCCAAAAGGTCCGGTGTTGTAGTGTTTGCCCACCACCTGGCTTGGTCCAGCTTTAACCCAGTAATGCCCGGGTATATCGGTAGCGTCGTTTGGCCCGTCTGGTGCCCCGGCCATATAATATTCCTCGCCATCCACGTTGAGCACAGGGGCGTGGGTAAAACCAGCGGCACCGACGGCCGCGACGGTCAA
>DASRZI010000063.1:0-2371 GCA_035686605.1 Candidatus Zixiibacteriota bacterium
AAAAGTTGCCGGTGAAACGTCTGAAGCGTTATTACAATGAGTGACTTCGCCAGCCCCTTCGATTTCATAGTGACCAAAGAGCACCGTCGCTTTGTCGAATTCTGTGATGCTTGCCGGCGCTATCGTTATATCGGTTTATGCTACGGACCACCTGGCATAGGCAAGACGGTATCGGCTCGAACCTTTGCCAGACAAGATCTGATTGAGCACCTGCTGGCTAATTGCCACATGCTTGATTTGCCGGCCCAACCAGCGGTTTTGCAGGGCGGCACTATGTTTTACACACCACCCGTATCCAATTCCCCAAGCCGTCTCGAAAAGGCTATTACCACGGGCCGCAAGCAGCTGAACGACCTGCATTACTGGATGCAAGGCGCAATGGAGAAGAAACTAATCCACGATCTTTCTGCAGAGAAGCCCGAAGTGACCGAACTGATCATTATTGATGAAGCGGATCGCTTGAAGGCCATTGGCCTGGAGCAAATGAGAGACATCTACGACCGTAGTCAGATCGGGTTGGTGCTCATTGGCATGCCGGGCATTGAGAAGCGACTCTCGCGCTACCCCCAACTCTACTCCCGAGTGGGCTTTGTGCATCATTTCAAACCGCTCAGCAGCGAGGAAGTGCATTTCGTCCTGCGACACAAGTGGCAGCAGCTAGGTCTTAACCTGGACCTCAGTGATTTCACCGATAACGAATCTGTGGCCGCCATCACCCGCATCACCAATGGTAATTTTCGGCTCCTCCAGCGTTTACTCGGTCAGGTAGAGAGAGTGCTGCAGATTAATGAGTTGCACCTTGTTACCAAAGAAGTTGTAGAGGCCGCCCGGGAGTTACTGATTATTGGGGCTTTGTAGCACTGGATAGGCAGCCATGAAAGTCGGTTACGCACGCATCCTCGAAAATGACCAAGATCTGTCTAGCCAACTGGACGCACTCAAACATGTGGGGTGTAAACAGATTTTCACCGACCGGGTCAATAGCCTCCAGAAGGAGCAGCCCGGACTTGAGACAACCTTGAACTATATGCGAGAAGATGACATTCTGGTCGTATGGCAACTTAAACATCTGGGCCGGTCACTTAAACAACTGGTGGATATTGTCAACCATCTGGGAGAACGTGGTTATGGGTTCCAAAGCCTGCACGATAACATTGATACAACCACGAGTGACGGCGTGCTCATATTTCGAACCTTCGCCACCCTGGCAAAGTTTGGGCGAGATATCAATAAGGAACTGACCCAGGCGGGCCTGCAGGCCGCCCGAGCACGGGGTCGCAAAGGTGGCCGGCCAAAGAAACTTGATGCAGCGAAGACGGATTTGCTCTACAGACTTTACGACGAGAAGCAGCTGACAGTTACGGAGATCTGTGGGGTGATTGGCATATCCAGACCCACGCTCTATGCGTATCTGAGAAGGAAACAGGAGAAATAATCTCTCATATGGGATCTTGGGTTACCTCCAGCCAGCGAACGCGTTTTTCTTATGCAGGCGGATGATGGAAATGTCGGGGTCATTGTTGACCCTTGGGGGGATCATGTAATTCTGAAGAAATGGGATCGTATAGAGTTGAATCTTACACCTCATGGTGGATATTATTATGATTAGGCGGGATCCACCAAATTAGCTCGTCATTCAGGCTGAAACCAAGGAAGAGTGCGATGCCCATTCCTGAATCTCAACTTGCAACATGGTCCAACCAAGGCGCAACCACAACTGCTAAACAGACGCATGAATCCATCAGACGGGCCCTTAGCTCATATGCTTGGCCCCGCGGAGTATCTTACGAGGATTATCTTCAGGGATCATATCGAAATTCGACCAATATTCGCGGGGACAGTGACGTTGACTTGGTGGCGGAGTTATCCTCGACCATGTATTCGAACCTTACTGACGCAGATGAAAGAGAATTGGGGTTGACACCTGCTGAATACAATTGGGGCGACTTTCGCCAAGATGTAATCTTGGCGCTTACCCAATACTATGGAGCAGCATTTATTGACACATCAGGCACAAAGGCGATCAAGGTTCTTCCAAAAGGTGGGCGGCTTCAAGCCGATGTCGTTGTATGCGCAAAATACATACACTATCACGAGCGACGGCTAGTGGCCGAAGGGATGACTTTTTGGACCAGTCCCGGTGGAACACAGATAATCAACTACCCCAAATTACATTACGAAAATGGCACCAAGAAAAACAACCTACAACACACCGCCAACTGGTACAAGCCCTCAATTAGAATGTTCAAGAATGCCCGCAACCGCATTTTGAATGATAATCCTCATCTCAAGGATCGATTTCCGTCATATTTCATCGAATGCCTGCTTCACAATGTTCTTGACAGTCGCTATGGCACAAGCTACCAGAACA
>DASRZI010000064.1:0-6750 GCA_035686605.1 Candidatus Zixiibacteriota bacterium
CTAAATTTGTAGCCGTAGACGATCATCCCTTCTTCGCCATCGGTGCGAAGCTTACGAGTAACCATCTCTACTGGCATGCCAATATCAACCTTATCCGAATCGACATCGGTCAACTGGGCTGTGACCAATGGTCCTTCTTCCAGTTTTATCAGAGCCACCGTATAAGGTGCGTACTGCTCGAATCCGGCCGGTGCGTCGTAAATAGTAGTGTATGAATAAATTTCGCCTATTCCGGAAAAGGTAAAAAGTTCTTTAGCTGGCGCTTCACATTCGAGGCAAACGTCTCGCGGCGGAAAAAGTTTGGTTCCGCAGCTATCGCACTCTTCGCCTACCAGGCTGTATCGCTCTGATTTTAGTCGCCAGTGTCTTGATGTTTCCATATTTGGTATTTCCTCGCTGTCTCCTCAATAGCCTGTCCACCAACTCACAAAGCCAGCGAGTGGCGGTATCTGTGACCACGGTCACAATTATGGTGCATGAAATCTACCAGAAACTGCCACCTGGCATGAAAACACTGTCAAATGCTATCAGAAAGGGGTAATTACTGCTGTTATGTCAACTATCTTGGCGGAAAAGATGGGTAACGGCCGTTGCTCCCGTCCCGCCCAAGTTTTGGGCCATTCCGATTCGAGCGTCGTCTACCTGGCAATCACCAGCTTCATTCCTTAGCTGCTGGCACACTTCTACGATCTGGTAGACACCGGTAGCTCCAGCGGGATTTCCCCTTGCCTTCAGACCACCAAAGGTGCTGATTGGCACTTTACCAGCACGACCAATTTCGCCGTCCCTGGCGAGCTGCCAGCCTTTTCCCGCTTCCGCGAAGCCGCTAGCTTCAAGGGATAGGGCCGCCATAATGGTGTAAGCATCGTGCAGTTCGAAGACATCGACATCGTCTGGGGTCAGACCGGCTTCTTTCATTGCTTTTTGGGCACTGACTTCGGCCGCCCCAAGGCGCAGGATATTCGGGCGATCATGCAGGCCGATGTGGTCAATCGCCAGCGCCGAACCGATAACCGCGACAGGTTTAGGTACCATGTCTCGTGCCCGTTGAGAAGATGTGAGGATCACTGCCGCCGAGCCGTCTCCCAATGGAGCTTGATCAAACAGGCTTACCGGCTCGGCCACGAGCGGGCCACTGGCAAATCTTTCGGGCTTCAACAGATTCCGGAACATGGCGTTCGGATTACTTGACCCATTGGCGTGGGCATTGACGCTGAATCCAGAGAAGTCAGCCAGCTCTAGTCCATACTCGTACATATACCGCCGCATCATGAGCGCCGCCAAGGCGGCCGGCGTCACCCCATGGATTGCTTCATAATCAGCATCCATGGCCGTGCTCATGGCTGTGAGCGCGGCGCTGCCAGACTGATCGGTAATCTTCTCTACTCCAACTACCATGGCCGTCTCGACCAAGCCGCTCTTCACCGCCAATACCGCCTGGCGAAACGCTGCCCCGCCAGAGGCGTCGGCGGCCTCGACGGTGACGGCTTCGATGCCGCGCATGCCGGCGAAATCAGCCACCAGTGCTCCAAGGTGGTCCTGGTGGCTCAAGTGACCGGCCATCATATTGGCCACATACAAGGCATCGATAGATGTCGTATCGGCGTCATCCAGCGCCGCCTCAATGGCGTACCAGGCAAGGTGGCGAATGGAAGTGCCCCAATGTTCACCGACCTTTGTCTGTCCAATTCCTATTACTGAAACGTCTGTCATATTGATTTCCGATTAATAATTAACCACTTGCGATTGACAAATAACTACCAAAGACTGCCGATTCCTGGTCCCTAGGCCCTGGTCCCTAAGCCCTGGTCCCTGGTCCCCTATCCCACTCTGTCATGACATTTTTAACTTGTCTCTGTAGCGTGTATAGGTTGCATAGTCGATCTCCACCCGCCGGTCGATGTAGGCTTCAGTCGTCAAAGCCCGGTTGCGGGCAGCATCAATTCGACCGGTAACCAGCAGGCTGAAGGCATCGGAACCTGCTCCAGAACCATAGCTTACCAGCAGTATCCGGTCCCCAGGCTGCGCGATATCTAATGTAGCCGTTAGACCGATGACGGCCGATCCTGCGTAAGTGTTACCTATACGGGGACTTAACAGGCCCGGTTCGATTTGCTCTGGCTTGAAGCCTAGCATCTTGGCCACACGCTCCGGAAACTTGGCATTTGGTTGGTGAAATACCGCGTACTGGTAATCCTCCGCCGTCCTTCCGAGAGCCTCCAGAAGCGACTCGGTCGCACCGACGATGTGCTTGAAATAAGCTGGCTCTCCGGTGAAACGATCGCCATGGGATGGGTACTGGGCGTGGGCTCGACGCCAGAAATCGGGTGTGTCTGTGACGAAAGAGTAGGATCCTTCAACAATAGCCACTGCCTCTTCACCAGGTCCGATTAAGATGGCGGCGCCGCCAGCAGCGGCCGTGTATTCAAGAGCATCTCCTGGCCGGCCTTGGGCCGTATCCATTCCAATGCTCATGGCATAGTGAGCCATCCCGGAACCGACAAAGCCGATGGCGGCCTGCATCGCTTCGGTGCCTGCTTTGCAAGCAAACTCCCAGTCGGCAGCCTGTGTATTCGGTACAGCCCCGATTGCTTCGGCCACGATGGTGCTGGTTGGCTTGACGGCATAGGGGTGGCTTTCGCTTCCGACCCAAACGGCTCGTATCGCCCGGGGATCTACCTCCGCCCGGGCCATGGCGTTTCGGGCGGCCTCGATGGACATAGTGATCACATCTTCATCAAGTCCGTTGACCGCCTTTTCTATGATCGGGACCCCACCCTTACCACCGGTCCACATCTTGGACACCTCGGTGGCGGGCAAGCGGAATCGAGGCACGTAGGCGCCGTAGCCGACAATGCCTACCTCCATGTTCGTTTTCATCAATCCATCGCTGGGATTATATTCGTTCATTGTTTTCCTTTGATGCAGAGCTTGAAACTGCCAACTATCTGATTTTGGAGCAGCCGTCAGCTGGTAGCTATTGGCTGGAAGCTGTCATCTGGCAGCTGGTAGCTGTTGGCTGTTAGCTGTCAGCTATCGGCTGTTTGGTCCTAGCTCTCCTCAAGTATTTCCTTCGCCCGAGTAATATGGATATTCCCCTCGGCGACTAATTGGTCAGCTATCTCTTCGGCCATTAAATCTGTTGCCCCGGCAGCCATAGCCACCTGCCGCGCATGAAGGCGCATATGTCCTTTCTGGATCCCGACTGTGGCCAAAGCCCTGATAGCTCCCAGGTTCTGAGCTAGACCAACGGCGGCCATGACCTGGGCTAATTCCGAGGCCGATTCAACACCGAGGATCTTGAGTGAAATCCTGGCCGTTGGGTGGACCTTGGTTGCCCCTCCAACAATGCCGACGGCCATGGGCAGCGTTAATTCGCCAAATAGATCGCCGTTTTGGTCGACATGCCAGTCAGTTAATGACGTATACCTTCCATTCCTGGCTGCGTATGAATGAGCGCCCGCTTCGATGGCGCGCCAGTCGTTGCCAGTCGCTATGCAGACAGCGTCGATGCCGTTCATGATCCCCTTGTTATGGGTGGCTGCGCGGTATGGGTCGACGACGGCAAAGGCATTCGCCTCTTCAATTAACCTGGCCACGCTCGTGCCGGACAAGCCAAAAGATCCTAAGGCTTCGGAAGGAATCGTGCAGCGTGCTGTCGCCGTTCGCCGGTCAGCCAAGTTAGATAGGATTCGCAAGCTGGTCCTGCCGCCGGATAGTTCTGCGACCCTTGGAGCCATCGATTCGAGGGCCGTATTAATGGTGTTTGCCCCCATGGCGTCGCGAACATCATAGTAAAGGTGTAAAACGAGCATCGGTCCAACCGATGTCTCTGGGAACTGCCTAACCTCGATGTCACGAGCACCCCCACCAAGACCGACGATAACTTTGTCGCAGCAATTCGCGGTATGGATCAACTCGTCCTTGTGGGCCAATAGGGCAGATGTCGCAGCTTCCAAATCGATCACATCCAATATCTGGATCTGCCCGATCATCACCGGTGTGGAGGTTTCAGCGATGAATCCACCGCCTTCGCGCACGACCTTGGCCGAATTGCTAACAGCTGCCAGAACGCTGGGTTCTTCCACAGCCATGGGTACAAGATAGTCCTTGCCGTTGACCAAGAAATTGACCGCAACTCCAAGGGGCAGTCCATACGTACCCAAGACGTTTTCGATCATCATGTTAGCCTGGCTGGGCTTGAGACCCTCGTTGATGAGCATGTATTGCTCGTCCGCGTTTAGGCCAGCCCACTGGGCGACAATGGCTACCCGCTCTTCTATCGATAATTTGAAAAAACCTGGTATTCGTGATGAGTGATCACTCACGACTTTCTCCTTGACCTGAATACGTACTTATTCCGGGCCGCCAGACAGTGGCGGTATGCAGAAGCATGCAGAAGTGCCGGACGGGAATATAACCCGGTTTATCTGTCAAAATCTATCCAAAGGGAAAATCCAAGCCCCAGAGAGGTAAGTTCATGGTCTACAGCGGAAGGAAATGAAGCGGTATACGCTGCAGTCTATTCGGGCATCGCAACAGTGCCCCCCTCGCATTGATTCGCGGTTTCTATACCATCGTTGCGAATTTGGACAACTACTCCCCACCCTCTTCTCCACCGCCATTGATGGTGAACGAGCCGTTGGCTATGACTATCTCGCGTGGCCTAAGTCCAGAAGGCAAGTAGCCAAGGGCTTCTCCAAGAGTGCTGCTAAGCGTATCGGCGGCTGTGTCCAGTACGTTCTGAGGTGTCTCTGTACCTCCCAGCGAAGCATCAATAACCTCAAAACGCACGTGACCCTCTTCTACATAGGAGTTGAATGTGATAATGAGTTTCCCGACAAATGGTTCAAAGACGTCTGCCCTAAATAGGATGACACCGTTCTGAAAGGTGACAGATGTATTTCTTAGTGGGTTACCAGGGATAGGAGCTGTCAGCAGTTCCTGGATCTTGATAATCTGGTTGATCTCGCCTTCATGGATAGTGACCGAGAAATTACCTTCGTCATCCGGCTTCAGAGAGCTAAATCTCTCCTGTACCGTTTCGCTAGCTGATTGCCCGGCAGTGCTCACCGCCTCGACCGCCGCTCCACCCTGATCGACGACGATTGTTCCGGCAGCCTCGATCACTTCGCCGACCTGCGCGGCGGCTGTTTGGGCTGTATCGCCAACGCTCTCAAGGGCTGTTTCGGCGCCCTCGGCTGCCTGCTCTACGGCAGCGCCGATGCTTTCGCCTGCTTCTCCTACCGCTTCTCTTGCTGAATCAAGAACATTCGCCTTAGGCGTGCTTGTTAACTCATCAGCCTGCTCAGAGCTGCAGCTTATGAGCAGGCTCATGAGAATGAGAACGATGAATAAGTATGAGACTTTGCTTAACTTGACCATACAGAAACCATGCCGCAAGGGATCATAAGGAGCGGAATTTCGGTCGGAACTTCTCCTCATTATGATACCATGTCAGGCGCATTACCCTGTAATCTCCAGGGTACTCTCAATGCCTCAGTAGTTGATTCTCAGCCCTGATTCATAAACACCAACGACATCAGGGCTACCAAGGTCCTCCTTGACCCCCTGTTTGCCGTTGTGTAGCATATCAGTGGGATATACCAATGCGAAGTTCAAAAACTATTGCCATACTGTTAACCTTCCTGATGCTGCTTATTGTCCTCGGTGCAGCAGTAGTGTTTCTTGTGAATCGTAACAGTGAACTCGACCAGCTGGCGGAAATAGCAGCTTTCGAAAGAGAGGCGCTGGTCGTTACCAGGACGCAACTGGAATCAGACCTGGTTGTATTGGATTCCGCCTATGAAGCAGCCGGAGCAACTCGAGACGCCTCGATCAAGCAAAATCTATCCATCGAAGCGACGCTTGAAGCATACCTGGCAATCTCTGCAGAGTCAGAACTATCAGGCAGTGATGCAGCACTCAGTGATGAGTCGCCAGCAGAAGAATCACTAAGTGAATCATCTCCTGGCGTTTTGGTCGTGGGTGAGCCAGAACCAAAAACCCAGCTCTTCATTTTCTCTCCGAATGATGGCGAAGTGCTGCATCCGCTCGATACGATTACCCTGTACTTGGCTGCCCATTCCGAAGAGGGTGTTGACCGGATCGAGGTGATGATTGATGATGGTGAACCCGCTCTTTACCCGGCGGGCGGGCTGATTACTTTTACGCTTCCCGTTTATTGGGAGGTTATCTCTGAAGGATCCCATACCATTAAGGCTACGGCTTTTAGCGTCGATGACCAGACAAACCATAGCGAGACGATCACCGTAGAGGCCGCTTACCAGAGTGACGAGGATAAGGCCCTTGCCACAAGAGACCTGCAGTTAGCCGCTCTTGCGTCAATTCGTTTTCCGTCATCGGTCATCGAATCTACTCCAGATCTGTCTACATCGGTTAGCGAAGATGCACTGCATTTCAAGATGCTTACGGGATGGGACAGCTTTGATGAGGTGAATGTATATAGCAAAACGCTCACCCTTCAAACATTTGACTTTCTGCCTCCAGGATATGATCTCGATGATTATCTGCATGCAGTTGAAGGAATTCTCGTAGCCCAGAATGGACCTGATTCAGTACGCGTTTTTTCCGCTGATGAGGTCGCGAACGATGGGCCACTCGCTCGATGGCTCGGGGCTCATGAAATTGCACACGAATTTCAGGATGACTCCTTCCAACTTAAGTCGCTGGAATTCGACACGATCGATTCGGATGCTCGGATGGCCTTAAGGGCCTTGATCGAAGGGG
>DASRZI010000065.1:0-14787 GCA_035686605.1 Candidatus Zixiibacteriota bacterium
GTTTTCGGTTTTCGGTGCTCATGAAAGGGGACAGGATAGGAGCACCTTAGCAGATTGTGGAGGGGATTTCAACTCCAGTTTGCTGGCGACGCATTCGCCCAATTGCTCAGAGGAATTTTTATTGTAGTGGTTTATCGCAATTGCAATAAACCGGCGCTTAGAACGGCTTAGAAACGCTCTTGGAAGCCAAAAGGGGGCGTAACTACAACATACCCTCATCTTTGAGGATCTCGCGCAGCATAGCCTTTACTTCGGCTTCTTCTTCCTGGCTCATTGGTGGGCGGGCTACGCTGAAGGATTCGCCGGCGGCCGATTCAAACACACTGATGGGAGAAGCTTCGCCTGGAACCGTATCCACCAGGCGCATCTTGCCAGCCTCTACCATCATCAGGCAAAGGCAATATTGGAAAACTTCGCGCACAGGCTGCGGTTGGGCTTCCAATAGGGAAGCGAAGCCCTCGAGTTCAGGCGGGAGATCTGTCATTATCTTTGATAGTAAATTTATCGACGCCTAGTCATCTATCAAAATCGCTCCTAGCTCTTGTGGATCGAAACCAATGGGCCATTGTGTATTAGTATCGTACTCTGCCCCACTTAGCGTGGCATACATCAACTTATAAGCTCCGCTCAAGTCTGCCCCACGGAGGTTGGCAGCGCTTAGATCAGCTCTACTCAAGTCGACCGGCAACTCGGCTTCACTCAGGTCGGCGTGCCTGAGGTGTGCTCCATGCAGATTTGCCGCGAACATCTTTACTCTGCGCAGGTTGGCTTCGTTTAGGTCTGCATGGAACAAGTTGGGTCTGTCTAAGAGACGAGCTTCGCTCAAATTGGCATTCCATAGATTCGCCCGATGCAAGTCAGCCCCGCTTAGATCGGCCTTGCTTAGGTCCGACTCGTTCAAATCGGCACCGCGCAACTTTGCCCCAGCCAGGTCAGCCCCTGCAAGATTCATTCTGGACAGGTTACGCCCTGACAAATCGAACTCTCGCATCCTGGTTTCTCCATCCCAATGCAAAGCAATTTGATATTGCTCATCGCGAAGACCTTGTCGCGATAAAAAGCTTGTTGTTCTCATATCCTCCTTCTGCTGCGCCGGTTCAGGAATAACAGGCCAGTTAACCTGCCCACGTTCTTTCGTTAGCAGAACAATCAATTCTTCAAGGCGGCCACGGCGAGCAAGGTGCTTGATAAGCGAGACCACCTTAATAGGTTTTGCATCCCCTTCAAGACTCTCATACTCAACCCCAAGGTCGAAGCTAATTAATTTCAAGTCGTTTTCACCGAAATACTGATCAATTAATATCCGCAATTCTCGAAAGTAGTCGGTTTGCCCATTGTTCATAGCTTTCTACCTCCTCTGGGCCCTTTTACTCCAGAATGAATAATCTGAGCAGTAACTGTGTATTAATCATCACCAGGCAGAAGATAGTCCTGCAAAACCTCGCGCATATAACTGCTTCTGGCCATCAAGTAAGGAAGCGATGCTTTCAAGTTCAGGTGAAAAATCGTTTATCATCATAACAGCTTTTCCACTCGACCTCGGCAAGCTGTCAGGGCGCCACAACCAGCGGCAAGTAGCTGAACTGCGGCACGTTGATAGTGTAAGTTATGCCATCTGTCGATCGCACGATAATGTCCCCGTTGAAGATAACTGCGTCGCCGTAGTCGCGGGTTTCGTCGCACATGTTAGTCAGGTAGACCTCTCCGGTGACCAGCAGACGGTCCAGAACTGGCTGAGCAGGGTGGCCGTAACCATTGCTTCCACAAGAAATAAAAGAAACTTCCGGATCCAACGTGTCGACGTAGAATTGGTTGTTGGAGTGGCTGGACCCGTGATGATTGGTATGCAGGAGCTCGACCTGGCCAAAACGCGGAGCGATGACAGACTCGACATCGTTGTAGGTGTAGCCGTTCTCGCTGGTGACATATTCGCCGTCGGTGTCGCCGGCCGTAGCGTAGTCAATGGAGCCATAGGTAATCTTCAGCGCGACACAGTAATCGTTCTCGCTAGGGGGATTATCCATTTCAGTGTGGTCACCGGCGACAGGGATGACGCCACCATCCATCATGACATCTTCAGCGTTGACCTCGATGATCTCAACTATCGCGCCCTCATCAGGCGGGTCTATCTGGTCCACTGAGCCAAGTTGTGCCAGTTCGCGGGTAGGGGAGTAGATTTTTGTGTTGGCCGGGTTCGTGGCGTAACAGAGCCACTTCTCGGTCGTCCCAGCCTCGTTGTCGGAAAGGCTGCCGGCATTGTGCCAGACAATCTCGGTACTCGGATCGCAGAGACCGTCTTCGACGCCGCCGGGGAGGGTATCGTCCCAGACGCCGGCGTCACGGTCAATG
The DNA here is from genome assembly GCA_035686605.1 of Candidatus Zixiibacteriota bacterium. Taxonomy (GTDB): domain Bacteria; phylum Chloroflexota; class Anaerolineae; order Promineifilales; family Promineifilaceae; genus UBA11865. Next base: position 2,350 of record DASRZI010000065.1, read on the forward strand.
ATCTTATCAAAAGTAATGTCCTCTTTCTCCAAAAGGGCCCAGAAACCCCCATAACCAAAGTAGCCGATGTGGTCCAGGTGCAGGTGGGTGAGGACGCCGACATTTACATGGGAGCCACCGGTGATGGTCCGGATCTTAGCCGCGATGAGCGCAGCGCCCTTGCCCGTATTCCAGGATTTCTCGGCCACGTCAATCAGGATGGAGTAGCCCGAGGGGAAAATGATCAGCTGGCTGTCGCCCTGGTCGACATCGAAGATACGGATCTCAAAAGTGCCCGGTTCCCAGGGCCTATCGCCGGTGCCGGGGTTGGATCTGCCGGGCGAGGGCCAGCTGCTCTCGATGCCGCTCCAACGGCCACCGTCGGGGAAGCGATACCAGGAATACGCTGGCGTGGTATAGGTGTAAGTTGTGTCGTCAAGGATGGCCTGGGACGTGTCAAGGAAGCGGACGTCGTCGCCGCCATTGTTGAGGAAGTTTTTGAAGTACATGACGTAGTAGCCGTGAGCGGGAATGATCGTGCCGCTGGGGATGGCTTTTGGGGATCCGCCACCGTTGGCGATGTCATCGATGTAGTGACCCGAGATGTCGAGGGGTGCGTTGGTAGTATTATGGAGTTCGACCCATTCACTGTCGTCGCTGTTGGCGACGAATTCGTTGATTACCACATCGCCTGGGGCTATTGGGGCGGCAGCCAGGGCTTGGCTGGCTGACATCAACAGCAGGAGCAAAATCGCCAGCAAGAGAAGGCTTTTAACATTCATTTTCGGCACCCTCCGGGTGGCCATTCCGTTTTCGGAATTGACGCCACCACACAATCAGGTATCGGCCTATAACTCTGCCTTCACTCTACCATATTGTCCTGGTCGGTGTCATGTGTTGAATGTCATCATTTCAGCCAAGATCGTCCGCTTGCGCGCATATTCTTTATTCGAGCCTGAGAAACACCATCCATGAGGCAGGGCGAGGGTGCGGTTTTTTGGCGACCTAAATCGTATAGTTTCTTTAAAGAGGATTAGCTAAATTATGTGCCGAATACTTTTCTTCCTTTCAGCACCCAAGTATATTTGAAACTATACTATGTCCTACTCGTTTAATCATGAAGCAGGTCGGTTTGCGAGCCGGTTGACGATTTCACACAAAGTTCTTGGAACCAAGCACATTCTTACATGCTTTTTTCGCATTGCCAGAAATTCAAAGCGTTTATATTGCTGATAATCCATAGCTATCAGAAGTTTCTACCTCTGATGAACGCCCTTAGTGCAGGAAATCACCCTTTTACTCCTAAAACACCATTATTCTTATTTCTCACTATACTTAGTTAGACTTGTTACTGTTAAATTCTAGTACCGCGGCGTCAAGAAACGAGGTAAAGATCTTGATTAGTGACGAATGGCACTTGAATGGGCCAGATCGTGGTGGCATAATGAGGACAAATAGACTGATTAGAGGCCCCTGCCAGCACGCAATCTAGCTGCCGGGAACGAGTCTTATCAAAACATGAAGCCAGAGCAGTAGCCGTACCCTACCGAGGAGCAGAGAAGAGTGAAGCGCCGGTTTGTTGGATTATTGGTAACTTCGTTGCTGATTTTCCTCTTGTTGATGGGGTCAGGAGTGAGTCGTGCCGATGAGGAGTTCGTTACTTTTCTTCCAATCATTAGCAATCAGGGGGAAATACATGGAGAGTGGATTGCATACATAGGAGTGCCTGACTGGAATGTCTGGCTTATCTCTGCTGATGGTGCGCGACTGGTCAAAGTGACAGATGACGGGACCCCACTTGGGAACACCCCGCATATTTTTTACTGGGGGATGAAGTGGTCTCCAAATGGCCAGATGTTGGCATTCCAACGACGTATAAGCGGCGTCGTGTATGAGGAAAGCATCCAGGTGTACGATCTGTCTACAAAGATAGTAAACAAAGTAGTAACGGGTCTATCTATAAAAGGTTTTGATTGGACACCGGACAGCAGGGGAATTGTGTATGCGCCAATGAAACAGCCGATATCTGGCCTGTACGTCGTTGAGTTGCAAACAAGGCAAATCTTTGAATTGGTTCCCCCAGTACGTGGTATTTCTCTCTGGTTTCCGCAGTGGTCGCCAGATGGCCGGTATTTGGCCTTCGAAGAAGTTCCCTTCATCGAGGGTCACGGTTCAATGGTCGTATATGACACGGTCAACAATGTTTATCCGCTGCCATATGGCAGGTTGGGTAACATCAGCTGGGCTCCTAATGGATTGGCTCTGGCTTACGATAATGCAAACTATCCCCCAGGGATTGGCAACTCAATCAATCTAAAGATGCCAGCATATATGGGTCAATCATTGTCCCCGTTGAGCAGCGAGCTCGGAGATTCCACACCGCAGTTCTCGCCAGACGGTAGACTTATCGCGTTTGTCCGGAAAACAATACGTGAGCCTGGTGAAACTTATGGTCCGATTTGGTTGGTAGATCCAGATCCATACGATGGTGTGCCTGCGCGTCAATTCACTTATTCCAACTTTACACATCCGCAATGGTCACCTGACGGGAAACAGTTAGTGGCACAGGCGTATTGTGGATCTCTACTCTGCGAGGACGATTTGATTATCCTGAGCTTGGATCCACCTGCAGAATTCTTACTAAAAACTGGGGCGAAGTGGCCTGAATGGCAGCCTTGACCTGGTAAGCTTGGAGGATATTAGGGGTTTTTGCATATCGCCCAACAAAGGTCAATTCAGATATTTTTTCGCGCACCACCTCTAAGGAGTGTGTAAGCTGTCTTAACTGATAACCAGGCAAAAATGCGTGCTTGACTATAAGCTGTACCTCTGGAAAGTTTCCTGGATTGAACCCTATTGGGGCTCTTGTAAAAACCCCCTTTTTGAAATATGTGACGTAGTAGCCGTGGGCGGAAATGATAGTACCGCTTGGGATAGTCTTGGGGGATCCGCCGCCGCCAGTAATATCGTCGATGTAGTGGCCCGAGATGTCGAGGGGCGCGTTGGTGGTGTTGTAGAGTTCGACCCATTCACTGTCGGCGCTGTTGGCGACGAATTCGTTGATAAGGACGTCGCCTGGGCCATTAGGATCGGCGGCCTGGGTCAGACTAGATGACAGCAACAGCAGGAGTAGACTCACGAGCAAGAGAAGGCTTCTAGCATTCATTTCGGCACCCTCCGGGTAGACTCTCCGGTATCAGAACGGCCATAACCACTCACTCAATCGGCGGCCAACAACTCTGCAAGCACTCTACCTTATTACCCTGGCTGAGTCAGGTGCCGAATGTTACCCATTGTAGGGAGATCGCTCTCGCTCGCAATACCTTCTGTCACAGCCATCGGTACTCAGCTCTGTATGGCGGGCAAGTAGAGTGCATGATTCAGGCTACGATGGAAGGGCTCCCCAGAAAGCGCATTGTAAAACCAGGCCGTTGGGGCAACCCCATGCCAGCGGGGAGTCCAGACGCCACCGCCGTCAAAATAATCTGGCGAGCCAGGGATGGAGCCATCAACTCGCTGCTGAGCTAGCAGCTCTGATACGAGGTCATTAGCTTCGTGACCACCGGCAGCCGCGTATTGAGCCGTCCCCTCATTCCAGACGGACCAGGGACCTGCCTGACCATCGAATCCATAGAGTTGCGCTCCCTGCGTCGGCAATAGCAGAACCTCTCGCGCGTAGCTGAGGGCCCGAAGAGCCTTCTCGTCCTCTCCGACAGCCTTGAGAAAAGCTGCGCCCCATGTTTGATTATCCAGGTAAGGCTGCCGCCATTCTTGCCCGCCTTTGAAGCGCCCCATCTCCTCATCCCAGTAATGGGTCAGCAAACACTTTTTAAGGCCCTCTTCCTGTTCCACGAAAGCCGGTCCGGCTGCTTGCATCGCCCACCAGGCGTCTATCGTACCCTCGGTATGGTCGATATCCAGACAGCCAGTCGCGGGATCAATGCGGCTTGCCAGCCATTCAGCTGTCTTGGAACGCATCGTGGTTGCCGCTGGCTGCGTGCCCCCGCTTTCAAGGTAGCGGTTCAATGCGTAAAGCACCCAGGAATTAGCCCCCTCCCACTTCTCGCAATGAATGCAAGGAAGGAGGCTGTCGCCGGCGTCATAGCTGCTGAACCAGGAGCCGTCGCCGTTTTGGGCCTGGGACAGCCCTGCGACAACGTTATCCGCCTGGTTCCACATGGCCTCTCTGCTAAACACGAGAAGGGCCAGAGCCTGGTCGTAGGTGTAGGCGATGTTGTCGGAATCCTCTTGCCAGGATTTGAGCAGCCCCGTGGGTTGCTGCTGAGCGACCAGCCAGCTGGCTGCAGCATCGGCAGCTTTTTCATTAACAGTAACTACCTCGAAGTCAGCCGGAATCGTACGTGAAATAACGCTGTAAGCGTTTAGGTTGTCGATGGCGATTTGACCCGCACCGCCGACATCGTCCTCGTGCTCCTTGACGACGGATATGAAGAATGCGCTGACGTGGTTGGGATCGAACTGCGTGCCCTCTGTCCATGGATGCAGGAAGCCAAACGGCATGACCATCTGGCTCCACCAATAGCGGTGGGTGGCGTATTGGAATTGATGGCCAAAGATATGTTCCTGGTCATCACCCGGGTTAACCAGGCCAATCTCCAGCGAGTTGGCGGCCTGGGGATCGCCGCGCCAGTCAAAGCGCAGGTGATCTGCATCTGAGAGGTCGAGTGGGGGATTGAAGTTACAGCGGAGCTGCACCCAGTTTCCATCGCTGTCGCCTAAATCGTATGCCATTTCTAGAGATGTATCGCTGTAGCCGGCAATGGTGCGGACCGCGCCGCTCGTCCCTTGATCGCCGTCGTGGACGAAGAAACAGTCATAGACGCTCTCAAAGTCAAGAAACGTCTGGCCTGCGCGCAGGCCGAGATCTACCCAGGGCTCTAGTGGGTCGTCCTGGGCTATCAGCCAGTAGCTTACCGTATCGCTCTGGCCGACCAGCCAACTCTGTGAAGCCAGACCATTATCGTTCAGCCAGAGCCCAACATTGTCGTCGTTGGGGTCGGAGCTGGGGTTGATCCACCCCTGGGGGCTAACTGCGTGCTCATCAGGCAAAAAGTCTAAGGAAATGCGCACGTTTGGGGTGTTGCCCTGCCAGCTTTCGTCATTGGTGTGCAGGGCATCGAGCCAGGTGCTGCCAAGAGACACCGATGAAGTGTAGAACAGCGTCGCCGGCGGGATGTCCTTGAAGGCGCGCTGATGCCGGGCCAGGTCCTGGCCGATGAAACGCACTGCATTGCCATCGTGGCATTCGGTATGGTCGCCGTCACAGACCCCGTCTTCACTTATAAACATCGAAGAGATCTGGGCCAGCTTAAAGCCCTGGGCCTCGATCCGCCGCTGTTCGGGAATCGTGACGGCTGTGGTAGCGGTGTATGTCTGAGTGACGTGCAGCCGGGTCTGGCGATCGCGCGGCGGCGGCAAGGTCAGGTCATAGGAAAGGGAAAAGGCCTGGTTGCGGCCTACTGCATGCATGCGCAACGGACCGTTGGGCAACCAACTCGTATCGATATCAAGGCGGCTCAGTTGGGGGCTATGGTGGTAGCTGGCGTCATCGGACCAGTAACCCGGACCGAGTACAAAAGAGCTACCAAACGGGATAGGCGGCTCCGGATTGGCATTCTGCTTAAGCCGGACAAAGCCGCTGGCGTATAGCACCGCCACCTGAGGGCTTCCCGTGTGGTCCTGCGATTGATGATAGACCCGTACGTACGCTCCCTCTCCCTGGAATGCACCATCGAGAAAAATGTCCATTGGTATGGTGATTTCGGGATCTGAGGGGCATGTCTCGACTGCCCAGCCATTGCCGGGATTGTAGAGCATTGTACAGCCTTGGGAGGCCCATAAATCTCTACCGGTCAAAAGCAACATAACTGATAGTCCAATCAGTGCACCACCGATGAGAATGAGCGGGTTAATTGTTCTTTTCGTCATGGATTCACCCCCTTGTTGATCTGCTCAGCAGTGAGGCAGAATCGGTTGCTCATATCATAGGGAAATGCCTGATACAGGGCCAGTGTGGGAAGTCATGAATCCAGCGTGATAGGTGTCAGGAATAATGTATGAGACCAGGGCAGAACGGGGGCAAGAAAAGGTTCAAGACTGCAAATAAATCAGAATTCACCGCTGGTCACCGAGCTAGTTTTGTTGCTGACTCCGTCCTGACTGTCAGAGGTAGCCCCCACTTTGCCCTGGTCTCTATACAGTGTCCAATAACTCCAGCAGCGACTGGGCAGCCGTGGCTCGGGCCATCTGGTACTTTCAAACTTTTACTCGTGGTTGGGGTGACATCGGGTATAACTACCTGGTAGACATGAACGGCGCGCTGTATGAAGGGCATTTGGGAGGTGATGATGTTTGTTGGCACTGTGTGACTTCAGAAACTGTGGGACAGATCGATAGTTAGAAATAAGAGAGGTTTTCATCCTTTTGTTACTTAAACCACAAGATGAAGAACTTAGGCGGCTAGAGGCACTGATGACAGCAGCTGGTCGAGCGAGGAGCCGGATGAGGTCAACATCTCGCGTCCGGTTCTGAACCAGCGTCGGGGTGGGCGACCGCCCTGGCGACTGTAATGAAACTACTAATGGGCGATCGGCCTGGTGCTACGCGTATGTCGCCATTTGCGGCGATGGTTGCGCCTTTATGACTTCGCCAACAAAGTCAAATATGCACAGCACCCTTATTAATCGCTACGGTAAGTTTCGCTTCGGCCTGGGCGACGACGTGGTTCCCTCTGCCCTGCGCCCACTGCGTTTCGACTGAGCCTTAGCATAGGAAAACGTCCTTTTAATCCAAATACCCCGATACAAGCTTATTCACAACCAGCGAGTACCGACTTTACAGGCTTCACTTGGCAACAAGCGGCAAGAACACGTTTGTCCGCTGGGTGAACGGGGGAATAGTTGGGTTAAAAAGAATACCCCCTACCAACTCATCGCCTATGAAACCCTCCACGGCAATCTGCACTTTCGACTCTTCTAACACAGGCCCGCCGGGATCGAGCGTCAGGGTCACCGTCGTCGTTTCACCCGGGTCCAGTTCAGGCGCTGGAATATCTAAATGATAGGTCCAACCGATCGGTACGTCCACCGGCCGGATCTTGAGGTTCACCGTGGCCCTGCTGTCCGTGGGGTTGCCGACTACGAATTCGTTTTCAAGGGTGCCTATTTCGGTCGTCGGTTCCGCGGCCGTTTGCGCACCCGCCGATTGCAGAACAGAGGGTGCGTCCAGCACCTGCGCGGCCACTTCTGAGATAATATCGCGCGTCTCCCGTAAGATATCGTATGTAGTCGTCATCTTCAACTGCGATTTCGGAATCATGGTCACGAAGGTTTGCTCCAGCGAGGCGATCTGCTCAGCATCCAGACCGGAAGCCTGGTACCAGTCGAGCGTTTCCTGGTCAAAACCGTTGGCCCGGACCGCATCGATCACATCTATCTGTTCCTGAATCGTAATGGCTCTGTCGTCCAGTCCTTCCCCTTCCGTTGCGGCCAGCAACGCCTCCAAGGCAGCGGCCAGGTCCATCAGGGCCAGGCCATATTGATCATAGAAGTCGGTCACTGCCTGGGATTGTCGCGCCGACCACTCCCGATCACCGGCCGTGGCAGCGCCTCCCAGACGATCGTTAGAAGTCAAGATGGCATCGCCCAGGCCATATAAGTGGAACAGCGCCCCAGCAATGCCATTCAAGGCATCGGCCTGGGCTTGGGTCACCCCATCGATAGGCTCCACGGATGGGGGCGTGTACTGAGGTATGCTAGCGATCTGGTCGTATTCGTGGACTGGTGGATCATGCGGGAAATCTTTACATCTGTCCGGATACAGCGGCATCGCATTCATTGTGAGATTGCCGTTTAACCCGGTGAGAAGGTCTGTTATTAAGATTCCGGCAATAGCAGGACATCTTCTTATTAACTTGGTGGCTGTAGCTATAACCTTGTAATTATGCTGTAGTTTAGTCTTATCATCTTGTGCGGTAAATTTGGCTAAGGGCGTTTGATGGGATACCGTGATTTCAGTTTGGATGCAATGATGGCCGGTGACGTTCGGAAGCCATCCCGCGGCCGCATTCCAGCCTTCACCCACTCCCAAGGTCTTGCTCACTTGGGCCACAGGTGTAAATCGCGCCCCGACATTTAGATTACTGACGCTATAAGTGACAACGACATGAACCGGATCGGGGTTACCGTTTTCCATCGGCACGCTCATCGTGATCGGCCAGCCTAACTGAATGGGAAGCCCTTCCACCACCAGGTCGGGTGAGACATAGGGCGCACCCCGAGGATCGAACAGTCCACCTACATTCCTGAGGCCTTGCCAAAAATGGATGGAGGCCAAAGCGGCCAAGGGCTGGTCGTCGGTGACGTTACGGGCGGTGATGATCGCATCGCCGGAGACGGTTGAAGTAATGGTGGCAGTGGTCACGCCGCTGGCGTTGGTAAGCGCGCTCGGCTGTTGAAGGACGCCCTGGGTCGAGGAAAGCGTTATCAGCTTGCCCGGTACAGGACGGCCGTTGGCGTCCCGCACGGTGATGGTCAGCAACGCCTGGTCCAATCCGTTGGCTATCACCCAATAAGGATCTGGGGAAATGCTGCTACGGTCGTTCAAGCCGGCGCCGCTCAACCAGGGTTCGTATAACACGTCGTCGCTAACGGCGTCGCCTCCTCCGGCATTGCTCTTAGCCTGGTTGCAGTTGTCCAACGTGGCCGAACCATCGGCCGGGCCGCTGGCGTTACCCCAATCATTGCCAAGGGCATCAATGCAGGTCTTCTTACCGTTGCTAGTGACCAGAATGCCGCCATCACTGTTTCCCTGGATCAAGTTGTTGCGCAACAAACCGCCCGCGCCGAGGTCGAATTGAAAGCCCACTTTGTTGAAGGCGATGGTGCTGTTCTTGATCTCAACCATAGGAACCCTGGAGAAGATGCCGGGGGCGTTATTGTTGAAGCGGACACTCACGTGGTCAAGACTCAGCGCACCGTCTTGTATCTCCAGCGTTGGATGGTCACCATTGCCAGCGTGTTCAATGTTGACGTAGGCTAAGCGGCTGCCGGGAACTACGTTAGCCGCGAAGAAGATCTGCCGCCATAGGGGGCCGCTGCCACCCACGCTCGTGATGGTAATGGGCTTCGTAGCCGTCCCTTCGGCGATCAGGCCACCGCTACTGACATCGATAAAGATGTCCTCTCCCACCCACAGCGTCACCCCAGGCTCCAGGGTGAGCACGGGCAAATTGGTGGCGTCACCGATCACCAGGCCGGTGCCTACTAATTCGTAAGGTAGCGGCTGGTCGCGCCAGGTCTGACTATGATCGATGCTGCCACCCGTACTACCTGTTACCCGCACTTCAATGATTTGCTTCCCATTATTACTGAAGCTGTTGCCATCTCCCAAGCCACCGACGGCCGCGGCGTAGAACACCAAGGGCGCGCTGGCGCTGTCGTTGATGGTTAGATTGCTCAGCCTCGGGGGCGTAGGATCCCCTGAGGGAACGCGAACGAAGATGCCATAGGATCCACTGTTATTGATCGTCACGTGGTCGATAACGGGCGTATCGCCAACCGTTTCATGTGGGCTGCCACTGATGTAAATGGCTCCCCAGTCAGCGGCGGGGTCAATGCCACCACCGTTATTTATCTCAACATACTGCAAGGTGGACGTCAGGATGGGGCTCCCACTGCCCGGAAAGCTGATGCCGCGCCATTTCTGTACAGAGTCTTCCGAATCAAAGACGATGGGCTCGGCGACCGTACCTACCAAATGCAAACTGCCGTTACTGGCGAACAGCTCGTAGTTCCCACAGAAGATGAACTGTGTCCCGGCCGTCAGCGTCAAGACTGCGCCGCCGCTAACCTTGACGTTTTGAGTGGCAAAAAGGGTGCCGCTCAGGGTGGTATTACTCTCGATGAGGCTGGGCGCGTTTGGACTGGAGCAGTCGGCTACCGTGTTCGCTGCGTTGCCCGTTGCTTCGGCCGTTATCAGCCAAAGAACGAGGACAATTAGCGCCGAAAACAGGAGCGTCGCCAGCAGAGTCAGGCGACGCCTGTTAACTGGGATCAAAGTGAATGCCATCATCCTGTTTCCTCCATTTGCTGGTCGGAATGTATGCCCAGGCCACCTTGTTGATGAGGTTGTCAAGGCATTCAGCGCCACTTTAACCGAACCGTCAAAATGAACAGCAACCAGGCGCTTATCGGTCTTGGTTTTGTAGATGAAGATGCAAGGAGTAGCCGGTACGCAACCGTGAACCAAAGTCCACTCTCTACCAAGCCCCCTATTTTATCACTAATAAGGGTATCTCCCATATTCGACTTTGTTGTGCTCTCACATGTGAATGGATTTTTCATGCCGCCGCCTTTCTTGTATTATGTAGGAGCGATGGAAAGGCTATCTAACACCAATATTTTTTGACACAGAGCCGATGGTTGAGGTTTTGCACACGATGTCCGGTCACGCGAGATAAGATGGTTGTTCATAATCTGCTGCAAGAAAAGGGCATCCAGGCAATTGCCAACGCTTATGGTTTGACGGCGGTCAGTTTTGAGCCGGTTGAAGGGGGGGCATCAGGTAACTCCAATTACTTACTCAATACAGAGCAGGGCCAGTTCATTCTGACCGTGTTTGAAGACCAAAACAACCTATTTGCCGATGTGTTAGGAAGGATGTTGTTAATCTTTGCCGAAAATGATTTTCCCACGAACCGTCTTTTGTCCCCGCTCAAAGGGGGCACAACGATGACTTATGATGGCAAGCCGGTCATGATAAAGCTGTATATTAGTGGACAGGTGCGTCGCAATCCGGACAAGATTATGCTGCGTCAAGTGGGAGAGGCGATGGCCAAATTGCACCAGATTCCGGTGCCGGATTTCTTGCCCGAAAGAATACCATATGGTGTGGAATCTTTTCCCACTGTCATGGGTCAGAACGTTGACCGAAGCTATGAAAGCTGGATAGGCAGGCGGCTGCCGGAGCTTGAACGAAAGATAAAGATAGATTTACCGCAGGGCTTGATTCACAGTGATCTGTTTTACGACAATGTGCTGTTTAAGGGGCAGCAAATGCAGGCTGTAATTGATTTTGAAGATGCCATGCAGCATTTATTTGTATTTGACCTAGCGATGGGGATAGTAGGTTTTTGCGGAGAGTGGAGGGGATCATTTGACCATGTGCGAGGCTTGGTGGAGGGGTATCAACAGATCCGCGAGTTGGAGGAAAGAGAAAAAGAGAGTCTACAGTTATTCGTCGAATACGCCGCAGCAACGGTATCTTGTTGGCGATTCTGGCGATACCATATCCATACAACCAGTACCTCAAAGGCTGATACGCATTGGCACATGGCAACAATCGCGCAAGAAACAAGAGGGATGACACAAGCGCAGTTTTTGGGCTCGCTTTTTGAATAGGATTAGGTACCCCAAAAGTGGGTATCAACCATTTAGGCGAGCAATCCTGAAATAGGAAAAGGCTACCTCTGGGAATTTGTGCTAGAAAGATCGTCATTTTCAGCAAACAAGCAATTAAAATCCGCGCTGACTCTTCAGAGGTAGAACGGCACTATTTCAGGGTTTTGCATGGATGTGTGCGACTCCCAATATCCCAGAATAACAGCTTTAATCCCTATAATACTGGCAGGTTATTTCCGACAGCTAGCACAAGGAAACTCAATGCTTTTTACCTGGAACTATGCCCCACAGTATACAAGTTTTTGCTCTACTGTGTCCATGCGCCCAGTAAGCATCAATTCCCGGATTGCGGTTATAAGCCCTTCCAGCCGCTGCACCATGTGACCAGAATACTCGATCAACCTTCTCCGGACCGTTCCCCCGCATCCCTTTCATAACGAGGTCTCTCAGTTGTCGGTTGATTTTCTTCTGACGCCCTTTGGAGCGCTTTTCGTGTGGGCCTTGATAACTATTGGGCAAGTGCCAGGCTAGATATTCCTGTCCCTTCCTCCCTTGGTATCCATTGCTGTCGATAAAACGAAAGACCCCCCTACCCTGTTGCCAGGCTCGTTCTTCAGCATATGTTTTTTTGTACTTCTCCCCAATGGCCATATTTCGCCGTTGATCAATTTTCGCAGCCTGGTCATATACTTGTTGAGTCCGCTCTGCCACCCCAGTTAGCTCCCGTAACGCCTCCCGGGAAATCGGATTTGTAGTGTGGCGCCCACTATGGAAACTTGCGTAGAAATGGGCTCTAACTTTCTTGATTCCGCCCAGAAGCACCGCAACCGGCAAGGCAATGGGTTTACCCTTCAACCGATTGCATCCAAGCGCCTGGGCCACCTTTGCCGGCCCATTTATCCACAGCCGCCCCACCCCGTCACGGGTCCAGAAAAATTTCTCTCCTTGAGTAAGTAGCTGTCGAAGCCGTCGCCACCCACAAACACGAAGGGGTGACTGCTTATTTGTAAGATGAAACCGCATATCATCAACAGAGAGC
>DASRZI010000066.1:0-7275 GCA_035686605.1 Candidatus Zixiibacteriota bacterium
CAGATCGACCGTCACATTCCTCAAAATAGGGCGATTCCAACAATCGGCGGGACATCTCAGATGCATAACTACGGTCATCTGTGGCTAGCTGCATCAAACCCCCTGGTTCCAGGCGCGCCGCTACCATTTCTAGAAAACGCCGGCTCACGAGGCGTCGGTTTTCATGCGCGGCTTTTGGCCAAGGGTCAGGGAAGTTTATATGAACACTCTGGATGCTGGAGTTCGCACAAACCAACCAAAAAAACATGTAGGCTCTCGCCCGAACAAGGCGAATGTTATCAATCCCTGCTCTCCGAATTCTAAACAGAGCTTTATCAAGGGCATGATTTGAGATTTCTATGCCGATTACGTTGGAATTCGGATTATCGATGGCCAGTTGGGTTAGGTATCTCGAATTGCCAAATCCAACCTCAACTAGCGACGGCCCTTTCCTACCGAAAATATCAGACCAATCTGTTGGCCATGGTAATCGAAGAGCTTCGTGGATTAGGTCCGACAAATCTTGCGCTCGTTACTCGTCTTGCTGGTAGATGATGAATTGTTTGAATACCCACCCCTCGTTGCCGTTGGGCGAACGTACAAACTGCCATTCGGTCTGGTTCGACGGCTCTGTCTCGCGAAGAATAATCAGGACTGCTTCATCAAGGATCAATTCTATTTCATCACCTTCGGGGTCTGGATCGGAGCGAAGCCATAGTCCGTTGAAGCTGCTCACTAAAGCAGTTGTCGATTGTATTTCCGATGTTGGCACCGGGGTTGGGTCAGGCACCCTGGTATACTCTAATCCAGGCAAATCGGTCGACTGGAGAGTGGCTGTTTCAGTGGAGCTGATTGGTCCCGGCGAGGCGGGGGGTACTCGCGTATCGTTGATAGTTATCGTCGGACTTGCAGTGTCCTCCGGTATCGACGTGCCCTCGACTTGCAGGTTTTCTTCGCGAGGCAGCAGTCCATAGATCGCGAATATGATAAGGGCAACTAGAAATAGAACAGCTCCGCGAGTAAATGAAACAAGCATTACATGTCGCGATTCCTGCCTTGCTACCCCATAGGCAGAGCCAGACAGATTCTCTCTGGCACGCAAACCACGCAAGACAAAGAAAACTGAAACCAGCAGAAAGAACGTGGCGACGATGATTAGAATAATGTTGAACAATCCGGCCAAGGGAGCTGATTCTCCTATGCTTCGGGAAGGCTTGTCGAAGATTGGTCGTTAAATGAGATCTTCGCTTCTTCCCAGAGATCGTCAAGTTCACTAACATCACATTCAGCTAGGTTTAATTTCATGCTATTGGCTTTTTGCTCCATGATTTTGAACCTGTGTTCGAACCGACTATTGGCTTCTCTCAGGACAGATTCTGCCTGAAGGTCAAGCCATCTTGCCCAGTTTACAAGAGCAAAGAAGAGATCACCTAACTCTTCAGATACCCTCGCTGGCTCGCGCTCCGCGCGCAGTTCTGACAACTCTTCTTCTACTTTTGCCACTACTCCGTCTATTGAGGGCCAATCAAAACCGACGGATTGAACTCGCGACTGTATCGCCTGAGCGCGCGCCAAAGCCGGGAGCGTTGATGGGACTTTATCGAGTAGAGAAGCCCGATCACTCTGCACATCTTTCTCTAGTGCTTTTATCTGTTCCCATTTTCGCACCACGTCAGAGGTATTAGTAGCTACATCGTCACCCCAGATATGCGGGTGTCTGCGAATAAGTTTTCCGTTAATGCCAGCGACGACATCGCTCAAGTTAAATTCGCCAAGTTCACTCGCAATCTGTGCTTGCATGACGACATGGTAAAGAACATCCCCCAACTCCTCCTGGATATCATCGGGACTGTCGGCATCTAGTGCCTCGAGAACCTCAGCAACTTCTTCCAGAAAATCCTTGCGGAGACTCTGGCGGGTTTGCTCCTGGTCCCATGGACAGCCATCAGGGCTACGAAGATAAGCAACTGTTTCGGCAAATGATTGCAATGAGCTGGGATCACTGACCGCAGGAACGTAGAGCGAAGTCAGGTGGGATATCTGCTGGCTGCGGTCCATCTCGTATAAGAGGAGGTCCTCAATAGACTGTTCGCTGGTTCCGGCTGAGTGAATCAATACAACGTTGTGTTCGTCTGGATAAAGAGCCATTAAGGTCATTTTCGTCTCGGAGGCTACTAATCGATTGTAGACCTGTCCGAGCAAGAGTGGGACGTCCGTATTAATCGGTGGTTGGGCAAATCCAGCAATCTGCAGTGCGTCAAAAACCTGAAGACCATCAAGCGCATCGATATTTAGGGCCGTCAGTATAGGTTCGATGAAACTGATCCCTGGCACAATCCGGACCCCTACCCCTTGGATTCTTGCTTCTGTCAGTATCGCTTCAACGGTCGATTCACCAACGAGAGGATGTCCGGGAACTGCGTATACTACATCAAGATCAGCGGTCGCATTCTTTAGGATCACCGAGGCGATTTGCCTGTATAGTTCATCGAAATCATCGATACTATCGTAGAGATAGTCGAAACTTCTTATTTCCAGCCCATCCGGCAGCTCGGATATGGAGGGGTGCTGTGTAGTTCGACAAAAAACCAACTCTGTAGAGCTAAGAATGTCCCATGCTTCGCGTGAGAGATGGCCAGCATCTCCAGGTCCCAATCCAACGATCACGATCGCCATCTATGCTCCTCTGGTCATCAAGCCTAGCGCCAATAGAAACGCCCGGTCAACGACTCTAGCTGACTCTCAACAATGATAATCAAACAACCATGAAAACAAAAAAGGCGAGACCGCCGGTCTCGCCCTATCTTGCGTTATCTCGATATTCACTAAGTATTAAGCCAGTTGAGCGTCCGACTCATTTCGTAGCATAACTCTTTTACGAATAGATAGTTATCTACTATCGTTTGGTGTATGTCGGGGCCTTTCGCGCTCGTTTCAGACCTGGTTTCTTTCGTTCCTTTACGCGAGGATCTCGGGTCATATGACCGCCAGTTCGAAGCACGTTTCGAAACTCCTCGTCATACTTGATGAGGGCTCGGGCCAATCCGAGACGAACCGCATCCGTCTGACCGGTTATACCCCCACCCTGAACGAGAACGGTCACGTCTACGTTTCCAGCAAGCTCTGTATCATTCAATGGTCCCATGAGTACATCGACGTCCCCGACCCTGGGAAAATACTCATTGACTGTCTTTCCATTGACGAAAAACTCGCCCGATGCTTGCTCATCCATGTAGATACGAATTCGACCTGAAGCTCGTTTTCTACGGCCAATACCTTCGTAATATTTTCTGCCTTCTGTCTCCATTTATGCCTTCCTTAAATCTAACTGGACCGGCTGCTGAGCCTGATGAGGGTGATCGGGGCCGGCGTACAGCTTCAGCTTCTTAAACATCTTTCTTCCCAGACTGTTTTTGGGAAGCATTCCATAGATCGCCGATTCCAATACCCTTGTCGGGTGTTTGTCCAATTGGTCGCGAAGCGTAATCTCCGTCAATCCACCCGGATAGCCGGAATGTCGATAGTATTTCTTCTGATCCAGCCGACGGCCGGTGACCTTGATTTTTTCGGCGTTGATCACGACCACAAAATCGCCACAGTCAACTGACGGGCTGTATGTAGGTTTGTGTTTTCCTCGAATGATCCGAGCGATTTCTGATGCCAGCCGGCCTAATGTCTGTCCTTCTGCATCCACAACAAACCATTTCGCATCGACATCAGCCGGTTTGGTTACGTGAGTAGTATTCATCTTCTATTCTCCTAAACTGTCCGCTTCATAGGACACCGACATCATAAAAAGCCCGTGTGCCGGCGCAGTTTGGCCAGCTTTCTCTCGTTTTCTTGCTAAAAATGCTTCTTCAAATTCCATTACTGTCCAAGATCCATCGCCGACGGCAACCATTGTGCCAACAAGACTTCTAACCATTCTCTGCAAGAAGGCGTTGGCAGCTACTCTGAATACGAGCAACCTGTCAATTCGACGCCATTCTGCCTCAAACACTTCTCTCACAGTGACAGTACCCTGTGGCGCTTGTCCGAATGTCGCAAAGTCATGAACGCCAATGATCATCTTGGCTGCACAATTCATCATTTCCAGGTTTAGCGTCCGTTTTACGTGCCAACTATATCGCCTTCGGTACGGGCTGCGTACCGGAGCGTTGTAAATGTTGTAATCGTACACGCGCCTTCGTGCGTCGAACCTCGGATGGAAATCCGGTCTCGCGGCGACCAACGCATTTAGCGAGATTGACTGCGAAAGCCTTGCGTTCAGCGCTCTCAGCAAGTCGTTCGCTGAATGCTTCCAATCTAGATGGAAGGCGATTACTTGTCCAAGCGCGTGGACGCCACTGTCCGTTCGCCCTGCGAAATCAATCGATATGTCACGTCCTGCCAAATCAGTTAGCGCTTGTTCAAGGTCAGATTGAATCGTTGGCTGATCGAGCTGCCTCTGAAAGCCATAATAACCGGTGCCGTCGTATTCAACTTCGGCACGATAACGCATTGCTGAGTCTCTCCAGAAAGAAATCCAGGGTCACACCGAGCAGTGGTGATTCCTCACACCGGCCTGACTGACCAACTACTTATCCTCTACGAGCATTAGCACGGCCATCTCGGCATTATCTCCGGGCCGCTTACCGATTTTCACCAATCGCGTGTAGCCGCCCGGTCGTTGACTATATCGGGGTGCGATGTCCGCAAACAGCTTCTGCACCACGTCAATATCGTAGTGTTTGC
The DNA here is from genome assembly GCA_035686605.1 of Candidatus Zixiibacteriota bacterium. Lineage (GTDB taxonomy): Bacteria > Chloroflexota > Anaerolineae > Promineifilales > Promineifilaceae > UBA11865. The sequence goes on from DASRZI010000066.1 coordinate 4,714, forward strand.
CATCCTCGTCTTCAGCTGTTCTGAAACGAGCGACGCGTGTCGCCACTAATCTGCGTGCATGGACTTCCGCAGCCGGCTCATCCGCACCAGCTGCCAGACCTCGCTTAGCCAAGGTTATTACTTTTTCCGCGGCAGGGCGAAGCATCCGGGCTTTCGCTTGGGTTGTAACGATCTGTTCATGGCAGATCAGGTCTGAGATCATATTTTTCCGGAGAGCCTTTCGATGACTTGAACTGCGGCTAAGCCGGCGGCCGTGTACCCTATGTCGCATTATAAATCCTCTTAATTTCGTAGCTTGTAGTATTGCCCTTTGTGTGAATTCATTCAGGGATAGCTACAGCTTCAAATTCCTCTAATTCGCCCAATTCCTCTCCAATATCCTCGGTCAGATAGCCTTTCTCTTGAAGTTGAGCCTTTAATTCATGCAGCGACTTCTCGCCAAAATTGCGAATGGCGAGCATCGTCTCTTGACCCTTATCGAGCATGTCAAGCAATTCACCGACCTTGGTGATACCGGTTCTCTTCAAAGAATTGAAAACACGAACGCTAAGATCAAGCTGCTCGATCGGTGTATCGTATATCTCATTGGGAATCGATACTTCAACCTCAGCTGGCTCAACAGGCAGCAAGCTCTCTTCGCTGATCCCTGCCACCGGTCTCAGATGCTGGACCATAATCTGGGCAGATTGGGCAAGCGCCTCTTCGGGCTTGATGCTGCCGTCGGTCCAGATCTCCATCACGATTCGATCGTAATCCGCGATCTGGCCAACACGCGTCTTCTCAACCTCATATCCAACCTGTTGGATCGGGCTGTAAAGGGCATCGACCGGCAGTTCACCGAGGGGCAGACGTCCACGTTCTTCGGCCGGCGAATAACCACGTCCGGTTTCGGCCATCATCTCGATTTCCAGGGATGCTTCATCTGAATCAACCGTGAAAAGATATAGATCTGGATTAATAATCTCAACCTCAGATGGCACAACGATGTCGGCCGCTGTTACTACACCTGCTCCACGCACTTCGATTCGCAATCGAGCCGAATCTACGCCGTGCAGCTTAAGTCGCAGCTGCTTGACCTGTAAGATGAACTCCATCATGTCTTCGCGAATATGTGGAATCGCCGAGAACTCATGAGGAACATCAGTAACTCGAATAGATGTAATTGAAGCACCGGGAAGCGACGCCAATAAAACGCGACGCAAGGAATTACCTATTGTTGTGCCGTAGCCGCGCTCCAATGGTCCGATCAAGAACTTAGCGTACTTGCGAGACATGGCCGTGCTTTCAATTGTAGGTAGAACTAAATTTGTTATCGTCAAGGTTTTACCTCCCCAACCGAATTAGAAACTTCACAGCAAATTCCGACTGTGTCGAATCACCATCAAACGGTATGTCACTTCCCATTACCGTGAATAGTATTCAACAACTAGCTGCTCGTTTAATGATACGTCAATGTCTTCGCGAGTCGGCAGTTGGGATACTGACGCTGACATCTGGCTCGAGTCAAGCTGAAGCCAGCCAGGCACACGTCTTTCGTCGATCTCTTTCCTGAGCGTCTTGAAATAAGCGTTCTTCGAACTCTCAGGTCGAACACTCAGGCTGTCACCAGCCGCTACCATGGCAGAAGGGATGTTTGTCTTCCTTCCATTCAGCATGACATGGCCGTGAAGAATCAACTGACGCGCCTGGGCGCGAGATTCAGCAAAACCAAGTCGGTAGACGACATTGTCCATCCTGCTTTCGAGCAATATCAAAAGATTTGTTCCGGTGAGACCGGCTCTTTGTTCTGCTTTTTTGAAGTAATTACTGAACTGCCGCTCAAATACACCATAGATTCGGCGCATTTTCTGTTTTTCTCGCAGCTGCAGTAAATAGTCAGACGGCCTACCTCGACGAAACTGGCTCTCCCGACCGTGTTGGCCTGGTGGGTAGGAGCGACGTTCTATCGCACACTTAGGAGTAAGACAGCGCGATCCTTTTAGAAATAGCTTCTCACCTTCTCGGCGACAAAGCCTGCATACTGGTCCTGTATATCTTGCCAATTTCTACCTCCAATTCCTTTCGATGTGCGCGAGGTTTACGGGCTTGGCGACCTTTCATCCCTCAATCGCACTCACACAAACTTAATAGATTATTATTAACTAAACACGTCGCTTCTTAGGAGGACGGCATCCATTATGGGGTACTGACGTCACGTCACTAATCTTACGAACCTGAACCCCAAGCCCCTGAAGCGCCCTAATCGCAGCTTCTCGCCCAGGTCCTGGACCTTTGACGATGATTTCCGCTTCCTGCAGGCCATTGTCGATTGCGGTCCTCACCGCATTCTGACTGGCCAAACGAGCAGCATAAGGTGTGCTCTTTCGAGAACCTTTAAATCCTGTGCTGCCGCCGCTCGCCCATGAGATAGTGTTACCATCCAAATCGGTAACTGTTACGATCGTATTGTTGAACGTAGCGTAGACGTGCACAATTCCGCTCGGTATATTTTTCTTTGTTCTGCGTGAACCTGATTGTCTTCTTGAGCCCATTATCTCTCCCGTTTACAGTTCTAATATCCTA
>DASRZI010000067.1:0-2251 GCA_035686605.1 Candidatus Zixiibacteriota bacterium
TCATCACCTCGCTGTGACAGTCCAGTGTTTCCCGGGGTGGCGAGCAAGGGGCCATGTTTCCAATCCACTCGATCCCGTGGCCAGCATAGGTCTGTCCCCCAATCGTGATCTGCTCGCTCTTTTCCAAGGTTTCCCCGGCGCCGAGCCCGGTGAGGCCGCAAGGTATGTAGCGAAAACTTTCATTAGGCGGTGCCGAGATATCTATATAACCCAACCCAACTTCGATCCGCACACATAGCTGATCGCCATATTGTTCCCGGAGTTTGGTCATCTATTCTTCAGCCGTCATCCCTTCCGGCAGTTCTTCAGAGAGAAATCCCACAGCACCCGACTCGGCCATCGTTGCGGTCGGCGGTACCCGGAGTTGATAGCCATAGTCTTCGTTGAGATAGGCCACCATGCCATCGTCCGCTTCCGGCCAATCAGGTGCGGGCGGTAAGGCAGCGGAGGGATTCTCCACCACCTCAAATCGACTCACCTGAATCTGCGTCCCGTTCCAGTCCGGTATACCAGCTGTGACCTCTCCCCATACCCGGATGACGGTGCCCGTATCGCGCAGGCTTTCTAAGTGGCTGTTGATATCAGTGTCGGCGCTCCAGATACCATACCCAATGTTCACGTCGCCCAACAGGACAAAAGCATCATCGCCACCTGAGCGCGGGCCTGGAGGGCCGCTGTAGATGGTTCCTTGCCAGCCCTCGACCGGGTCTGGGTCGAAGAAGGCGCCTGGTCCTTCGGCGCGAATGCGGTTCACGACCAGTTCGCAACCCCCATAGTCAATCATGGGGCAGGCGAGCGTGCCCCAGAAATGTGCGTACTTGCCAGGTCCTTCCACCATGTCTCGCATGGCCACAATCTCATTTTCGATGGCCGCGTCTGCACCGGTGATGCCGACCTCGGCCGTCCCTTCGGGCAACACGACCAGATAGTCATCGAATTGGGAACCGGCCGGGGTGCTGGCAACGTAACCGTACCAGGCTACAACGGTTTTCCCACCTGAAGAAACAATCAGATCTGTCACCTGCCCCGCGGCATCTATCTCACCCTCCCAGCGAAAGCCTGTGATGGTGTTCTCGACCACAACCTGATAGATGGTGGCGTCAGGAGCAACCAACGGGAAAGCAATGATGGCTGTCAAGTCCCCGACCGCAAACCGGTAGGTCGTTGTGCCGATTAAATCTTCTGGAGTGATGTTTGCTACTGACCACTCCATGCCAGGCGGTGGGAAGGACTGTTCTCCAATCTGGCTCAAGATATGGTTGAGTGCCAAATCCAATGCGGCCCAAACAATCTCAGGAGGTTGTTCATCTTCAGATTCTTCAACCGTGTTTGTTTCGGCTTCGAAAGTAGACACGGCTGTTGGCTCAGTGCCACTCGTACCGCAAGCAGTTAGAGCTATTAGGACAATAGCGATGAGGGTTAATTTTGCTGGGCACTTTTTCACTTGGTTTTTCATCGAACGGTCCCTTGTTGACTCAGAGGAAAACACTACCAAGGTCTACGTCAACCCTGTTAATGGTGTCATCCATCATTTGTGAAATTATACACAATAGACGTCTAAAAGAGCCATTTGGTTCCCCCATTCTAACAACTTCTTAAAATTGCAATTGATATTGCTGGGAATGCCAGAATTGGAATTCGTTGCTGCAATTTAACTGCCTATGGAAAAACTGAGACCATGCTGTAGAAAAAGTTAATGTCATTCCAGCTAGCGATTATCAAAGGCTTTGCGGAAGTTTGCGTGTGAATATTACGGATGATAAGGGATTCATCCTCATCAACATCTAAGCTAGCTGTTCTTGACGGAAGGCAAAGCAGACAAGAAAGGCGAAGTGCAGAGCCGATGCACGTTAGCTATAAGGCTGTCTCGATGGGAGTGAACCCTATCGGTAAGTGGTGCCACCATCAAACCGCTTCTGGCGAGATACTTTAGGTTTTACGTTTATGTGACGCAAAATAAGGGAGAAAATGGGCGTGATAAGACTTGAACTTGTGGCCTCACGGATGTGAAGCCTGCAAACGGAGAACACGTCCATAATGTCATATTGCTCGAGGTAGAATCCTTTAACAAAGGGCGATTTTGAAAGGAAACGTGGGGTCTAATTTGCAACGTTATTGTAAATCAGCCTCTCGGTCAATATATAATAAATCTTGGCGATATTCTACAGCTAGCCAACAGGGTCTCAATCCTGGTGAGGAAACTCGTAAATTAAGTTATTGATCAGATTTTTGGTGTGCGTGGTCCTCTAGA
>DASRZI010000068.1:0-4745 GCA_035686605.1 Candidatus Zixiibacteriota bacterium
CCTAATCCTAATTATGTTTGAGATCGTTTTTCTCGGGACTTCTGCTTCAACACCCTCGGCCTATCGAGGGCTTTCTGCCCAGATGATCCTGCACCGTCATTACCGGTTCCTGGTCGATTGCGGCGAGGGTACTCAGCAGCAAATTTTGCGCAGTGGCCTGGGCTTCAAACGCCTTGATAAAGTGCTGCTCACCCATGGACACCTGGACCACATACTCGGCCTTGGCGGCCTAGCATCGACCCTTGGTCGATGGGAGATGCTGGAAAAACTCCAGATTTATGGTGGGCGCAGCACCCTGGCTCGCGTTGGCAAACTCATCTTTGGGGTAGTCTTCCCAGAAAAACACCCCCCATCAGCCATCGAACTGGTTCCACTGCACCATGGGGACATCATTGAAGATGATCCTAGATTTCGTCTCTCGGCTTTCTCCGTCGACCATCGTGGGCCTGATTGCTATGGTTTCCTATTCGAAGAGAAACCTCGCCGGCCATTCCTCGCTGATGTCGCCGAGGGATTGGGCGTGCCCTTCGGCCCAGAAAGAGCCAAATTGGTGCGTGGTGAATCTGTGACTTTACCCGATGGCCGGACCGTTGAATCGAGCGAGGTTCTGGGCGATGTCATCCCCGGTACCCGCTACGTCCAAATCGGAGATGCGGGCAGCACTGGCGATCTGGTCGATGTCTGCCAGGGAGCCAGCGCTCTAACCATTGAAGCCACTTATCTGGAGTCAGAGGCAGACATGGCCGAGCAGTTTGGTCATCTTACCGCAGCAGGCGCGGCCCGCTTGGCAGTTAAGGCCAACGTTCGCTCGCTTATCCTAACCCATCTCTCCAGACGCTACTATGAAAGGGATGTCATCCACGAGGCGCGCTCGATCTTCCCCAGGACCTTCGTGGCCAGGGATTTCGATAAATTCCAGGTGACCAGGTTGGGAGCTGAGCGGCTGGAACGAGGCAGGGAATAATAGAACACCACCACTGTCCGAGGATTCTGCCATGACATCGATAAGTGCTGATGTCGTAATTTGTGGGGCGGGCCTGGCTGGTATATCAGCTGCCTACTATTTGGCCGTGGATGCGAGGATCACCGATATCGTATTGGTAGACGAGCGTCCACCGCTGACCTTAACGAGCGATAAATCAACCGAATGTTATCGGAACTGGTGGCCCGGTCCGGGTGACACGATGGTCCGCTTCATGAACCGGAGCATTGACCTTCTTGAGAAGCTGGCGGACGAAAGCGGTAATTACTTCGGGCTGAACAAGAGAGGCTACATATTTCTGACAGCGGAGCCCGAGCAGGCGGAGACCTTCAAAAACACGGCCGAAGAGATTTCCGCTTTGGGCGCTGGACCAATCCGATATCACGCAGCAGGACGATCAACCTACCAACCGTCGCCGCCGGAAGGTTACCGGGGATTGCCTATTGGGGCTGACATCGTGCTCGGCACGGAGCTGATTCGGCAGCACTACCCATTTCTAGCCGAAGATGTGATTGCCTTGCTTCATCCCCGCAGATGCGGCTGGGTGAGCGCCCAGCAGCTTGGTATGTACATGATGGACCAGGCAAAGACTCGTGGCGTTCGCTTCCTCTCCGGTAGGGTATCGGATGTAACCGTCGACAACAACCGCGTCAAATCAGTTCAGGTGAAAACAACAGGAGAAACAACTCGCGTAAGTACGAAGGTTTTCGTCAACGCCGCTGGGCCGATGGTCAAAGAAGTTGGAGCCATGATTGGAGTCGACCTTCCAGTTTTCAATGAGCTTCATGGAAAGGTCGGTTTCAATGATACCCAGGGAGTTCTCCCGCGCGATCTTCCGCTGATGATCTGGAGCGATCCTGTCCGGCTGCCATGGTCACCTGAGGAGAGAGCGGAGCTGGCAGCTTACGAGGATACTCGCTGGCTCATCGATGACATTCCGGCGGGCGTACACTTCCGACCTGAAGGCATGGGCCAGAGCCAGTCCCTGCTGATGCTTTGGACCTATGATGTTGAGATTAAAGAGCCCGTCTTTCCCCCATCCTTTGACCACGCTTACCCCGAGATCGTCCTGCGAGGGCTAAGCCGGATGGTGCCCGGCCTATCGGTCTACTTTGACCGTCTAGGAAAGCCATCGGTAGATGGCGGCTATTACTGTAAAACTCAGGAAAACCGGCCCTTGATTGGCCCGTTGCCAGTGGAAGGAGCTTATCTGATTGGCGCCCTGTCTGGATTTGGTGTGATGGCCTGCCAGGCGGCTGGGGAGCTCCTCGCCGCCCATGTCGCCGGATCCGATCTTCCAGAGTACGCTCCTTCGTTCCTTCTGGAACGATACGACGACCCGGAATACCAGGTTCTCCTTAAACAAATGGAACTCTCTTCCGGACAACTTTAGTCCAGTCGGTTCGTCGTCTGAGACGAAATTATGGGCGAGAAGTGAGATTCGAATCGAATTCGGTTAGTCTTGGTGAGACTTGTGGGGCACCGATTGTTCTTGGTCGCTGCTGCCTTGATCCCGGCGATGTCTTCCCAGTAGCTGTAGCCTTATAGTTCTCCAAATAAACCACCCGGTCTCATCCCCTAGATAATCGGCGACAATCGTGTAGTTATAGAAGATGGTCGAGCCAAATATGACGAGACCGATGAAGACAACAATGGTATTAGCTAGAGCTTGGGGCATGTACCACATCCTCCTGGATATCGCACCCGAAAAGTGCTGCTGTGAAAGGATCTAGTTCTTGCGCTGAAACTCCTACGCAACTGTCTATTTCAGGATAGCAATTTCCAGCAGCCCTGTCGATAGCACCTTTCAGCCATCTATGGCAAGGGACCAAGCAAAAACAGTAGAATGTTACTCAAAGGCAAACAGCGCTCCCTGTACGATGGGGATCATATAGGCGCTCTGTTCCATCGTCAGGTATAGACCGTCGACTCCCCCAGTACCGGCTCGATGTTCTCTTGCGTGCTCTTCTGACCAGAAGAAGACGGAATTCCGTCAGAAGGCGTCGATGATGGTGGGCTCTCGGAAATTATCCCAATCAATATCGGGCATAAAGACCATGGGATCAGAACCTGGTGACCTGTCAGTTAACTCCATCTCGCTGCTCAAGGTAAAGCTCATGGGCTGTTGACAGTGAACGCAGCTTGTTTCGACTAAAACCGACAGATTCTCTTTCCGTATTCGCCCTTGCACGAAGGACGCCGCCATGGCGTCTTCACCTCAGGCTCCATACAAGAGCTCTCCCGAATCAAACGTCAATCTATGGGGTGTTGATTCCACGGTTAGCGGGTATGCCCAGCTTACAGCCCCGTCATCGTTTCGTACCAGGAATAAGAGATTCTTCTGTAGGTCATCCAATATGGCGTTTGTTTTAATTAACGAGATGCCCAATCCATCAGAGATTTGCTCAGGGGGTAAGGGCTCTCCCATCCGGGCCATCTCGTCCACGACGAAGTAGCGCACCCGGTGATGATCTTGGCTCATAAAGCTGAGCCTCTTTCTCATATGGTCCGGCGTTTCGGCCACATGCTTCATCCACAACCGTTGGGTGATCTCAATAAAATGATTGCCTCGACCTAATTGCACTATCTCATTCATAATGTCACCCTATGATTCTCCTTGTGATAAATGAGATTGGAGTGAAAACTGTACCCACTTACCACCTGCCTGAGCAAAACTCGCCGTGAATCTTGGCTAATCACCGCCGGGCTGGGTGAATGTCGACTTTGGTTTGACAAGCCTGTTCTCATGGTCAATTCTCAAAGCAAAAATCTCTGGCCCGAAAAAGCAACCTCGACACCCTTTGATTCGACGAAGTGCCGTTCCGCGCTGTCTCTGTCAAGCAGAGGATTGGTATGATTGATGTGGATGAGAACAAGGCTGGTCGGAATATCGCTAAAGAAAGCCAACGTCTCGGATACCAAGGGATGGGAAACAGAACTGCGCCCACGAATCTCCTCGAGACTGTAAAATGAGGCATCCACAAGAGCCACATCGGCTGCACCCAGATAGTCCCTGGCCTCACTCCACAGATCCCAATTATCTATATCTGGCACATAAAGCAGGGTTTTCGTCTCCCCGCTTATCTGGTAGGCAAAGGTGTCTGTCCCGGTCTCGTCTCGATGAGGCACGGGAATGGGTGTGATGATTAATCCGGGAGCCAATTCTACAGGTCTCTGGGGTACAACCGGGATCAGCTCAAGGTTGTCTATCAATGGCGACCAAAGTGGGGTATCTCTCAGTGACCCGATTAGACTGGTTGAAGCGTATACCTTCATCGCCTGCACAGCCATGCCCTCCGGACCCAGATGGACCAGGCCGGATACATGCCCCATATGACCATGGGTAAGGAACAGACCATCAGGCTGCTGCAACCGCTCTGATCGTACTGGATGGGGGCCAAGTGCTTCTCGTACTAAATTGAGCTGGTGCTTGATGTCTGGTGTTGCATCGATTATCCAAGTGCGGGCCGGTTTCTGGCGGGCATCGATGACTGCGATGGAGGATGCGAACTGTGACAGATTTTGATCGGCAAAGGCCGCCTGGCATCTCGCGCACCGGCATCCGGCATGGGGTAGGCCGGCGTCCTGGGCGATACCAAGTACCACAATCGATACTCGGCCATCCAGAAATATCATAGCAGCTCGCCTATAGAGACTTCAGCGTGGGTCCGTCGGCTGTATCTTTCACCTGGTAACCGGCAGCCTCGATCTGTTCTCGCAGTGCATCAGCTTCTTCCCAGCGCTTTCCTGCCCTTGCTTGTTC
>DASRZI010000069.1:0-3143 GCA_035686605.1 Candidatus Zixiibacteriota bacterium
CATCGAGCTCAGCCCGGAGGAGCGGCAGGCTTACGTCGGCACCTACCGTCTCGGCTCGGGGGAGGAGCCGGGACCGGAACTGAAGGTCGTCGTCGAAGAGGGAAAGATGCTCATCGTCCTCCCCAACGGCCTCAAGGACGAGATCGTGCCTCAGTCGCCCACCGAATTCTTCGTCCCCAAGCGGCGGCAGACGATTTGGTTCGAGCTCGACGCCGACGGCGCCGTCCTGCGCCTCCTCGTCCCTGGCCAGGGGGAGAGCAAGATCGGGTTTGAGAAGGTGGAGTAGAAGAACCTATTTTATGATCATGGGCTAAGATGGTCTTGGCTTCGGATGTTCATGAGGTTAGAAAACCACCTAAATCGCCTGCAGAACCTTATACGGTGGCAAAGATCGGATACGAGCAAATGAATGTTGAAAAGGAAGCTCAGGAAAGGTTCTTTGTAGGCTGTTAATCACCGGTTTTCAAAAGTCTCTATTTCATCATGCTTGAATTCTCCTTGTAGATGATGCAAAATGCAACACCCAATAAAGCCTCAGCGATCTTTATATTCAAAATGTTATATACTTGATTGGGGTAATCGCTTCGAGGTATCATTAGATTAAATTCTTTGCGACGAAACTTAATTGACAAGATGTCACTTCAGTTTCCATTCGGAGGCATGAATGGGAAAGGCATGAGTCTTTTTTTGCTTTGATTTTAACCACGATTATGAGGCTAAGGATGCCTTTAGGCCTTGCAGATGACGTTTCGCTAAGAATGTACAGGGACAAGCAATTTGCATATGATAGACGCAACCACGAACTATACGAACTCGACTCTGCATCATTCAGCCTTCTGCAAGAGCTCCGAGATCTGTCGCTTGAGGAGCTGAGGCAAGAGCAAATAACATTCCTCAACGAGTGTCTAGACGTTCGGATTCTGTCATTAACGGACACTACATCAAGAGTATTCCAGAACATAGAATTCGCCATTGATGACGCACCGTTATATTTGCTCCTTCATATCACCGAGCGATGCAATCTCACATGTGGACATTGCTATCTTGGACCGAAGTCTAAAACTGAACTGACTATTGCTCAAATAGGGCGGGTGATTGAGGAGTTTCAAGGGCTCGCTGGTCTAACGGTGCTTATCTCGGGTGGTGAACCCCTCTTACACCCTGATTTTTGGGTAATAAACGATTTGGTTGATAATTCCAAGCTCCGGTTTGAATTGTTGACGAATGGTACGTTGATAGATGGCATGTCTGCAAACCGACTCCGCTTTCACGAAGTCCAGATTAGTATTGACGGATGGCGCTCCTCACATGACGCATTGAGGGGAATCGGCAGTTTCGACAGATCGATGGCCGCTATCGAATCACTTCTTGACGTGGGACATCACGTTTCTATTGCAACAATGATAACAAGGCATAATACCAACGATATTGAGGAATTTCATAAACTGGAGACGTTCTGCTTCTCGCATGGTATTACAAACTGGAGTGTGAATGCTCCTTGCGAGAAAGGCGATTGGGTTGACAACAAAGAAGCGGCTGTTGCCGAAGCCGCCAAGACCGTGGCGATTGTGGCACGATTTGGGTACGGCGAAGGACAACATGATCTAGGTCTTAAACATGCCTGTGGAGGTAATTTGTGTACGGTCATGGCGGATGGGAGTGTTGTTGGATGCGTGCTCTCAACCGTGAATCCGTTCGGTAGTCTTGAAGATGGACTGGCAAAGTCATGGCACAAGCGTACACCATTCCTCCTCAAGGACACTGAATGTGCAACATGCGAACATCTAACGTTGTGTCGGGGAGGATGTCGTATATCCGCGCTGGAGACAACCGGGTCACTTCAAGGTAAGGATTTGGTTCAATGCTCGGCGATCATGTATTACTATGAAACCATCAAAGCTAGGAAAGGAGGTGGGGATTTGTGAAGTTAAAGCGCGTTCCGAAACGTGTGCGAAAAGCGTGTGCACCATTCTGCAAGCTCAATTGCAAGTCCGGGAGAAAGTGCTGAGGTCTCTTTGAGATGGGATTAACCTAGCAGCCGGACGAACAGGCCGGCTGCAGGTTAGCTCATCGTGTTTGGTGCCGACTTCCCAGAACGGCGTTTGGATGCGCTCCAGAGCGGGCGCGGCCTCGCGTGGGATAGAATACTAGGTGTTTGCAAGGCATTTTTTTACATCAAAGCGGCGGCGTCCTACATTTCATAGCAGAGGGCGCCGTTGGCGTGGTAAGTGGTGAAAAAACGCAATTGACAGGATAAATAATATAGGAGTCTGCTGCTTGACCACTGGAGACCATAGGTAATATATTGATAATGAAGATTGGAGAAATGGCACAAGGCAAGCATGGGGGATAATCTGAGCTGGTTCTGGGCTATAATCACCGGAATAAGCTCTATTTCCGTCATAGTAGTCCCTATTATTCTTTTCATTTGCCATAATCACAAACAAAAGAGCTATAAGTTCAAATTATCTATAATAAAGTCATGCTTAAATGGACCAGAACTTGAAGTTGACTTCAAGCTGGAGAACAGATCTATAAATAATATTTATTTTAAGGAAGCCAGCTTGGAATTATTAAGCTCCAAGGACAGAATAGAAAAAATATTTACAATATCAGTTTACGGTAATTTCCTTCGTCAACGTGGAATATTATTTGCTGGAGGCAGCCATACATATGGCGGTAAGTTTAGGGCAGTTGATCCAAGCAAAATGAATGAAGGCATCGATAGATATAAATTATACATCTACTCAGAGCATAGTAATAAGCCGATCTCAAAGGTTGGCAAGATATATCGAGAATCAAAGCAAGATTGATGTTGGCAACTATCGATCATGACTTCAACGTAGTTAGGTTGAAATCAGCAAAGCTAAAGGCATCCTCAAAGTAACTAAAGCCCACACCCTCTCTTCCCTTTCCTTTCCTCCTGTTTTATTCTGGCGGAAACGGGTGACAGTCGACGGACGGCCGGAAGGGAACTTCGATGGAAGGGAAGCAGATCGGGCATTACAGGATCATCGAGAAGCTCGGAGCGGGGGGGATGGGTGTCGTCTACAAGGCTGAGGACACTAAGCTGAAGCGCACCGTGGCGATCAAGTGCCTGCCGCCGGGACTGCACTTCGACGAGGAGCTCAAGGAGCGCTTCA
>DASRZI010000070.1:0-5389 GCA_035686605.1 Candidatus Zixiibacteriota bacterium
GGGTGCTCAACGATGCGGATCGCAACCCGCTCGAAGTAGCCGGTAAAGCGCTGCTGCTTCGCTCGTCTGACGAAGTACTGAATCTGGCGCAGGACGACACGCAAGGCAAAATCGTGTTTCTTGATTTTAGCGCCATTGACCCCGCAGCAGTAGGCGAGGGTGCCGGCGCAGAGCTTGTCACGGCGCTCATTGAAAAGGATGTCGCCGGTCTGGTGCTGGTTACCGAAATAGGTCACGGCAAATATGCCGGAGACGGTACGATCCTCGAAGAGATCGCCCTGAACGAAGCGATTCCGATGCTTTATGTTCGCCTGGAAGACCTCGCCCCTGTAGGCATTGCCTCTTGGGAAGCGCTGGCCCAAATTGAAACAGCCCGCCTGATCTGGGATACCGACGTCTTTTCGCCGGGACAATCCGGCAATCTGGTGGCGCGTATTCCCGGAATGGATTCGTCCCAGGCGGTCATTTTGGGCGCGCACATCGACAGCGCCAACTCTCCCGGTGCCGGTGACAATGCTCTTAACTCCGCCGTCTTGCTGGAGATGGCCCGTGTCTTGGATGAAGGGACTGTTCAGCCACCGGTAGATATTTATTTGGTGTGGTTTGGCAGCGAGGAACTAGGATTTTACGGATCACAACACTTCGTCAATACCCACCAGGAGCTGTTAGACCGGACGCTCGCTGCCTTTCTGATGGACGGCTTCACCGCCGACCGGCCCGACTCGACGATTCTCGGGATGCAGGAATCGTCTCACGCACGCTTTGGCAACGCTCAATTGCCCTTTGCCGATTACCTCGCTCAAAAAGCCCAAGTCTATCAGATACCGATTGAGACGGTTGCCGATTCCTCAATCTTTTCATCGGATGATGGGCCATTCTATGGTTTTGTGCCGCATGTCCGTTTTGCCTTCGGCAACAACAGAATTGGAAAGGCTTTCCATAGCCCCTATGATACGCTTAAAAGCGTGCAAGACCAGGGAGAATGGATGGAGCAGACTGTTTCGATGGCGCTCATCGCTGGCTTAGATACACCCCAGGATGCCCCTGATTTGCGCGTCGCCCCTGAGTCGGAGCGCCGCGCACTGATAGTTGCCACGCATACTGAGGTGTTGCACATGACCCCCACCCTGCTTGCGAATTTCGATCGCGCTCTGGCCTGGGAGGGCTTTGATGTGGACGTGATTCCCTATGGTCAATCGCCCTCCTCAGACGATCTGACAGATGCAGAGCTGGTTTTGGTCTTGCCTGTTATCGACTATCCCTCCGCCGACGGCGACCTGACCCTGTACGATGAGGAATGGCGCCCCGCTGAGATCGACCTTATGGTGTCCTATGTGGAGCAAGGCGGCTTACTGGTCCTGACCAACAGTGCCAAACGCCTATTCTTTGGTCAGGTCGCTGACACTAATGAAGACTGGGAAAAAGTGAATGCCCTGGCTGCGCCTTTTGGCATCGGCTATAATAGCGTCCCCTTCACTATTGCTCTTGCCCGCGTCACAAGCACCCATCCCCTGACCGAGAATATCTCCGGTTTGCGCTTGATTGCCGGTAATGGCTTGCCCATTAATATGCAAGCGGGCGAAATATTAGCCGAGCTGGAGGGACAGGTGGCGCTTGGCCTGGTGGATTATGGCGAAGCGGGAGGACAGGTTCTGATTTTGTCTGATTTGGGGTTGCTCGACTTGTACGATTTTAGGCACCACGATAGAGATAATTTCGCCTTTTTGCGCAATCTGGCCCGCTATGCACATGACCGATGATGTAGAGCTTATGGTTAGTTGGTGGCTGAGCTGACGCTCTAGAACCGCTTGCTGAAAAAACGACCTTAGTATGGGCAGCAAGTGCGAAGGCTGGTGCACTACTCCCAGCTTGATTGGATGCATATTATCAGATTAGTGTAAAGGTCTGATAAGCCTATCAAACGTTCACCTAAGGAGCTAGATTTGTCAACACGCACCTTCTTCTGCTGCCTGGATCTAAAGGTAGTCCTTGAGGCGGTGTTGGACATAAAACATATTGCTTAACCCTATCTGCACTGCTTGAACTCAACTCGGTGTCAGGAATTAGTGAAACGCTAATCGCACTGGAATTTCCAGCCGAACGACCTGCCACAAGCAGTTCGACAACTTAGGGCAAGATGAAGTCTACTTCTACATAGCCGAGGAGGAGAAAGACAAACGCGAGGAAATCAAGAAGAAAACAATGGAACAGAGACGTCAGCAATAGACATTTAGGCGTCCTTGTTCTGACCGGCGGATAAATAATCAGAGAGGTCTACCACGATACTTTAACCAGGTTCGTCCTATTTGATAGGGATCCTGATTTCTCCTAATCGACCTGTAGGACTGATCCCAGCTGGCGATCCGCCAGGAAGGTTCCATTGAGACTTTCAGCCAAGATATCTCGTCGGTTGAGATGAAATACGATATTCACCCATTCCTTTAAAATTGGCCCTGTATGGAACCGGCGTAACCCGTCATTTCCACATACCCGTGGCCATTTACCGGCAGACCTGCTCGGCTACCGACTGCGCGGACGGCGCCTTCCCAATAAGAGTAGGAGACATTAAGCTCCTGGTCAGGTAGGAAAGGTTCAAGCGATAAAACCAATTCAAGCTCCGGCACGCTAATTGTCCATTTCGAAGGGTAAGCAGCGCCTCTGCGCGGGCTTTGCCATGTATCTGCAACTTCAATATGATAATCTTCCCGCGCCAGCCCTGTAACTGTACCATCGGCCGCTATCCAGGAACCACTTGAGAAATCATCAACGCGGCCATCTTCTCGTCGGATATGGAAAACCATCAACTCGCTGCCGTCGTCCAACTGGATGGAGAACCAATCCCAACCAATTTGCCCCTCAGATAGGACGCTCGTGCTGTACTCATGATCCATCCAGCTCTCACCGCTCACTTGGAACGATTCCTCATTGACTTGCACCGTACCGCTGCTTTTTAATCTCGTCAGGCTAAAGTAATAAGAAGCATTGCCCGGTTCTGGTCCTTTTTGACTATATCCCTGATCCCCATGCAAGATAGGCCCCTTTGCATCAATCAGCGTCAATTCCAATCCCAGTCCATCCTGGCTTGTCATTAGCATGTAAACGCCCGGTTCAATTTCCTCAACTTTCCAGTCCTCGAGCCAAACGCCGAAGGGGTCGGCTGCCACGCCGGCCAGGCCGGTCGATCCGCGAGCGAATCGTTCAAATGAGCTAAACTCACGCCCATCTACATCTGTGAGCGCGAAATGCGCCATGTAAACCTGATCGGTCGCCCAGGCCGACTCGCGCGGCATTCTTTCGGTGGCCGGCAGCAGCGCCCGACGGAAAAAAGTCAGCTGGTAGCCAAAATGGCGACCGGCATCCGTTTCTAGATTTCCTGTGTAGTACCACCACTCCGTTTGGTAATCTGGATGAGACCCATGATCCTCTGGAAAGCTTTGCGTTGCCGATCCATCAGCTCTCATGAAACCGCTCGCTGGGATAGCAGCTGCGACCAATTGGGAGCGTACATTGCGGCTATCAAGCTGGCAGGACGACAAGAATAACAAGACAAGAAACGATAGATACTTCAAATGTTTAAAGCCTGTCAGATCGACGAGATGCGTGATCTGATTTTTTATAGATGACATGTTGTCTATTCACCTCGCATGGCTTCAGCCGAGGCCTGTTTGCTGATGCGCCAGGTGGGTAAGATCCCGGCCGCAAGAGCCGCCAACACCGCCACCAAGAAAGCCTCGATGAAAGGCGCCGCTTCCACGTTTAGCTGTAAGGTCCAGCCAAAAGCACGGCGATTAATGATGTAGATCAGGATTAGAGCAAGAACAAAGCCGGTCGGCAAGGCCAGCAAACCGGCCGACGCTCCAAGCAATCCGCTTTCATACATAACAAGACGCCAAAGTTGTCGTACGGTCAACCCAACCGCCCTCATGACACCCAGCTCTCTCTGCTTATCCATTTGAAGCGAGAGCAAAGCACTCAACACACCAATGAAGGCAACAAAGGTTGTCAAAAGCTGCATTGCTCCAGTGATAGCGAAAGTGCGGTCGAAGATAGCCAGGGCTTCTGCTCGTAAGTCGGCGTTCGGCCTGACTTCTAACGGTTGCACTGGGGCCAGGGCATCGGCAAGATTTCGGGCCAATTCGTCGGCATCAATGCCCGGCGCCAGCCGTAGGGATATTGCGCCAACCGCATCGTCGCCCCATACGGAGGTGAACACAGGCTGGGCCATTAAAGCCACCCCCTGGCTTGACGTGTAATCATAGTAGATACCTGCGACCGGAAAACTGCGCTCGCCGGCTGGCGTCGTCAATGTCAGCTTTGCCTCGTCCGGGGATAATCCCAATCGCATGGCTAGTGGTTCGGAGACCAAAACAGAGCCCTCCAACATACCCTGCCAGACCTGCGTCGGATCGCGGTCTACCCATTGGTAAACCCGTTCCTCGCCAATGCTGGGATTCTGAGTGTAAGCCAGGCTGATGGGTCCAAAAGCCGATTCTACTTCCACTGCGCGGAAGGTATCGACCCGTTCGACGCCAGGCCAGGATGCCAAGAGGGACATCACCGCCGGATCGATAATCCCCGAAGTCTGTGACCCGCTGACGGAAGGCGGAGAAATGTAAATATCACCCTGGACGGTTTCAGACAACCAAACTTCCACCGTATTTCGAAAACTACTAATCATCAGACTGACGCCAATGGTGACAGACACTGCGATCATCAAGGCCGCTACGGCAACGGACGTTCGGCTTAGCGACTTGACCGTGTTCCGTGGACCTAGCCGGCCCAAGACCCCCAAAAGGCGGCCACTGATAGGCGCCAGAAAGTTCAGCAATAACCCGGTAGCGCGGGGCGTGATCATGGCTGCGCCCACGATAATGGCAAAGGTGCCAATGAAGCTGACTATCAGGTCTTGGGTAGGTAAAAACAAGATAAAAACGCCGGCTGCTGCCAAAAGCAGCCCGGCGATGGCTACCCGCGATACAACAACGCTGGCTTTGTCTTCAAGTCCCGATCGGGATAGGGCCACTTTAGGGGTAACCGAAGCCGCTTCCCAGGCAGGTGCCGCCGCTGCCAAGACCGTAGCCAAAACACCCATCAGCCCGCCCTTAACGAGACTCGCCGCAGGAATTGTCACACTGCGAACAGTGACCACGAAATAGATATCGTTAATCGTCTGGCTAACCAAGCGAACAGCCCCCTGCCCTAAAAGAACCCCAAGAAGCAGTCCTAGTACGGAGCCCACGACGCCGGCCAATAAAGCCTCGACCACGATCATTAAGAACAGCTCTTTCCTCGTAACTCCCAGGGCCCGTAGCGTACCAAATACAGGGCGCCGCTGAACCACGGAGAAGGTCATTGTGTTGTATATTAGGAATAAACCAACAACCAGCGC
>DASRZI010000071.1:0-2161 GCA_035686605.1 Candidatus Zixiibacteriota bacterium
GAGACAGCCTGTTCTGCCTCGCTAGAGGCGTTGACCATCGGCACGACAATTCCATGTGCACCTGCATCCATCACCCGCTTGATCTGGTCGGGGTGATTCGACGTCAGTCGGACCAATGGAGAGACCCCGCAGAGTTCAATCACCCGAATAAGTTCTCCCGCCTCGCGGATGGTGACGACGCTATGTTCGAGGTCCACCACCAACCAGTCAAACCCTGCGCGGGCCATGATCTCCGCGATTGCAGGATGGGGCAATGTAATCCAGGAGCCAATCGTTAAAGAATTAGAAAGCAAAATGTGTTTCAAAGTAGTCAAGTGTACCTACCTTCTCCCTTCCAACGGTTTACCAGGAAAACAAGACAACCCACGGTTACCATTCTTCCAACTTATTGTACTTGTACCAGTGACGATGATAGCTCGGTCTCAAAACCTTATATATACTGTAGAACAAATTGGCGATTCTTCCTCTGCCTCGGAAATTGGGGATTTCATGCAAAAAAGAGCCTGTGTCCTCGAAATGTTTCCTCAAGAGATCGAATTCATGGTCAGAAAGAAGCCGGACTTGCCTGGCATATTCACCAATCTCAATCGCGTAGTCTAAGTGGCCATACAGAGCGGAAATTGAAACAGCCTTCAATGCTTTCGCCCTTTTCCAGGCTAAATTACCACTCCCGTCCAGGGACTCCAAGAAGTGTTCTGCCTTCCTAAAGTATACAGCATCAGCAAAAATGATCTGCCCCTTGGAGGGAATATATCCCTTTCCCAATCTCCCGACAATCCTCTTCCAATAACAAGGTGCTAAGTCAAATAGCTGAAAGCCAAAACCGCGAATGAAGCTATCTACATCGGAGAACAAGGGCTGCTCTTGGTAGATCGGCACAAACTCCACTTCTACTGCGAGACCAAAGACAGAGCCAGAGAGAGATTCTGCAGCACCTTTCAGAATAGCTAACTCACTGCCTTGAGTATCCAATTTTATGAAATCCAGGTCTGTTATTTTCCGCTCTGACAACTGGTTATCCAACGTGCTAACTTCCAACTGCACTGTATTGAGAATCTCAAACCTATCAGGGTTTGGAAATCTATCAAGAAAAGCACGATTAGGGCGGAACATAGAGGAGTTTGTCTGTTGTTCCGTCAAGTAAAAGCCCACAGTCTTTTGTTCTTCGTAAAGCGCAGCATTTAAGTATTTTATACTCGACAACTGCTTTTCGGATTCTAACAAGTTAGCGAAGGCTTGCTTATCGGGTTCAAATGCGATGACCTGTAAAAACCGACTGGCCTGTTCCCATTCGACAGGTATGCCTCCACTGGCTCCTATATCAGCCAATAATATTGGAAACTGTTGGTAGCATTCCTCGAATGCGTCAATAAAAACGCTCATACTCTGTAGGTCTCCTCGGAATCCAAAAAGGATGTTAAACCCATCATATTCAACTTAGCGCTGGCAGATCAAGCGGGCTGGTACCCCACCGATGACTGTCCAAGGTTCAACATCACGGATTACTACCTCCCCTGCGCCCACCACCGCATGCGCACCTATTGTCACGTTTGGTACAACGACAGCATTGGCTCCAATCCACACGTCGTATTAAACAACGATGCTGCCCCCAGTTTGGCCTTGAAACCTGAACGGCTTGTCCTTGGCCTTGGACACATGACCGCTGGCGCGCAACAACATGTTCGGCCCAATAATCATATCATTCCCTAGAATGATCCGGCCTCCAATCGATACGCCTACTAAAACATTGGATTTTGAGGTTGCCCTATCTCCAATTTGAAACATGCCATCGCACGTATGCAGACTAGAATAGCGCATTATGCTGAACCTGTCTCTAATCGAAATATGCTTGCCACATCCGACTCGAGTGCCAATCCCAGACACAGACTTTTCTCCCAACGTTAAAACCTTACGCCGGACCCAGATAAGCCTAACCAGGGTACCAGTGAAACCCGAAACACAGCGAATCAACCCGTCAATTCAGTTAATCGATGTTGCTGTAACTATTCGCACAACGTCTATGGGCAATACTGTATCAGGATCACACACTCAGGCTTGAGCAATTACGCGAATGTGAGAACTCAGACGATTTCGGCTCAGGAAATCCTGAAAATCTTGTTTCGTGGCTTCATCACACGCAGTCAGCAGATGAGACACAAAG
>DASRZI010000072.1:0-5009 GCA_035686605.1 Candidatus Zixiibacteriota bacterium
GATGGCGGGCCATGATCAGCCGCCTGCCGACCAGGCAGGCGGGCAAGAAGGTGCTATTCGGGAGAGCCTACCCAAAAAATGAGGATTTGCTTTTCCTCAAAGAGCTGGTGGAGGCTGGAAAGCTGAAGACGGTTATCGATAAGCACTACCCGTTGGAACAAGTTGCCGAGGCTCACCGCTATGTTGAAACAGGGCAAAAAACGGGGAACGTTATCATAACCGTGCAAAATAGCGCCTGACATTTCACAGGGGCGACCGCGCACCATCGCAAGTGACGGTAAATCGAGCGGTCGCTTTGGAGGGGTCAAATGCGTCATATTTCACAAACGGGGATGATTGTCATACAGGGGGGGTGATTTGTGTCACTATCGAGGGCAGAGGGGTTGGACTAACCTTGGGGAAAGACCTAACCCAGGTTAGCACCATCCTAGAGATCGCAGCTTCCTCTCGCGCCCGGCGTCAGCATCAAGGGGTTAACATGAATAAAAAGAGCAAAAGCCAGCAGATGAAGTTAAAGGACGGACATACGCTGGGCTACGCCGAATACGGCTCTCCGGAGGGGGAGCCGGTTTTCTACTTTCACGGTTTTCCCAGCTCTCGACTAGATTGGCAACTTTCCGATCCGGATGACGCCGCTGGGGCGCTGAACGCGCGAATAATCGCTCCGGACCGGCCGGGTTATGGTCTTTCTGATTTCCAACGCGGCCGAAAGCTACTGGATTGGCCGCAAGATGTGCTTGAATTAGCAGATGGGCTGGGAATAGATAAGTTCGCAGCGCTGGGGATATCTGGCGGAGGGCCCTACGCGGCTGCCTGCGCCTATGGCCTTGGCGATCGATTGCGCAAAATCGGCATCGTCTGTGGCATGGGACCAGCCGGGGCGCCGGGCATGAAGGAGGGCGTCAGTTGGACCATCCCGGGTTACCCGGGGATATTGCGCATAGTCATACTGAAGTTAACGGCCATGGGTCTACAAAAGGATCCTGACCAGTTTCTCTCGAAGAGCAAAGAGACGATGGCTGAATTGGACGGCCAACTGCTGGAGCAACCGGCGTTGGCGGAAATGTTTATCGAGGGTATGCGGGAAGCCTTTCGTGGCGGTACCAAGGGGGCTAACCAGGAGGCCGGTCTTTACAAACGACCATGGGGGTTTGAACTACAGGATATCACGGGCGAGGTGCATCTGTGGCATGGGGAAGAGGACTTGAATGTGCCGGTCTCGGCCGGGCGCTTCGTTGCCGAAGCCATCCCCCGTTGCCAGGCCAACTTTTATGAAGGGGAGGGGCACCTCACCCTGTCGTATAACCACATACGAGAGATTCTGGGCGCCCTGGTTGGTTGATTGTCGAGTGAGGAGATTATTGTGGAAGCACTGACCCAAAGTTCACAAATAACTTTGTATGTACTGCTGGCCCTGATAGGTCTGCTCGGCCTGATCGTCTGGGGTTGGCAAATTCAGGTGCTGCGCGGCAAAGAGATGGGAAACCCCGATGGCACGGTTGATAGCTGGCAGGAGCAGAAGATCTTTTACGGCATCGCGATTGCCGACATATTTTTGGCCTGCCCGGTGAGCATCATCGGGATCGTGCTGGTGTTTTTCAACCTTCGCTGGGGCGCCTACCTGCTGACCTGGGTCAGCTTCTGGTTTGTCTGGGCCAATATCATGACCACGGTAACGAGCCTGCGGTTCGAGAAACCGAAGATCACCCTTAACTGGCTCATTGTCTTTCCCTTTGGGGCGCTGGTAGGCCTGGCTTACTTTGTCTGGACATTATTTAATTTTGACGTCATTTATTAGCTAAGAATCCAAAGGAGTACAAGAATGAGTATCATCTGGGGAATCATCCTCATTGTTTTTACCCTGATATTGTGCTGGTTGATGCAAGTCATCAATGCTATTTCGCCGGCGCTGGCGGCGAAGTTGGGGGTGGCGGAAGCTGAGGATGAGATCGACCGGACCTTTTTTCTGGACGGCCGGGGGAAGGCGATTTGGGACGCCTTGATCCTCTGGACTTTGCCGGTAGCGGGCATTCTGCTGCTGTTAGACGATCCTTCCTGGGCCTACTTTGGGCTGGTCGGTGGGGGGATGTACCTTTACTTCGCCGGCCGGGGGCTCATGGTTCGCCGGGTGTTGGGTCAGCATGATATCGCCATCGGAGAAGCTGGAACCAGGAAGTTGTATAACGGCGTTTTATTTCTGTGGGGCTTGATCGCCGTGGTTACGATATTTATGGCGGTCGATGCGTTGCCTCTGGCCTAATGAAGCAGTGTCGCCGGACCGGCCGGTGATGGTGGGTGCTGGAGGCGCCAGGCGCCAAATTTCTTAGGACAAGAACCAGGAAGTTTTGGGAAGATAATTTACCGAAGTAAGGAAATCAATGGAGAACAGTTATGCAAGCAACAGGACTAATGCAAGCAGATGGACAAATGAAAGCACTTTTTTACACAGAATACGGATCAGCAGATGTTCTTGAGTTAAAAGAGATGGAGAAACCTGTACCTAAGGACAATGAAGTACTGGTTAAAGTTCAGGCCGCTTCCATAAATTATATTGATGGGCAGGCTCTGACAGGTGAATCGTTCTTTATCCGGCTGACGACATTGGGACTTCGAAAACCAAGAAAGAAGATGCTCGGTGATGACTTTGCCGGCCGAATTGAAGCGGTTGGCAGGAATGTCAAGCAGTTTGAGCCGGGTGACGAGGTGTTTGGATTGTGCAATACTGGCGCTTTTGCCGAGTACCGCTGTGTTGCGGCCGATAAAGGTGTGTTGGCTCGAAAGCCGGCCAATGTATCATTTGAAGAGGCGTCGACCTTGCCGACAGCGGGGATCACAGCCCTGCAGGGTATTCGCAATAAAGGACAGGTTTCGCCGGGGCAAAAGGTTTTAATCAATGGCGCGTCCGGTGGTGTGGGCATGATTGCTGTGCAGATTGCCAAATCACTCGGGGCTGAAGTCACCGGCGAGTGCAGCACGAGCAAAATGGAGATGGTACGCTCGATAGGGGCAGACCATGTCATTGATTACACTCGAGAAAATTTCACCAAAAAAGGGCCGGGCTATGACATGATTTTCGCTGTTGGAGGATATCGTCCGATTTTAGATTATAAACGAGCATTAAGTCCTAATGGGAGATATGTCTGTGCCGGAGGCTCCCTCGCTCAATTTGTCCAGTCGCTGCTCTTGGGACCCTTGGTTTCAATGAGGGGGGATAAGAAATTGGGCTCAATTGGATTGGCGAGACCAAACCAGGAGGATTTTGAATTTTTGGCTGCGCTTGTTGGAGACGGCAGATTAGTGCCTTTTATTGATAGACGTTATCCGCTCAGTGAGGCTGCCGAAGCACTGCGGTATTATGGAGAAGGGCACTCTAAGGGAAAAGTAGTCATCACCATAGGATAGAAGTGAGGGAATAAAATGAAAATTATTGTGGCGGTTGTTTTTATTCTTCATGGGTTGGTGCATGGGATCCTGGCGATGGTGCCGAGTCCCGGGGCAAACGAGCCTGTTTTCGCGACGTTCTTTTCCAGTTCATGGCTAGGCCTCTCGGACTCGGCCGGTAAACCGCTGGCATTTATATTGGCAACGCTGGCCACGGTAGGTTTTGTCGCGGCCGGACTGGGTCTGCTGGATTTCCTGGTGCCCTTCGATTGGTGGCGCACCCTGGCGGCGGTCTCGGCTGTCATTTCGTTGCTGTTGTTGGTTATCTTTTGGCACCCGTATGTCATCGTGGGCGTGGTGATCGATGTCGTGATTTTGGTGGTTGTTCTTTTCACAGATTGGACACCGGAGTAGGCATGCAAGTTGTTCGCAGGAGGACAGGGGGTGAGCAGGATACTCGCGGTCCTAAGTTCAGAGGAGTTAAGTGATGAAGGCAGTTGTTTATGGAGAATATGGTCAGGCTGACGTTCTTGAACTAAAAGAAATCGAAAAACCGGCCATCAAGGATGATGAAGTGCTAGTGAGGGTTCAGGCGGCGACTATTACGCCCCTTGATCACCATTTCCTGACCGGCTCGCCATTCCTGGTGCGGATCATGGCCGGGATGTTGAAGCCCAGGAACAAGGTGCTGGGTACTGACGTGTCTGGCTGTGTGGAAGCTGTCGGCGCGGCAGTTGGGCGGTTCAAGCCGGGCGATGAAGTGTTCGGGGGCAGGAGTAGTGGGGGGTACGCTGAGTACGCAGCTGTACCTGAAGCGGAGCTGTATCTGAAACCGGCCGATTTGACGTTCGAGGAAGCGGCGATCCTTCCCTTTTCGGGGTATGCGGCGCTGATCGGCCTTTATGAACTGGGACAATTGAAGGCCGGGCAGAAAGTTTTGATCAACGGCGGCTCTGGCGGGGTAGGGACGCTGGCGTTGCCTGTGGCCAAGATGCTGGGGGCCCAGGTGACGGCTGTGGGTAGCGCCGGTAGCCAGGAGTTGATGAAATCGTTAGGCGCCGACCAGGTTATCAATTACACAGAAGAGGATTTCACCCAGAGTGGCCAACGATATGATTTGATTTATGATCTATCAGGTAAACGGTCGTTTGCCGAGTGCAAGCAGGCGTTGACCTCCCAAGGGATATTCGTCACCACGGAATTTTCACCGTCGCTAGCCTTGCAGGGCATGTGGATTTCAAGAACCGGGAGCCAAAAGATGAAGCCGCTTAGCCCGACAGGGCCCAGTCAAGAAACCCGGGAGCAGTTTGAGGCGCTACTTTCGGCCGGGAAGTTGAAGCCGGTCATTGATAGCTGTTTTTCGTTAAGTGAGGTTCCTGATGCTTTCCGCTACTTCGAAAAGGGGCATATTCAGGGGAGGATTGTTGTTAAGGTTGCCGGCAATGGTGATATGAATGGTGATTTTCTTCATGCCACAAACGGTGATTAATATCAGTTGATTTAAGCGTAACTGTGTTCGATAATGTCGTTTAAGTTCTGTGTTGAACTAACGGTCGCCGGGTGGAAAGCGCAACCAGGTATGATGCCGACATCGTTTCAGAGCCAGTGAAAAGCAAGCTTCCAGGTTG
>DASRZI010000073.1:0-9149 GCA_035686605.1 Candidatus Zixiibacteriota bacterium
TCAACAATCCACGTCTAAAAGATGGCAAGGACCTGTTCTATTTGGAGGCAGAGGTTACGACGGTGATCATCCCCTGGCACCGGATCACATTCATCGAGATCATGCCATCGGCTGAGCTAGACGAAGTCATAACCTTTGTACGTGAAGAATGATTGAACGAATTCCAGATACTCTGAAGCCAAGCATACACCGCCTGGTATTGGTCGTTGACGATGAACCGCGTATGATCCGGTTCATTCGTATGAATCTCGAGTTAGAAGGCTACCATGTCGTCGAAGCCGGTAATGGAATTGAGGCACTAGATCAAGTTCGAAAACACATGCCTGAGCTCGTCATCATGGATATTATGATGCCCAAGATGGATGGCTTCGAGACATTGCAGCTTTTGCGCGAGATTTCGACCGTGCCAGTCATTCTCCTTACTGTGAAAGGTGAGGAAGAGGACAGGATTCGCGGATTGGAACTTGGGGCTGACGACTATGTGACAAAGCCCTTTAGCCCTCGCGAACTTGTTAGTCGTGTTAATGCGGTTCTTCGACGAGCCGATTGGCCCTCGTCCGCACCGCGAACGATCCTGGAAATTGACGAGCGCCTCTCGGTTGATTTTAACCGCCATCAAGTGATCGTCAGCGATGAGCGAATCGATCTACGCCCAACGGAGTACCGTCTGCTGTCTCATCTCATTCAGAACGCCGGATGGGTCGTGCCCCATGAAACGCTCCTGGCTAAAGTTTGGGGTTACGAGTACCGCGATGAGACTCACTATCTTCGCCTGTATATCAATTACCTTCGCAAAAAGATAGAACAAGATCCGGCAGAGCCGAAATACATTCTCACCGAGCGCGGCGTCGGCTACCGTTTTATTGACTATAGACGAGCAGAAACAGCGAAGAGAGTCTAATATGCTTGCCCCGCCAGCGCATCCGGGCACCATGCAGTCAGGTCGTTGGCATGCGGACCCGGACGGTCACGAGTTCTTTCAGATTGTAAACGGCTATCTAAACGACCGCGACCGCCGTCTCGTCAATGATGCGTTCGAGCTCACCCGCCGGGAACATGGCGACCAGCGCCGCCAGTCTGGCGAACTTTTCTTTACTCATCCTCTGACCGTAGCCTTTTACTTAGCAGAATACCGGCTAGATGCCGCAGCTTTGGCAGCCGCCTTGCTCCATGATGTTGCCGAAGACACGCTCGTTTCTATCGACCATATTAGTGAGCTCTTCGGACCAACTGTCTGTCGGCTGGTCGACGGTGTGACCAAGCTGAAGGAAGTTGCAGCCGGGGTTTCTAAGGGACGCCGCCTGCCAGCGCAAGAAATTCAAGACGCAAGTCTGCACAAGATGTTTGATGCAATGACCAATGATGTGCGAGTCGTTCTGATCAAACTCTTCGATCGTCTGCACAATATGCGTACCATTCAGGCCCTACCGGAAGAAAAACAGAGGCAAAAGGCCAACGAAACGCTGATCGTATATGCCCCTATGGCGAATCGACTGGGTATTTGGCGGCTCAAGAGCGAACTTGAAGCGCTTTCTCTCCAGGTTATTGAAAGCGATGTCTATCGGGTCATTAAGCAGGTAGTCGATCGCCAATTTCACAAGCAGCAGGCGGATTATGCGCGTGTATCCGGACAGATCATTTCCACGTTGACGAAGGAAGGCATAGCCGTTGTCAACGTACTTCCTAACCCTGAAAACATCTACAGCGTTTACAAGACTTTTGAATATTCATCGCTTCCGTATGATGCTCTGGAAAGTCCGCGTCGAGTAGTTGTACTTCTCGAAGATGTTCCCTCCTGTTACCTCGCCATGGGCTATCTGCACCAGAAATGGCGCCCGGTTCCGGGACAGTTCGATGATTACATAGCCGTTCCGCGCGCGAACCTCTATCGAGCCTTGCATACAACTGTCATTCACAGCGATGGAAAGCCACTCAAGATCCGGTTCCGCAGTGTGGCCATGAATGAGGTATCAGAGATCGGAATCTTGGCTAAATGGTTGTACTCGGGGACGCCGATGTGGACTGATGAGATCGCGGAGAGAGTTAATGCTCTTTTCTCGAATATCAGTGAAAACATCAACATCGACCCGCAAGATATGAGCACAGGCGTAAAAAGCGTCGTTGAAGATGTGTTCCGCAAGCAGATCATGGTGTATACACCTCGCGGTGATATCATCGAACTTCCCCAAGGTGCGACAGCCATCGATTTTGCATTCGCCATTCACACAGAAGTTGGCAACCATTGCCAGACAGCCTATGTAAACGAGAAACCGTATCCTTTGAGTAAGATGCTCCAAGATGGTGACCGCGTTCGAATTGTTAAATCCGGTTGGGCGCGTCCGCATAGAACGTGGCTGGATGAGGATATGGGTTACTTGACCACTGGGCGCGCTCGGAGTCAGGTCCGGCGTTGGTTCCGGCGTTTATCAGAGACGGTTGCCATTGAGGAAGGGCACAAGATTCTCCATGACGAACTCGTCATGCTTGGTTTAGACGAGTATTCACCTGAGGAAGTAGCCGCCTTATTCGATATCGAGCAACCAAAGGAACTGTTTTATCTCTTAGGGCGGGCGGAGCTGCTACCGACCATTATCGCGACCCAGGTCCTTACTCAAGAGTGGAACCAGGAACCGCTCAGAAATATCGGAAATGTGGTGGTCAACAAGGCAGGTCAAGAATTCGTCATTACTGACGGTCATGGGCGGAGTCTTCGCCTCTGCCAGGCTTGCAACGCCAGGCCTGGGGAAACCATCATTGGATTCCTCCGTTCTGACGGGGGCGTCACCGTTCACAGAAATAGCTGCTACACGCTGCGACCTGATCCGATGTTCGCCCGGACGATCAAGCTGGATTGGGGCAAAAAAGGGGAACACCTGGTCAGGCGGGTGACGATTCAGATCGATGTCTATGATCGAGCGGGGTTGCTGTTCGAAATCGCGGAGCTCCTTCGAGATGAGAACGTAAACATCACCGCCATTAACACACCAGCCAGCGAGATCGACGGAACCATGCGTGTGGTCCTGGAAATGGATGTTGCCAGCCCCAGAAAACTCGTTCGCGTTCTTCACCGCGCCCAGGGACTGGTAAACGTGTATGATGTCCAACGTCTACGCGACAAGGAACAAACAGTCGAAGCATAAAGAAAGAGCGCAGCAAATCGGCCTTGATGATTGGGGGATGGGGCTATCTCAGGTCAAGATTTCGAAAAATAGTAGACACAACCGATAGATTCGCGCTCTGTCCGGCGTATTTACGCCTTCTTCAGCTTAATTTGATCCAACCTATGTCTAACACTACGTCTTTTGGTAGATGACAGCAACGTCTATTGGTAGATGACAGCTACATCTAATGGTAGATGACAGCACGCTGTGATAGAATAAACGTTCTGTCTAGTTGAAGTTTATCCATTGTTATTTGATTTTATGCGGCGCCACCGATACTTGAATGCTGGCATTCATAAGCTAGATACTCCCTGAGAGCCGTCGTATTGTTGGAGAATTCTTCTACAAGTCGTCATCTATCATGAGAATAAACTGGATCAACCAACGTCAGGCCATCAAAACATATGGGAAGGACCTGGCTGTGATACTGAAGGAGTAGCAGTTCTCTGGACAAGATAGTCGTTCGCGGCGCTCGCGAACATAACCTGAAGAACATCGATGTCGAGATTCCAAGAGATAAGCTCGTGGTAATCACGGGTCTTTCTGGATCTGGGAAGTCCTCGCTGGCATTTGATACCATCTTTGCAGAAGGGCAGAGACGCTACGTCGAGTCACTATCTGCCTATGCTCGACAATTTTTGGGGCAGTTAGAGAAGCCTGAGGTAGACCAGATCGAAGGCCTTAGCCCGGCAGTATCGATCGACCAGAGAGGCGTCAGCCACAATCCACGAAGTACGGTAGGCACTGTAACCGAGATTTACGATTACCTGCGCTTGCTTTATGCCCGGGTAGGCACTCCTCATTGTCCAGAGTGCGGACGACCTGTCTTGCCGCAATCGGCCGAGTCAATCGTGGAAAGCATCCAACGAATGTCACCCGGTAGTCGTATACAGATTCTGGCTCCCCTTATATCAGACCGCAAAGGGCATCACCAGGGCGTTTTTGAGGATGTTCGCAAAGCTGGGTTTGTTCGAGTCCGGGTCAATGGCGATATACGACAGGTGGATGAGGAGATTGAGCTTGATCGCTATAAATCCCACACCATTGAGGCCGTTGTCGATAGATTGGTGGTTCGATTCCAGCCATCTGACAAAGATGAAGAAGCGCTGGCTGCTCGATCTCGGCTAACGGATTCGATAGAAACTGCTCTGCGTTTAGGCGGTGGAATCGTAATCGTTAACGATATAAGTGATCCGGACAAGGGAGTGGACCACTTCTTTTCGGAGCATTTATCGTGCGCTTATGACGGAACAAGTATTCCCGATATCGAGCCCCGTACTTTCAGCTTCAATAGTCCTCATGGCGCCTGTCCTGATTGTCAAGGACTGGGCACCAAGAAGGAGATCGAACCTGATCTAGTCGTTCCCAATAAGGATCTCAGCCTTTTTGAGGGTGCGGTGGTGGCCTGGCCAACGGATGATCGACAAGGATACTATTGGCAGCTTTTAAAGGCGACAGCCGACCATTTCAAAATACCTAATGACATCCCATTCAGGCAGCTTAACCAAGCCCAGCAGCATGTTTTGCTCCAGGGAAGCGGCCAGGAAGAGATCAACGTTCATTACACGAACCGTGAAGGCTACAAGCGTACCTACGGAACGAAATTCGAGGGAGTGATACAGAATCTCGCACGCCGCTACCGGGAGACAACTTCCGATTATGTTCGCGGCCGCCTTGAAGATTTTATGGTCAACCAGCCCTGCCGGACCTGCCATGGCACGCGGCTTCAGCCCGTTTCTCGAGCAGTCGACATCGGCTCCGACACGATAAACATAGTGACCCATTGGCCCGTGGTCCGGATATTGGAATGGGCGAGAAACCTGCAGGACGAATCGACTACTCCTTTAACTGCTCGGGGGCAGTTGATCGCCTACCCAATCCTGAAAGAGGTACAGGACAGGCTAGAGTTCATGATCAATGTAGGTCTGGACTATCTGACTCTCGATCGATCGGCTGGTTCACTTAGTGGCGGAGAAGCCCAGCGAATCCGGCTTGCCACGCAGATTGGCAGCAGGCTGATGGGCGTCCTCTATGTCTTGGATGAACCCAGCATTGGTTTGCACCAACGAGACAACGTCCGGCTGATCAAAACGCTAATGGGCATGCGCGATCTAGGAAATACGGTGCTGGTCGTCGAACACGACGAAGAGACCATACGCCGGGCGGATTGGATTGTAGATTTGGGTCCAGGCGCTGGGCGGAACGGGGGTTGGGTCGTCGCCGAAGGACCTCTTGAAAAGATCCTGGAAAACGAGGAATCGCTCACCGGCTGTTACTTGAGTGGGCGAATGGGCATCCCCGTTCCAGAGAAAAGACGTCCAGGCAGCGGGCTTTCGATAATGGTTCGGGGAGCCATGGAAAACAATCTCAAGGATGTGGATATCGAGATTCCACTGGGCAAGTTCGTTTGCCTGACGGGTGTCAGCGGAAGTGGCAAGAGTTCGTTTTTGATCGAGATCTTAAGCAAGCGCCTGTCACAGGTCTTCTACAGGTCCAAAAATCTTCCCGGAAAACACCGGGATATCGAAGGTCTCGAGCATTTGGACAAGGTTATCGAGATCGACCAGAGCCCAATCGGACGGACTCCTCGCTCGAATCCGGCAACATATACAAGTCTATTTGGCCCGATAAGGGATCTTTTCGCCAGTTTGCCGGAGAGTAAGCTGCGGGGCTACCGGCCAGGGCGATTCAGCTTTAACGTGAAAGGTGGTCGCTGTGAAGCTTGCCAGGGCCAGGGGCAGAACCGGATCGAAATGCAATTTCTGCCCGATATATATGTACCCTGTGATGTTTGTCACGGGGCTCGTTACAACAAAGAAACGCTCCAAGTTAGGTACAAGGAACTCAACATCGCCGAGGTCCTCGATTTAAGCGTAGAAGAGGGACTGGAGTTCTTTGCCAACATCCCGCCGATTCGGCGAAAATTGAAAACATTAGTTGATGTGGGTTTGGGCTATATTCACCTGGGACAACCAGCTCCAACTTTGAGCGGTGGTGAAGCCCAGCGGGTGAAGCTCAGTCGTGAGCTTTCGAAGATTGCCACTGGTAATACGATCTATATCCTCGACGAACCATCCGTCGGTTTACATTCCCATGATGTGTCGAAGCTTATCGATGCCCTGAGTCGCCTCGTCGATAAGGGCAATACGGTCATTATCATCGAGCATAATATGGACATCATAAAGGTTGCCGATCACATCATCGATCTAGGACCAGAAGGGGGAGACCAGGGAGGAGAGGTAGTCGCCTTGGGTACGCCGGAAGAAGTTGCCGCAAACGTTGAATCGTATACGGGTCAGGTTCTAAAGAGTTATCTGAACAGTCATTAGTTGAGACTTACTGCTAGCCGGAGGCTTGTCTGTTCTATCGGATTGGCTAGAGGATTAGCCGGCTGCTCGCTCATTGCCGCCATAAAATAAACAGAGCCAACCTCAGGACGAGGTTGGCTCTTTCTATTCCCTTTGGCCGTGCCTATTCTGATTGGGAGTCCTGATCCCCGTCTATTTAGGCTTCTTCAAATTCACCTTCGAAAACGTCTTCATCATCATTAATCGTTTCTGTAGTTCTGTTCTCGTGTGGGGTGCTGCCATTCTGAGGAGTTCCATTCTGATTAGCGGTCTGGCTTATGGCCAAGCTAGCTTGTTGGACCTCTTCTGTCAGCTGCCGTATGCGATCCGTATCTTCACCAACGACGGATTCTCGCAAGGAAATTATTTTCGCTTCAAGAGATTGTCGCAAATGGTCCGGCGCTTGGCCATTAAGGCTGCTCAAATTCTTTTCGACCTGGTAAATCACGTGGTCTGCCGTATTCCGGGCCTCGATCAGCGCTTTTCGGCGCTGGTCTTCAGCCGCATTCTGCTCAGCTAGTTTCACCATCTCATCCACATCCCGCTCATTCAGATTCGTGGAAGCGGTGATGGCGATCTGCTGGCTTTTACCGGTTGCTTTATCGGTTGCGCTTACATTCAGAATACCATTGGCGTCAATATCAAAAGTCACCTCGATTTGCGGCACGCCTCGTGGCGCCGCCGGGACGCCTTCAAGCCGGAATACACCCAGGGTTGAATTGTCTGCCGCCATGGGTCGCTCACCTTGTAGGACGTGAATGTCAACCGCGGTTTGGCTATCTTCTGCTGTGCTGAAGATCTCAGATTTTCGAGTCGGTATCGTCGTATTTCGCGGGATGAGTGTCGTCATCACACTGCCGAGGGTTTCTAATCCGAGACTTAGCGGGGTTACGTCGAGCAACAGAACATCGTTTACATCTCCGGCAAGAACACCTGCCTGCAATGCGGCACCAAGAGCAACTACCTCATCAGGATTCACGCTCTTGTTAGGCTCCTGTCCGGTTATCTTTGCTACTAGCTCCTGCACCATGGGCATACGAGTTGCGCCACCCACCAGGACAACAGCATCCAATTCAGTGGTATTGATGCTCGCGTCAGCCAGAGCCTGGGTAATCGGCTTCTTTAGTCGCTCGACTAGATGTGTGGTCAGCTGTTCAAACTTAGCTCGCGTCAGCTCCATCTGCAGATGCTTGGGACCATTTGCGTCCGCTGTAACAAATGGAAGATTTATCTCAGACTGCACCGTGCTGGACAGCTCTATCTTAGCTTTTTCCGCAGCCTCGCGTACTCGTTGTAAAGCCTGCCGGTCTTGACTTAGGTCAATCCCTTGGTCTGCCAAAAATTGGGAAACAACCCAATCTGTTATGCTCTTGTCCCAATCATCTCCACCCAGGTGTGTATCGCCGTTCGTCGCTTGAACTTCCACGAGCCCTTCGCTGACCTCAAGGATGGATACGTCAAATGTACCTCCACCAAGGTCGAAGATGAGGATCGTTTCGTCGTTTTTCTTGTCTAGCCCATAGGCCAGTGCCGCAGCGGTTGGTTCATTAATAATCCGAAGGACCTCTAGGCCGGCGATCCTGCCTGCATCCTTGGTCGCCTGCCTTTGGCTGTCGTTGAAGTAAGCCGGCACGGTAATAACCGCTTTGGTGACAGGCTGCCCAAGGTAATCCTCGGCATCCTTCTTGAGCTTGGCCAGAACCATGGCCGAAATCTCTTGCGGTGTAAAACTCTTACCCTCAGACAGGATATTGATCCTCACATCATCCTGTGGGCCTCTTTCTAATTGGTAGGGTACACGATCTTGTTCGGATCTCGTCTCGGGATCGCTGAAACGTCGACCGATAAAACGCTTTACCGAGAAGACGGTGTTTTCTGGGTTAATCGTTGCCTGGCGCTTGGCCGTCTGTCCAACGAGTCTTTCGCCATTCTTGTTGAAGGCCACTACCGACGGCGCCAGCCGTCCGCCTTCAGATGTTGAAATAATGGTGGCTTCTCCACCTTCCATGACAGCCACAACCGAGTTGGTTGTGCCCAAGTCAATACCTACTATCCTGCTCATTATTACTCTCCTGGTAACAGAATTTCAATCTGAAATACGAGCGTGAAGCTCGCCCTTTGTCTACCAACTAACCTTATCCAAGAACTATTAGAAAGTGGTTGGTAAAGTGTTTGCATTGCATAAGCGACTTGTGGTGAGGGTCTCAGGGTGAAGGTCTCAGGGTGAGGGTCTCGGGGTGAGGGTCTCAAACCGGGCAATGATATGGCTAAGACATACCTTTAGATGGGATTCAGATATAGGCTATAAGGGTCGGGGTGTTTCGATTTTCTACCTCTCAATCCGGTTGACAAAGGGATTTTCTATGGCTAGAATGGTTCCACTGAACTGGCGAATTGGAGGTCGGTTCAGCAGAAAAGATCGTCTCAATATTTGATCTAGTAGCGCGAACACACGCTCAGTTCAGAATACCCTCGCATAGACAGAAAGGAGCAAATTATGGCATTCACTCTTCCCCCACTACCATATGCAGAAGATGCATTAGAACCTCATGTCGATAGTCGCACTATGGGCATCCATCACGACAAGCATCACGCAGCATATACAAACAATCTAAACAAAGCTGTCGAGAGTCATCCAGAT
>DASRZI010000074.1:0-13580 GCA_035686605.1 Candidatus Zixiibacteriota bacterium
CGAGAGGAACTCGCCAAGGGGGACTGGGGCATGACCGGAAGACTGACGAGAGGACTCGTCTTGGCCGATGTCGCAGAGCGACCGCTGCGCGAGAGGAAATTGGCCAGAGGACTGGCCTTGGGCGAAGCAAGCTTCGCCACGGTGAAATAATCAGCAGACGGGTCTGACGAGCAAGGCTCGTGACTAGAGGACGACGAGGCCGAGGCGGGTGGCGCGCATGACGGCCGCGGTCCGGCTTTGGGCGCCGGTTTTTTTCATGATGGCGTTTACATGAAACTTGACGGTGTGTTCGCTGATGCCGAGCTGCTGGGCGATGGCTCTATTGGCCAAACCTTCGGCTAGCAGCTGCAGGACTTCAAGTTCTCGAGGGGTTAGATCTTCTATAAGAACGGGCTCGTCCAGGGTTCCGGCCGGCATGATCGAGTCTATTAGCTCTGGCTCAATGGCCGCAAGGCCGCCGGCTACCGAGGAGATGGCGGCCAGGAGGCGGTCGCCTGTTGTGTTGCGGAATAAGAGGCCACGGGCTCCGGCCGACCAGGCTGAGTTCGCTGTTTCATCGTCACTAACAAGGGCGACGATCCCGATTTCTTCGGCGGGCAAATGGGGGGTCATGGTGGGTTCGAGATCTTCGAGCCAGGCCAGGCTTTCTTGTGGATCCCAGCCTAAATCCCAGACGATGAGGTCGGGTTGGTAGACATCGATCTCGTCCTGTAAGGAGCCGCCCCCTTCGATCTGCCCCACGATCTGGAAGCCAGGGCGATCGGCCAGCAAGGTGGCTAATCCGGCACGGGCGAGGGGATCGGAGGCCACGACGAGCAGCCGCAGATCAGTCATCTTTGGTGGTATAGATGCGGGATACGCGGGTGTTGATGTTGGTGAGTACTTCGTAGGGGATGGTGCCGGCCCATTGGGCTAGGTCGCTGCAGGTGATCGTCTGCCCGCCGTCGGGCGATTCGCCGATCAGGATGACTTCGTCTCCGTTGTAGGCGGTTTCCCATTCGATGTTGACCATCATCTGGTCCATGCAAACCCGGCCGATCACGGGGTATTTCTTGCCGCGAATGATGACGTATGAGTTGTTGGATAGGCTGCGAAAGTAGCCGTCTCCGTACCCAGTTGGGATGGTAACCACCCGAACCATGTGGTCGCTTTGCCATGTGGATCCGTAACTGACGGGGTGATCTGGTTTAACGACTTTGAAGTAGACGACCTGGGATTTCCAACTTAGGGCGGGCCGGACAGGGATGGAGTGCGGGACCTGGTCAGAGGGGTAGACGCCGAAAAGCATGATGCCAGGGCGCACCATGTCGAAATGGCTGTCTGGCAGCTGAAGGATGGCCCCTGAGTTGGCGAAATGACGAAGAGGCGGTTTTATACCGCGGCGATCGTAGAAATCGAGCACCTCGTTGAATCGATCTAGTTGTATGCGGGCGGAGGCGAGATCGGCCGAGTCGCTGTTGGCGAAATGGGAGAAGATCCCTTCAATCTGGCAGGCATTGCAGGCAAGGGACGCTTCCAATAGATCGCCGGCGCTGTAGTAGTGGACGCCCAGACGTTCCATGCCGGTGTCGATCTTAAGATGGACCTTGGCTTGTTTGCCCATCGATCTGGCGGCTTTATTGGTTTGCTCGAGTTTTTCCAAGGAGGAGGCGGTTAGAGTTAGGTCATATTCGAGAAAGAGGGGTACCTGGTTGCCGAGGATTCCGCCCAGGACCAGGATGGGGGTGGTTATGCCGTGCTCGCGAAGGAGGATGCCTTCCTCTAGGTAGGCGACGCCCAGGTAGGGCGCATCAAGGAAGGAAAAGTGCCGGGCGACCTCGATGAGGCCGTGGCCGTAGGCGTTGGCTTTGAGGATGGGCATGATTGCCGCTGGTGAAACGGCGCGTTCAATGGCCCGGTAATTTTCGGTCAGCCGGGTGAGGTTTACTTCCACATGGGTGGGGCGAACAATGCCGTTGCTGGTTATGGTTGGCTCGTTTATAGACATGGGGTAATTATAGCAGGAAGAGTGACCAGAGGACTGGTCTGACGAGAGGACTCGTCTTGGCCGATGTCGCAGAGCGACCGCTGCGCGAGAGGAAATCGGCAGGGTGCATGACCGGAAGACTGACGAGCAAGGATCGTCTTGGGCGAACTGACAAGCGGAGCTCGTCTTGGGTGAACGGTGGCCAAGCCCTGCTCGCGAAGCGGTCGCTAAGCAACATCCCCAGTCCCCAGTCCCTAGTCCCTAGTCCCCGGGCTGGATCCAGCCGACAACGGATGAGCCGGGGGAAAGGGCGAAAGGGATCTGGTACCAGGAGTCTGGGAGGACAAGGCGGGGTATGGATTGGTCATTGGTTAAATTGTCTATTGAATTATAGGCCAGGAAGCGGCCGTCGGGGTTCCATATAGGACCCCAACCTGGACCGAGATACAGTTCCTGGCTGCCATCAGCAGCCGCCACCCATACACCACGAGCTTCTGCGGCCAAGTCCTCTGTAGTAAATGCCAACCAGCGACCGTCCGGACTCCAGACTGGAGCGGGGAACCATCCGCCCCGGCCAGCATTTTCGTACGGATGAATCAGCCTGGCTGTCCTGGAAGGCAGGTCAAAAACGGCGACGGCGATTCGCCACTCGGGATCGGTGATGGCGACGGTCCAGGCAAGCTGCTGACCGTCCGCAGAGTAGGCGGGTCCGCCAATTCGGACTACGTTTTGCAGGCCAAAAGCAACCGGATCCAGCGGCTCGCTGCCAATATCCCAGCGGTAAAGCCATGACGATCCTCCCCGATCGTAGGCGATGGTCTGGCCATCTGGGCCTGGACCGGGCAAACCGTTGGACTGAACTTCTTCATCTAGCACCCGGTACTCGGTGCCGTCTATTTTAATGGCTGAGAGAAAACCTGTGGTTGGTCCGATATCGGCGTCGATAGGCCATGAGCCAAAGACGAGCGTATCAGGCCGGGCGGGCCACCATCGGGCGCAGCAATGGACGCGACCCGTCCCGCCGGTTAAATTGCGTTCCTCGCCGGTTGCCACCACCTGAAGCCAGATATCGTCGCCTTGCTGGTATAACAGATATTGGCCGTCCGGTGAGAGCATTGCATCGGGACGGGTGGATAGTTGGACAGGTCGCGCGGTCGTCCACCAGAGACCTTCCTGATCGCTGAATACCAAGCCCGGGAGGGGGGCAACAGGTGTTGGCGTCGGCTGGGGACCGGGCGGCAGCACGCGAGTCGGCGTCCAAATGTTCGGGCTGGGGGTTGGCACGATCGTTGATCCGACATCGGTCGGAGTCGAGGTAGGTAGAGCCGGTGTCGGTGTGCTGGTTGGGGTTGGAGAGGGAGATGGCTGGTCACCTTGATCGGCGCCGCTGACCGGGCTTGGAGTCGATGTTGGCACGGTGCTAGCAGTCGCGTCTGAGCCAGGCACCACCGTCGAAAGCGCTCCTCTGCCGGCTGGAGAAAAACCTTCAACACCGGGCTCAGGGGTGAAATCCCGGCCGATCTCCAGAGCAGCGCAGCCGGACAGTATGCCGGTCACGAGCAGAAAACCCGCTAGATATCGCCAGAACACTGACCAAGGAGGATAAAGATTCTGTTTCATGAATCGTGCTCCAGAAGGAGCAAAAACGCCCCTCTGGAGCTTATATTATCTCTGCTCACCGTTTAGTTTACCTGTCGATCGCCCCTCACATACCATGCGTTCTATAGACAAATATAGGGCTTGAAGTGTTTGCAGCTATGTCTTTCAAGTAGGATACTTTCCTAAGTAATTGGCGACGAGTTTAAACAGGAGATCAATGATGAGCCACCACAAGAAAAGAGACCTGAATCATATGACTGTAAGGGGTGCCAAGAGAAGAAAATCCATGTTGAGAGCCGCGGTGCTCTTTGGATTTACAATCACTCTTTTGGCAGCCATCGCCTTTGTATCTTCTGGCGCGTCGGCCGGCCAAGAAAGCTCTGAGGTTGTCCTTATCGTTCCCGACGAGTACGAGCCAACGATTGCTTTGCCATACCGGACCGTGAACGCCGAAACAGGCGCGCCGGCTGCCTTGTACCAGGTGTACTTCGCCGCGGAAGGGGACTCGCCTGAAGAGATGGCCGCGCAATATCTCGAGGTCAACAGCAAGGAACTCCATTTATTGGAGAGTGATCTTTCCGACCTCAGCCATCGAGTCACCCGCGAAGGTCTCTCAGGCTCGGTGGTCCGCTATGTCCAGGATGTTAATGGCGTGCCAGTTTATAAAGCGGAGATCGCCGTCAAATTCAACAATTATGACCAAGTTACCTATGTGACCAGCAGTTATGAGAGCACAGTGGATATTGACAACGTCACCCCGACGCTTTCACGGGTTGATGCGCGCAAGATCGCCTATGATTATCTTGACATTCAAGAGGTGATCACGCCATTACCGGTTACCCTGTATGTCTATCAAAACCAGGGACAAAGCATCCTGGTTTACCAAGTGCGGGTAGTCGCTGGCCAACCTCTGGGAGACTGGGAAGTGTTGGTCGACGCTCACAGCGGCGAATTGATCAAAGTTGTCGATATCGCCATGGATATCAGGGGCGCAGAAGGGCAGGAGGAAACGAGCCTGGTTGACGGTTCCGGCTACGTGTTCGATCCCGATCCATTGACTTCCGGTACGGCGCAGTATGGCGATACAGGCTTTGTGGATGGAAACGACGCTGCTACGCCTCAGCTGGATGGCGAGCGATCTTTGGTGACCCTGCGCGACATTCAATTCGACGCTGGCATGTACAGTTTGATCGGACCTTATGCGGAGATTCAAGATTTTGAAGGGCCTTTCTATGGCTTGTTCTCCCAAGCCAGTGACTCATTCAACTACGATCGGTTTGACAACGAATTCGAGGCGGTGAACACCTATTACCATATAGATTCCTCGATGCGATATCTGAACGAGACGCTGGGTCTGGATATCATGCCTTCAGCATATCCCGGCGGTGTGCGATTTGACGCCCACGGATTGAATGGAGATGATAATTCGCACTATATCTCTGGAAACCAGCGGGTGGCATTCGGAGAAGGTGGCGTTGACGATGCCGAAGATTCAGACGTCATCCACCATGAGCTAGGACACGGCCTTCATGATTGGGTCACAGCAGGTGGCTTGTCCCAGGTCAACGGTCTTAGCGAGGGAATTGGCGACTTTTGGGCCCAGTCATACAACCGGAGCGTCGATTCCTGGACGTCCAGCGATCCCGAATACAATTGGGTCTTTCGCTGGGACGGGCACAATCCATTCTGGAATGGGCGGGTTACCAACTACGGTGCGCTTTGGCCTGGTGGCCTGGTCGGCCAGATTCACACCGACGGACAGATTTGGGGCACGGTAATGATGAAGGTCTGGGACGCCATTGGGAAAACCCAGACTGATACGGCACACTGGGAAGGGATCGGGACGACAGGCAGCAGTACGGACCAGAACATGGCAGCCAACGCGATCATGCAGGCTGCCATCGATCTGGGCTACTCGTACGAAGATTTGACGGACATGAGGGACATCTTTCTCGCCACGGGTTATATAATCCCCCCGCTCCCCCTCGCCGATTTCCTGCTTCAGGTAGATCCGGCTGAGCAGATGATCTGTGTCCCGGACGAAGCCGTTTACACAGTACAGGTCCAGTCGACGAATGGATTTACCGAGACGATTGCACTGAGCTTGTCCGGCGAACCGATCAGCACAACGGTCGATTTCTCGCAAAACAACGCTGCCGCCCCGTTCACCAGCACGTTGACTATCAGCAATACGGGGTCAGCGGCCGCTGGCAGCTACTCACTAGAGATTACGGGAATCTCGCCCTCGGCGAACTACACGACAACGGTTGGTCTTGATCTCTTTGATACGACGCCGGCTGCGGTAACTTTAACCAGCCCAGGAGACGGGACGACCGATGTCGTTACCAATCCTCTTTTCGAATGGCAAGCGGCAGACCAAGCGAATAGCTATCTTCTTGAGGTAGACGACGATTCTGGATTTGGCAGCATCGACTATTCGGCCACAGTGACGGGTGCTACCGAGCACAGGGCAGAAGCGTACCTGGATCCACTCACCGAGTACTACTGGAGGGTCCAAGCGATTAACCCATGTGGAAGTGGCAGCAGCTCGGCTGTGTTCAGCTTTACAACGCAGGACCTCGCGCCGGTGCTGCTGGTGGACGATGATGACAATGCACCTGACGTCCAAGGTACATACACGGCAGCCCTGGATGCCCTCCTTGGCGCCGGCGGCTATGATATCTGGGATACGAACAACAGCGACATCGAACCGGATGCGGATCTCTTAAGTTACTACGACTCGGTGATATGGTTCACTGGCGAGGAATACCAGGCTCCTACCGGACCGGGTGATGATGGCGAGGCGGCCCTGGCTAGCTGGCTGGACAACAGTGGGTGCCTGTTCTTAAGCTCCACTGATTACCACTACGCTAAAGGATTGACGCCCTTTATGGAGAATTACCTGGGCGTAGACCTCGTCGATGACGACACAGGCATGGCGACTGCTGAAGGTCAGAATGCCGTCTTCGCCGGTTTGGGCCCATACAATCTGACCTACCCGGGCCCAGATTACAGCGACGAGATTTCCCCTGATGGCACGGCTGAAGTGGCATTCACGGGCACTAATCCCGCCGGGGATAATCGCGAAGCAGCCGTTTATAAAGAAGGCTCAACTTACGTGACTGCTTTTCTGGGCTTTCCCTGGGAATACATCCCCTCGGCGGGTGATAGAGAAGAGGTGTTGACGACCTTCTTTGATTGGTGCGAAAATGGTGTGGAACCGAGCATCGATTCGACCCCATCCTCTATCGACGAGGAGATGATGGCCAATGATGTCGTAATGCATACGCTGACCATCAGCAATACGGGAACCGGAATGCTGGTGTGGGATATCGGGGAAGCGGATGGCGGCAACTGCGCTTCACCTGGGGCAATCGACTGGGTATCGGTGTCTGATAGCAGTGGATACACGGCTGAAGGCGAGAGTTCGGAAGTCGTAGTGACTTTTGATGCCGGCGACCTGGCAGATGACGATTATAGCGGGGCCCTTTGTATCAGCAGCAACGACGATAGCACGCCTCTTGTCACCGTCTCATTGAGCATGTCAGTCGAGTGGTACGTTACGTACCTTCCACGTCTGATGAAATAGCGTTTGGAGTATAGTCGTGAAAAGGGCCTTGATTCGGCGCTAATAATCAGTCCGATCTAGGTTTTGACCAAATACTAGTTGGCATAGTGAGGAGGTCTCGCAGAAATCGCGAGACCTCCTCTTTTTCGTTACGGGGGTTTTAGAACCTGGTCGAGTACCGGCTCGTAAGGAATTTGTAACCGCGACATAGGATTTCCGTAAGTGTTTCACAATAGCTCCGTAAGGGGTATGTCTTATCCTGCTGGCAATTGTCGGATCGACAGCAAGCTGCTCTGGACCAGAAGTCATTTGTTGAAATCGGTCTGGTTTATCCGGGCAAGAGCAATAGTAAGGTAGAAATAAAGGAGCGAGAAAATGAAACGGCGAATAATCTTATTACCCCTGATTCTGATGGTGGCGGCCCTGGTTATTGTTGGATGCACGAGTGCGGCTGAGCCAGCGACGGACGAACCGATGGCCGAGGCAACCGAGGAACCGATGGCCGAAGCGACAGAAGAGCTCATGGCCGAAGCGACAGAGGAGCCCATGGCCGAAGCGACAGAAGAGCTGATGGCTGAAGCAACAGAGGAGCCGATGGCCGAAGAGACAGAGGAGCCCATGGCCGAAGCAACAGAAGAGCACATGGCTGAAGCTACAGAAGAGATGATGGATTCTGAACACGCCATCCTATCGCTTGAACTGGCTGGGTTGGAAGATCTGGGCCAAGAGTGGGCTTACGAAGGGTGGATAATCGTCGACGGCGCCCCGGTGAGTACAGGTATCTTCACGGTTTACGAAGAAGGGATGGCCAGCATCTATGATTTCGAGGTTAGCGCGGAGCAATTGGCCGCGGCCGAGCTATTTGTGCTGACTATCGAGCCGGTACCCGACCCTGATCCGGCGCCCAGCCAGGTGCATATTTTGGCCGGGGGTTT
Source organism: Candidatus Zixiibacteriota bacterium (assembly GCA_035686605.1). Lineage (GTDB taxonomy): Bacteria > Chloroflexota > Anaerolineae > Promineifilales > Promineifilaceae > UBA11865. The sequence continues at coordinate 8,069 of DASRZI010000074.1, forward strand.
CGAGGAAGATATGGCGGGATTGACGATCGCCCATCCGGCTGCTTTGGGCACCGATTTCGCGGGAGCAGAAGGCAGCACCTATATCCTGGGTATTCCCAGCAGCGGCATGGTCGACGACAGCTATACAAGCGGTATCTGGTTCGATGGGCTCAATCTGCCAGAGCTGCCGGCTGGATGGGTGTACGAAGGATGGGTTGTGGGAATGGACGGACCCATCACAACCGGCCGCTTCGCCAGCGCTTCGAGCGCCGACCGCGATGGAACTGGACCCACGGCTGGGCCTAACCCAGGCCCGGCGTTTCCTGGACAGGATTTCCTTAACCCGGCGATATTTTTGACCGACGGCTATGTGGTGGTCATCTCAGTAGAGCCAGATCCTGATAACAGCCCTGCGCCTTTCACTTTGAAGCCTCTTGTGGACGCGAATGTGGAGGATGTGGGCGATCATGGAGCACAAGAACTTGCCTACAGCAGCGAGTCGTTCCCAACAGGAGTTGCTCACCGCGACATGAATTAACAGGTAATCGATTTCTAATCGACAAGGTCACCGTCCCTGACGGTGGCCTTTTTTTATTGCAGCCAGATCGCCGAAAGGCTTGATAGACGTTGTTCTTGTGTCTTCAGCAAGAGGATGGTGTCAAATAACACACGAACGTCGACCGGATCATGGATACCTGCGATACGCATCGCAGCTTGTTTGGATCATCTAATTGATCGCTCGGCTCATCATCTAAGCACGGGCTATAATGGTCGCTTAGCATTATAGGACCTGCCCTTCGACTCGAGTCTCCAAGCAAAATCCACAAAGATATAGTTTCTGAAAAGTTGGTGGGAGAGCTGCCCAACCGGTAAGGAGTAACGACAGTCGTGTTAATCCGCGGTCGCGTTCTTTGGACTGGTAGGGTGCCAGTTTTAATCACACGAGCTAACAGAAGGAGTTTATGATGAAAGTTGCTTATGATTTCGCCATGCCCAGGGCTGCTAGCTACAAGCTGGCCCAAATGATTTTGCCCCAGCTTGAGGTAGGAACCCATGGGGTTGACGTCGCGGGGATGTTTTTCTTCGACGACAACAATTTTGTGCCGCGCAAGGGGGATCCCATCGGAGAAAGGCTGGCCAAAGTAGCTGCCGAGAAAGGCATGTTGTTGATGATGTGCGATATGTGCGATATGTGCGATATGTGCGCTCTTGAGCGCAATCTCGCCGAAGGTGAACCTCGTTGGTGTGCGCCGGACGGAACCGGCCGTACGGCGCCGGGTGAGATACGCACGGTTGACACGGTGGAAGGGGGCCAGGTTGGCTGCTTCCCAGACCTGTATGCAGCTCTGTCAGGCAGCCCAACCGACCAGGCCATCACCCTGTAGATGTTCAACCCCTAATTGTTGGAACCCGGCCAATGGTGGTGATTTTCCCCATCATGGCATGATTAATCTGGGGCTTGGTTAATAGAAGGAAGGGGTAATCCCAAAAAGGCCATCGTTTGAAGCGACGGCCTTTTTGGGGATTTGGGTAAATTGGAGGGCAGGATGTTGCTAAAAGGGGGGCGCTATTTTACGGTTGTGTCAAACACCCGTACGGCCGCCCAATTGTCTTTATTTCTAGCCACAAATTCGTTGTGTGATGGCGAAACCTGATAGGCGTCATGGGTTTCTTTGTTATCGAATATTACGTGGAGTGATACGTCAAAATCTCGGTCATTGACCTCGCGATCCAGATCTGCTTCGCGAACACCACAAGCAAAGGAGTTAATCCCAGGATTTACGGCGAGATATTGCTTGCTGTCGGCGATGAATTGTTCAATCGCCGTGTCGGATTTGTCGTTCAAAGCAAAAAATACGGTATGTGCGTGCATGCTCATTTCCTTTTGGAGAGATGCTTGACGGGAGTATGGTAGTTAATTGTAGTCTGGTTTGAGGAGAAGCAAAAACGGCCGTGGGGCCGGTGACGAGAGGACTCGTCTTGGGCGATGGGAAATCGGCGAGGGCCGATGACGAGAGGACTCGTCTTGGGCGAACTACGTTCGCCAGAGGACAAGGTGACGAAGTGACATGTGATCTGACACCAGAAAAGTGGACAGATAGTTAAGGTGTAGCAAATAACGAATCACATTCAGCAGGCGTTAGATAATGCAACGCCGAATGGCGGTGCTGGTGGGGAAAGGGTAGGTAGAAGATTTGGCGAGTGAAAGAAACGTGACAGTCACCTAGGAGGTGACGGTCACGAGGAGGTGACGGTCACGAGGGGACTACTTTTTCGGCCGAGATGAGGGTTCGATCTGCGTCGCCAAGGCCATGGTAGGCGAAGTACAAATCGTAGAGGGCTTGATCTTCGAAAGTTTCGTACAGCTGCTTGTTGATGGGAACGGCCGAGTCTTTTACGCGGAGCCAATATTCACCACTTTGCTGGTAGTGCTGCAAAGTTACGGTCCCCCTGGTCCGTGAAACGTGAACGCCAAACCGAATATCGGCATAAGATACCAGGGCCATTAAGGTACAGAAGCCGAAGACCAATAAGAACACTATCAGTGCTGCCACCCTGGTCTCCGTTGAATCGCTGCTCGCCGGCCGGAAGACCTGTCTCACTGCCAGCCAGCCGAATAGGAGGGCCATGACTGCGTAGGTCCCCAGGGTAATCCAACGATCGCGCTGCAAATGGGCCAGCTGAGCTACTTTGTGCGCTCCCTCCCTGTTGAAAGCCAAATCTTCCTCGGAGAAATTGAGAGCCTTCATCAAGGACGGGTCCGGCGATCTAGTTGTATAAATACCGGGGGTTTCATCAGTCGTGTCTGCAAGGGAAAAATCGGGTTCCATGCCAGCAGGTATATTCCAGAGAGCGTGTCGTTGAAGGATCTCGACCTGCAGCCACTCGCTCAACTCAACGATCTCCAGGCCTTCCCCGGATCCTTCATATGGAGGCAAACCGCCGATTCGTTCGCTCGGAGTATCAAATCGAAGGTGAAGCCGCTTGTTCTCTTGCTGCAGGACGAACCACAATGTGTAATCGGTATAGTTTTCACCCAGATGCCGGTAGCGAAAATGAACGTCGGCATATTGTCCCAGCTGCCAGGGTTCTCCCCAGCGGATGGCCAGCTGCGTCTTTCCTGATCGAGTCAAGCGTATACCTTGCGAATCCAGCACCAGCCGGGTGAGGGCGAAGCTGGAACCAACACCCATACTGGCCCAAGCGACAAAGGCGAAGAAGCCAACCAGAAGGCCAATGACGATGACCCAATTCAGCCATTCAAAGGGGATACCTTCCTCAACGATGTCGATGGTAAACCAGACAACCATGAACAGCAGGCTCAAATAGCCGGCAATCCCCAGACAACCGGCCGCAGAGGTATGACCACCGCCGACGGCAATTGTTGTTATACCTGCCCGACGGAGTTTCTTCTCCTGCCACCGTTTCCATTGAGCCCATAGAAGAAGGGCAAGAATCAGGAAAGCGATCGCTCCAACTGTTACCACAACCACGTTCATAGCAGCTTATTATAGTTCATAATGAGGGTAGATTAGTTTGTTGGGCAGCGGTCAGACGAACTTCGAACCAGCTTTGCGATAGGAGGTCGCATGCCCGGATATCTCAGGCTACTCTACCAGGGTGTTTATGGGGACGGCAAAAAAAGCCGGCTGCAGGCTGTTGGTTATGGGATTTCGGGTGTCAAAGCGAGCCAGTTTTGTGGGAGTTGGATCATGTACGTATCGACAGCGCCAGTGCCTGATCGCCCCCAATTACTGGTGAACAGGACCCGGCGAAAGTCGGCGGAGACAGATGCCTGGGGTTCAGCCCAATAGTCGTGCTCTTGATCTTCATCGACCAGCGAATGGGTATGAGCCAGCCGCATAATTACCCCACCAGCCTCTAATTGGAGGGCAAAGATCGAGTCGTCCATCCAGGTCTGATCGGTTGGGTGCCCGCCGCTGTAAGTGGAGATCAGAGCCCATCCAGGCACATTCCTGGCCCGGCCGGAAAAGTGAACGCCGATAGGCGCGTGGCTGAAGTCTATGGGCAGCAAAGGCGTCACGCTTCCCGATTCCAGATCAAGTAAGGAAATATGGTCGGTGTCTATGTCCTGATAAACCAAGACCTCACGCCCCTGGGCATCGAGGGCGGTATCCGAGTGGCCCACAATACGCAGCAAGCCACGGCCATTCTCCAGTTGGCCAAGACCGGTCCTCCGGTCATAGACCATCAGACCGCAAGGATGGAGGTCGCTGCCCATCTGACCTTGCTCGCAGAAATCGAAGTAGGCCAGAAAGTAGACGCCAAAGGGGCTGATGGTGACGGAGTCGATATCAGGATTTCCAGGAATATCGCGAGCGGCGATTACTTTGTCTTCGACCATATCGTAAATAAGAAAAGCGATGGTCTGCCAGTCGTCATCCTGGGCCATGAAACCCCAATACCGGCCGTCGAATGAGGGGCTTCCTTCATAGCGAGACCAGACATAGGATAGTGTTTGGCCTGGGAAATCAGCGGCAAATTCATGGATGGTGGAGGTCTGGTTTGTTTGTAGGTCATAGGCCATCAGGCGTGTTTCTTCGGAGAAGTAGAGCAGATCGGGATCGCTGGAGTCCCAGCGAGGATCTACGTCCAGGAACAGCTCAGCCAGCGGACGAAGGGATAGAGCGTCATAAAGATACCAGGTGGCGTCGGTACCCCGGATGATGAATTTGCTGCTATCGGCGTTAAAGGATTGAACCCGGGAGTATTCGTTTTTGAGGCCCAAGGAGGCGTCATCCGGGGAGATGTCCTGGTGGCGGTCGGTTACGCGCACCAAGCATGTGCCAAACTGGGGATCGTGGAAGGGGACACGAGGGTCGGGTTCGGCCAGGGAGGGAGTCTGGCGGATGTTGAGATCGGTCACGAATTCGGCCGGTTGTTCCGGGCATTCGATGGGACCGGCAGGAGAGGTAGTCCGAGTTTCGTTTTGTGTTTGGGATGATGCGATGGAGTCTGAAGGTGTGGTTGGATCGGCCGGCGATGTTGGTCTTGGGGACGGATTGCAGGATGGAAGGATGCTGGCTATGAAGAGAAGGCTGGTAATTACTAGAAGGGGGTTGGTTTTTCGAAGGGGGTACATTTTCAAAGTGGTTCAGAAGTTTAGTTTCTTGGATTACTGGAAAAGATTAAGACAGGAAAAGAGAGTGATTGTTTGTAAGGAGTCTAAATAATATGTTTCCCGGTTGTCAATATATAACCGGGACTGGGGCTTGGGGGCTGGGGACTGGGGAGAAGATTTGGCCTACTGATGAAGAATGTGATTGTCACCTCCAAAGTGACTGTCACGTGGAACCTCGCACAGGAGGCTGGTGAAGAATGGATAGGCAAGAGGGCTTGCGCCTACTACCGGTGGTGGTGGATACGGGGTAGGTAGCAGATTTGTTCTAATATTGGAGAACGTGACGGTCACCTGGGAGGTGACAGTCACGAGGGTAGATTGTTTACAAATGGGGGATAATGACGATAATCATAAGGATTATGGCTTAAGTTGTCGATTAGTTGGATTGGG
>DASRZI010000075.1:0-9010 GCA_035686605.1 Candidatus Zixiibacteriota bacterium
GTTACTCTGGCGGCATCGACCGTAGCGATGACTGCCGACCGTTGGGCGGCGGAAAGCGGGGCTACACCAGCATTGACAGCCATTTGCTCCAATATCGCCACTTGTTCTGCGGGTAACGCTTCGATCGTTGCCGCGAGACCGGCAATCCGATTCGGACCCAGACTCTGAGCAGTTTGGGCGATCTCTTCATCACTAAGTCCACAAGCAGCCAGGGCAAGTAGTGCCGACAGAATGATGACATATAGTAAAGGTCTCCAAGTGTTTTTCATATACTTTCTCCAAATTATCTTGATTATGAGCGGTTAGCCAGTTTCTATAGACAGGATCTTGCGATCCCGGTTGTATATGCGTAATTTTTTGTGCGGTTATGGTGAAGATGGTCCCGGTTAGCTGTCCCCATTTACGTTGACAGACTAAAGATATCATCGTTGTCCGGTGCACTTGGGCATTTGTAAAGCCAACAATTAGTATAACACGAGGCTGTCCATCGAGGCCATTCCTAACATCAACGGTGTAACGAAGACCCTGCAGCACGCCCGATTCCAAACGAGGTCCAAATCTTGCCCGTCATCCAGCTGATCATATCTTGGTCCTCATATTATCAAGGCTATACTAGAATGGAGGAGGATAACCATGTCAACAACCACCGTTGCCGCTCTCAATGGCCTACTTCTCGCCATCGGAGTGCTTCTTGCCGGATCTATGCTTCTATTCGCCATCGTGTCCATCCGTGAAGGCGAGCCCCGGGCCTTTCGACGAGCAATCCTGGCAGCTTTTCTGCTCCCTCTTCCATATGTCCTGGCAGGTATCCTCGGGCTGACTACCGATTCCATCGCGCCAGCTTCGGTATTGCTTGCTATATCCATTGTATTGTTCCTGATGCTTCTCCTTCCCTTCGGGAACCACTTCCCCGAAGGAGACGATACCCCGTCGACGCGTTTTGACGAGAGAGACGTGATGTTTTCGAGGCGTAATTTGAAGCCTGGATCAGAACGCTTCGAGGAGTATTACAGGGACAAACCTAATATAAAAGAGCTCGACGACAATTTCAGAAAAAGGCCAGGATTAATGGAGCCGGGCGCCCTGTATCATGATCCCATCTCCGCTGCCTCGGCCAATGCCAGTTTTGATACGGTAGCTGCTTTTCACTCCATTTTGGACCGCGATAAGGGTGGTTCACGCCAGGTCCGGTTAGATCGCGATGAGATATCTCGGTTTATCAAGCAATGGTCTCTTCAGCTTGGCGCGGTATCTTCCGGCATCGCCGAATTGAAAGACTACCATCTTTACAGCCATATCGGGCGTGGCGATCGATACGGTGAGCCAGTGACCCTGGCTCATGATTTCGCCATCGTGATCACGGTGGAGATGGACAAGTCATCTGTCGACAGCGCCCCATATGGACCAGAGCTGATGGAGACGGCTCAGCAGTATCTCAATTCAGGAGCGATCGCGGTTCAGATTGCCGAATTCATTCGCTATTTGGGCTGTTCAGCCCGCGCCCATATCGATGGCAGCTATCGGGTGATCTGTCCGTTGGTCGCCCGCGATGCCGGATTGGGTGAAATTGGACGAATGGGGCTGTTGATGACTCCCGAGCTCGGCCCCCGCGTGAGGCTTGCAGTCGTGACGACGGACATGCCCCTCGTAGCTGATGGAAGAAAGCGCGACCTGTCGATGATTGATTTCTGCGAAAAATGTCTGAAATGCGCCGATGTATGCCCAAGTAATTCGATCCCAACCGGTGGACGGGAAATGATTGATGGCGCCCTGCGTTGGAAGATCAACGCCGAATCATGCTTCACTTACTGGTGTACCATCGGCACCGATTGTGGTCTTTGCATGCGAAGCTGCCCTTATTCCCATCCTGACAATACGATGCACAATATTGTGCGAGCAGGGTTAAAACGCTCGGCGCTATCTAGAAGATTGGCCCTTGTCCTGGACGATTTCTTCTACGGGCGTATCCCGGCGCGGGCGCCGATCCCATCCTGGATGGCTATCGAGGTAAGTGACACGAGAGAGTCGTGATTTTGGATGGATACATGACGGCTGCTGAGGCGGGTTATGAGACTGACAGCAGTCAAACATGGTGCAGAGCGAGCAATTCGAAAAAGATTAGCTAATTTGGGAAATAGATTCTAGGCCAGTCAAAATCCAAGATTTAGCTGAAGGAGAATTGATGCAGCTATTACGTACACCAGACGAACGCTTTCAGAATCTGCCTGATTATCCATTTGAGCCCAATTATCTCCATATCGACAGTGGAGACGGGGGAACTTTGCGAGTCCACTATCTGGACGAGGGTCCTCGGGCTGCATCACCGGTCCTACTTCTTCATGGGGAACCATCATGGTCATTTCTTTACCGCAAGATGGTGCCGCCCCTGGTGGACGCTGGCTATAGGGTAGTGGCGCCGGATCTCGTCGGATTTGGACGATCAGATAAGCCCGCAGAACGGAGTGACTATACATACAAGCGCCTAGTCGATTGGACAACCTTGGTCATTGAAAGTCTGGACCTTCATGACATCACCCTATTCTGCCAGGACTGGGGCGGACTGATTGGTCTACGGATAGCCATTGATCAGGAAGGGCGTTTCGCCCGGCTGGTAGTTGCCAATACCGGTTTACCCGTCGGCGGAGAAATGCCCGATGCTTTCTATAGCTGGCGCGATGCCAGCCAGCGGCTCTCGCGATTTCCGGTTGCCAGGATCGTCAATAGTTCGACGACCACGGCCCTCTCCAAGGAAGTGAAGGCTGGATACGATGCGCCATTTCCAGATGAGTCTTACAAAGCCGGAGCCAGGGTGCTGCCCACGCTTGTGCCCGTTGACCCCGAGGATCCTGAAGCGGCCGCAAACCGGATAGCCTGGCGCAAGCTGATGAAGTGGGACAAGCCGCTTCTCACAACCTTCAGCGATTCTGACCCGATCACCAGAGGAGGAGATAAACCATTCCAGCGATTGGTGCCAGGAGCAAAAGAACAAGCCCATGTAACCGTTGAAAACGCGGGCCATTTCTTGCAGGAAGACAAAGGTGAAGAACTGGCTGAGATAATCAAACGCTTTATCAGTCAAACTAACTAGTAAATAATGGGCTACTCGTGCTAGTCGGGCGGCCTATCCCCTCCCTAGATCTGGTGATAGGTCAGTTTTCCAAATAGAGCCAGACCGCGAATCATCAAAGCATTCGTCACGATTTCTGAAGCGCGGCCCAGACCAAAATTGTCCTCCTCTGAGTCTCTAGCTCCACTTCTTAGTAACTATTGCCTATGTACTAATTGACATATTGTTCGAAATCGTCTATGATTTGAAAGTGTATGACAAAGTATGACACTTGGTTGTGGTGACTGCCGTATGCGTTCAAAAGCCAGGCTTACGATAACTCTTCCCAAGGATCTTCTAAAACAAGTTGATCGCCAGATCGACGGGCAAACCATAAGAAATCGCTCTCATGCGATAGAGACCCTAGTTCGTCGAAGCCTGACCCCGGTAGTCACTACAGCCGCAATCCTCGCGGGTGGGCGGGACATTGACGGCGAGAATCCAGCTCTGCGACCGATTCAAGATCGGAAACTCATCCACATCATGGTTGGCCACCTGGTTGAATACGGTATCAGGAACCTGGTTATCCTTGCAGGAAAACAGAAGGAACAATTTAGGCAGGCTCTTGGCGATGGATCGGGTAGCGGCACAATGATCCAATATGCTGAAGAGACCTCGCCTCTGGGAACCGCTGGGGCATTGAAAGCGGCGGCATCCTATTTGGATCAGGGACCGTTCCTGGTTGTTCATGGGGACGTGCTAACAGATATAAATCTCTCTGACTTCGTCAACTTCCATAACAACGAGAACCGGCTTGCTACCATCGCGGTCAAACCCCGCTCGGCCGAACCCAAGTACGGGAAAGTTATGCTCCAGGGAAACCGGATCACGGACTTCCATGACGAGGATAGGAGCGAAGGGATAAGTATCATCAATACCGGGGTTTATCTTTTTGAACCAGAAGTATTGAGTTTATTGGTTGAAGGGCAGCCGGCGAAGTTGGAGAATGATGTTTTCCCACGCCTGGCCCAAATGGGAGAGTTAAGTGCGTTTCTGTTCCAGGGAATCTGGTTTGATATCAGCGAGCCGGATGATTATTCGCGTGCTCAAGAACGCTGGCAGCGCGAACGGAGGTACTAGATATGTCACCAGTAAAGCAGTTAACGGCAGAAGATCTCATGCGGGAGAATATCTTCCACGAATCGATGATAGAGCAGCGCCTCTGGTTGGAGTCAACGGAGACAGTTGAAGTCCAGAGCAGCCAAACGGAGATAGTCGACCTATTGGGCTGCTTCTGCGAACAAACCGGCGCTTTCTTCGGATAGATTCAGGCCAGGCAAACTAGTACAGACGCAACCCAGGCAATCAAACCGGATATCTCTCTGCCTACCGCCACGTTCGCTGACCTTAAGACAACGATCTGCTTCTGCTCCCCTTGCTCCCCTTTCTGTAACCCTGCTGCGATTTAAAGCCTCAACTTCTTGTCTAATTTCAGGCCGTTTGAGATGCTCTCGGTCTGACGCCTCTATAGGTATTTCCGAAGGACTTTCACCGCACTTTCGACAGATCTGCGATCGCGAGAGCTAATAGTTTCGCTGGTGAGCCACTGTTCATATCGGGGTAGAAGGGGTGTGAATTCAGGCATAAACGAATTCGACATGCTTCGTATGACGTCACAAAGCAACCAAGTCGCGGCTGGATCGGCCGGTGGAACTCTTTTGGCAAGAAACTCCTTCACCGGTTCGATTTCTCCTCTTGCCGAAAGCCGGATGGCAAAACTAGTCGCCTTTTTTACTACTTCTTCATCGTCAAGTAAGAGACGCCCAGCCAAATCCAGGCATTCGGTGGTATAGGCCGGCTGCTTCATAGGTAGCCTTCCAACCACGGTCACTCCAGCTCGCCTCACCCATCGATTGTCATCAACCAGCCAGGGCTCGATAGACGGAAGCCACACGTCCGGCTCTTTTCGAACGATGGGCTCTACGCTTCGCATCGCCAGCTGATCGGCGTCCTCCCAGGTGTGACAGCTCCGGCAGAGCTCCATGGTAAGGGGTAATATGACCTTGGGGTTGGCAAGTTCCATCTTTCCCAGAGGGAAAACAGCCACCACACGGCCCTCCCGACCATAATCATCCCACAACAAAGTCACTAAGGGCACGAAGTTGTCTACCCGATTTCGGGCCGCCTTTCCAATCTCGTTGCCAATGGCGGTGAGAACAGGCACCGGGATGCCAAGCGTCTCCTGTTTGGCTCGTTCCTCAGCCTTTATACCCCCCATGCTCTTGGCCTCATAACCTGACCAGATATCTCGCAATGCCTCGGCCGTGTCTTTGGGCGCCGATGGCTCATAAGAGTCCAGAATCAGCCCGACTTTTTTACCTATCTCTTTATTCATTTTCTGCGACCTTTCTGACACTGCTATCACTCGGCCTATTCACACGGGTAAAATCTCGAAGTGAGAATAATCTAATTCATAATCCCTTACAAATGACCTCCAGTAAGCCGACTAGGAAGAATAACCATAGTTGACATAATATAAGTATATCAAAGACATACAGCCGTCTATTATTCTGCCCCAATCACTTGATTCGCCAGAAGCCCTATACTGTTGTTCCCAATTGATCTCCTATGAAGGTCAAATAAAGGTAGCCCCAAAGACCGCAGCTGAATTTGACGAATGCTTCCCGCGAGAGATTTGACTCAATCGCTTGTTATTCTGAAAACAGTAGGTTAATCTGGCAAATGCATCATCTTTAACGCACCTACAAAGACACAACAAACTAGACATAAAGTTATTGTCGACGAAGAAAATCGAGCGACAAGTAAACCAAGGGGTATGACGTATGCGAATTCTGGTTCTAACGACCGGTGACTATGGGCAGAGGCACGTAGACAATCTTGAGAAGAATCGCCCTAAACACTGGCACATAGAAAGTTGGCAAACGCCTCGCTCGCTGCCCATTGTGTTGGATTATCCGGAGGATTATCTGCCCGAGACATTGCCTGCCGCGGATCTTATTCTGTCGCTAGCCGAGCTGCCAGGTGTGGCTGAAATGATTCCAGAGATAGCCAAAATGATTGGGGCGAGGGCGGTCATCGCTCCCATTGACAGCCAGGCCTGGCTTCCCTTCGGACTGGCGCGCCAGCTAAGAGGTTGGCTTGAAAAGATGGATATCCCCTCTGTCACCCCTATGCCATTTTGCTCTTTAACAGAAAGTCACTTCAACGCCCTCCGGCTCAAAGAGAGCTATGATGATGCCTTGATCAGCGAGTTCGCCAGGTATTTTGGACGCCCTTCATTCGCCATTACGCTCGATCAATCGAAGAAGGTGATCGATACGGTTGATGTCGTCCGCGATGCATGCTGTGGATGCGCGCATTTTGCAGCAGGAAAATTAAGCGGAACACCGGTATCCGATGCCATCCAGGATGTGGGCCTCCACCACCATCACTACCCATGTCAAGCCAGCATGGGGATCGATCCCTTATATGGAGATACGCTCATGCACATCTCCGGAAACATCATGAAAGATGCTCTGAAAGAAGCCCTTGGCCCAGATCTAGGAGTCCAGTACATTCAGCCTTCCGGATTAGTAGATCCATCCGAATCCCGGGAGAAGTAGCTTCCACCAGCTTCATCAAATCCGACCCCTGTTTTCCACAAATGACGCGGTTTGTCGCAAGGCCTCACGACTCTGTGCTAATTAGTCCCTCAGTGGCGCGTAACGTGGCTGTGATACCCTGGTTAATGCACGCCCAATAGCACTAATGAAATATGCATCAACCTCTGATCCCGGCTACAATAAGCTGTAAATGCTTGGAGAGCCTGTTCGTAACAACACCGAAGAAACAGGTCCATATTAGAGGAAGACCGTGCCCAGAATACTAATTGTCGACGACGACCCTGATTTTTACTTTCTACTCCAGACCGTCTTGGGCAAACGCGGCTACGAGCTGATACGGGCAGAGAACGGAAATGAAGCGCTGAGCAAGATAAAGGCCGAGCAGCCCGACGCCGTAATCATGGATAAGGTCATGCCTGGCATGAGTGGATTTGATGTTGCTAGGAAGATTCGACAGGATGCGGCTTTTGCCCACTTGCCGATTTTGATTGTGAGCGGCGCGGCGCGATTGGATGACAAATTAGCAGCCTTCAGCGCTGGCGCAGACGATTACCTGACTAAACCATTCGAGATTGACGAGTTAGCAGCCCGAATAACAGCCCTGGTGCGGAAATCAGAGGCGCTCAAATCTGCCCAGACCCAGGTACAAAAACCTGTTGAAAATGCCACCTTAATCGCCGTACATTCGCTCCGCGGCGGCATCGGCAGCTCCAGCGTTGCCGTGAATCTTTCCCTTGCTTTAACGGAACTTTGGCAAAAACCCACCATCTTGATTGACATGGTGATGGTGTATGGCCAGATCGCTTTGATGCTCAACAAATCGCTAAAAAGAACCTGGGGCGATATTACCTCCATTGGCAAAACTGACATTGACGATGACGCTCTCAATGGCATCATCAGTTCCCATGATAGCGGACTAAGATTTTTGGCGGCTCCCAAGAACCCTATCGAAGCCGAAGAAGTGAGCCCCGAGTTGCTAAGGCAAGCTTTAGATTTGCTCCAGCCTCGCTTCGACTATATCGTAGCCGATCTGCCCCATGACTTCTCGAACAACACCCTTGAGATTCTGGAGACGGCTGACAGCATCCTGGTTCTTCTCGCTCCCGACCTAGTTTCTGTCCGGGCAGCCGCGATCAACCTAAATACCTACAAGAGCCTTGGTTTTGATGAGGAAAAGGTCTACTTTGTGTTAAATCAGACCCAGGCCAAGATCGACATGACCCCCAGACAGATCGAAGATGCCCTGCATCATCCCATCTCCCTCGTTATTCCTCATTCTCCTCGTCTCTTTACCGAAGCCATCAACACCGGTTTGCCCTTCCTTCTTACACGCCCAGAGTCGGAGGTCAGCACGCTCATCATCGATCTCGCCTTCCGGTTAAGCAAGGAGACCCATCAAAACATCCCACCTCCAGCTCCGAGCGACACCTGGCGAAAGGCAGTTAAGAGGATGAAGCTATTTGGAGCAAATGGCCGGAAAGGTGATGTTCGAGGTATTCGCAAATGGTTGAAATAATCGCCTGTGAACCAATGCCGTCATTGTCTGAGAGAGTGGATCAAACCCCACCTCAGATCACATCGCCAGTTCCGCCACTCTAAACTCTCAAATTGATTGATTTTCTTCTATCCAGCACCACTAGAGCCCTTGGGGAACCCGTCCACGTCGACATGTCTGGCATACGAATAGATGTCTGAAGATTATCGGCTCCTTGCCACATCTTTCGCCGAATAGGGAGTGTGTCCCGTTCCGCCGATAATTGGAACAATTCAAACAATATTGGCAGGCTGGCCTTAGCCGAGTGCTGCGCCGATCGTTGAGTAATTATCCTTCAGTTCTCTGACGGCACAACCAGCATAAGATCGCCCCTTCGCAGGTAGTTCAGAAAATATGAATGGGTTGGCAGAGGGGGGTGGATTTACATATACTTCTGCGGGCACGCCGGTGGATATCGGCATGGCTGTTAGGTATAAGTAATCGTCGAAGAGAGATGGCAGATCGCGGAATAAACACAAAGATAATAGCGATTGTGTTGGTATGTGGAGCAGTTTTTGGATTGGGCACTTTCTTGCTGATCGACTTCGTCGCCGGCCCACAGAACCCAGCCGCTCCGCCTGAAACAATCGGGCTGATCGAAGCGACCGAAACGAGCGAAGAGGTGCCAACGCAGGCTTCTACCCAGACCCCTGAGGTTCACGCTACACAGACACCACTGCCGGCAAACACAGAGGTTGAGGAAGCGCCAGTGGTCGTGGTCCTTCCCACCGATCGGATAATTCCAGAACCTGGTTCGCTTCTCCATGTCGTCCAGAGTGATGAAAACCTGTTTCGAATTGCGCTCCG
>DASRZI010000076.1:0-12036 GCA_035686605.1 Candidatus Zixiibacteriota bacterium
CTCTGGATCGCTCAGGAAGTGGGGAATCGTTTGCCGCAGAAAGTCCGGGAGAGGTGCAAAATCCGCATCAAATACGGCGATAAAATCACCATCAGCGGAATTAAGTCCGGACCCCAGAGCTCCTGCCTTAAAACCTGACCGCGTTTCCCGGTGCTCTAATGCGATATTGATTCCTTGGCTGCGATAATGGTCAACCAATTCGGCCGCGATTATTGTCGTTTCATCGGTTGAATCATCAAGAACCTGGATTTGCAGTCGATCGCGTGGATAGTCCAGATTCACCGCCGCTTCGAGGAGCCTTTCGACAACAAACCTCTCATTATATATAGGAAGCTGGACAACCACCCTGGGCAGTTCGTCCTCAAGAACATTAGGGCAGGGATAGCTATCGTGCCGGTGCCTCCAATAAAACCAGATGGTAACAAGACCGAGCATGCCGAAAACGGCAATGCCCGCGACCAGACCAACATAAATTCCGCCCAACCAAGTAGATATCATTCAGGTTCTTGCTCGCTGCTGTATTTAATGATCGCTTTCATTCGTTTATTAACCGTACTTCTTGGCAGCAGGATCCGGCGATTGCAGCCCTGGCACACAAGACCAATATCGACGCCAAGCCGTACGATCTTCCATTCATAACTGCCGCAGGGATGTTTCTTTCGCAGGCGGACAATATCTCCCAGATCCAGCTGAGAATTCATAACAGTTGATTATATTGTCGGCACGCTACGACCGACAAGCTATAATGGGGAGTGGCTCAGAGGGAAGCACATAAATATGTTTATATTCTCATTAATTCAGCGAAGTCCTGGACTTGCGATTGCTTTCGCGATAACGGCGATCCTTGCCTTCGCATATCATGAATTTGCCCATGCCATAGTCGCCGACAGGTTGGACGATCCGACTCCCCGGGCAGCGGGCCGTATCTCTATAAATCCATTCGTGCACCTGAATGCGTTCGGTATATTGATGCTTTTCCTCCTGGGATTTGGTTGGGCAACGACCCCTGTTAATCCAAGCCGCTTGAGAGGCAATCCTCGCACATCAATGGCCATCGTAGCCATTGCAGGGCCTTTGGCTAACCTCTTTATGGCCCTGCTCTATGCCATTCCTATTCGCCTGGGAGTCATTTCCCCGACATTGTCCAGCGGAATACTTCCGACGCCTGGGCAAATCGTATTAATGGGCATATATATCAATTTAGTCCTTTTTGCCTTCAACCTCATGCCGATACCCCCGTTGGATGGATTCACCATTTTGCTGGGTTTGCTGCCGCCGGAAATGGCCTACCAACTGGGTGCCCTTCGCCAGTATGGTCCGATGATACTGTTAGCCATCCTTATTCTTCCTTCGTTAGCTGGATTCAGCATCTTTTCCATATTCATCGATCCGCTCATGAGCATCATTGTTCCCATCCTGACGGGACTCGATTTTGGCACATTTACCTTCTTCTTATGGGGGTAGTAAGGCGGGCACGATATCGGATATGGCAGTTCTGGCAGGCGATGCGACCGGCTAATCTTCCGTCCGATCATGAAGAGGAAGTTGCGGCAATTCTAAATCCAAATGAGATGGATCTATTTCAAAGGATGCCACCAGCAGATAAACATCACTGCTACCGTGTTATGCGGACTATAAAGGGAACAGGTCATAGTGAAAACGAACTTCTGGCGGCAGCGATCCTGCATGATGTCGGAAAGACGGAAGCGCAGACGACCTGGTGGGATCGCCCCCTGGTCGTACTAGCCGAAGTAATCGCCCCTGCTGCTGCTGAGAAATGGGCCAATGGATCCGGACAGGGGTTAAGCCGACCATTCAAAACAAAAGCCATGCATGCCGAATGGGGCGCTGATTTAGCCGTGGAAGCTGGATCAGCGGCCCTGACGGTCGAGCTAATCCGCCGTCACCACCCTGCTCCGGCAAGCCCGATTGAAACCAATCAAAATGAAAACGATAAATCTACAGATGAAGAGCTTGAACAAATGTTAGCTTTGTTGCGCCGGGCTGACGGGATAAACTGAGTATCCGAACCAGAAAAACATTGCTCGCTCATCGCCCGTCGATTGATCCCATATTCGCAGATTGTTGAGGAAACCATGAAAACGAAAATGATAGCTATTGTGGGATTGGATAAGGTGACTGCTTCTATTGGAATGGCTCTGCGGGGATCCGAATTGGGTCTCTCAGTTCTCGGCTACGTTAAAGATAAGGGTATCGCCAAGATAGCACGAGAAATCGGATCCGTAGATGACACGACTAACAATCTGGTAAACGCTGCTCGAGCGGCTGATATTATTGTTCTTAAGACGCCATCTTCAGAACAGTCGATTACGCTCGAAATTGTGGGAGAGGAAATTCAGGACCATACGCTTATCATCGATCTGAGCCGGTTTAAGGGAGCCAGCCAAAAGCTCGCCGACATGCACATCAGGCAGGGTCATTATGTCGGCGCCAACCCCGTGCTTGCAGCCTCCAACCTAATAGATGGGAGTATGTCATTGGAAGCTGCCCAGGCCGATCTTTTTGAACACAGTATTTTCTGCGTTATGCCTTCCGCTAAGGCGGATCCGCAGGCTGTCGAGACAGCCGTCAATCTTGGCCGGATTCTCGGAGCTACGCCCTATTTCCTGGATCCTTATGAATACGATAGTCTGATGCAGGGCGTTGAGACACTGCCCGGCCTACTAGGAGCGGCGATGTTTCGGGCTGTAAGCCAGGCGACGGGGTGGCGGGATCTACTTCGATTCGCAGGTCTGGATTTTGCGCTTGCAACAGCATCTGTCGAAAACCAGGATATTGCTCCGCTGGCGGTTAATGATAAGGAGGCTACGCTCCGGTGGATGGACGCTGTGTTAGCTGAACTCCAGGTCATGCGAAGACTTGTATCCGATGGCGATCAAGAACGCCTGTCGCTCATTCTTGATGACGTAATTCAGGATCGCTACCGGTGGATCGATGAACGAACGAGGAATGCTTGGATGGAAGAATCATCGGAGCCGGAGATCGGAGGATTCAGCATAGGAGCCCAGCTATTTGGTTTTGGGCGACGATCTAGTGCCAAAGATTCTTAGATTTTCTTGTCGCCAGCATGACAATTAATAACAGCCATCCACCCGATTCGAAGAGAGTATTGATGGTTGCTCCCACATCCTTCTTTAAGGATTATGGTGGGCACATCAGGATACTTGAAGAAGCGACTGCTCTTCAAGCCCTCGGACATTCGATAGAAATAGTCACTTACCATATGGGTGACGATATGCCGGGCTTGAAAATACATCGCACGCGAACTCTTCCCTATCGAGCCGACTACGAAGTTGGTTCCTCGCGCCACAAGATAACCTTCGATATATACCTGCTGCTTAAGAGCATACAGGTTGGTCGACAAATGCGCCCGGACCTGGTGCATGGGCACATGCATGAAGGCGCGCTGATTGGAGGCTTCGTCAGCCGGGTTCTTGGCGTCCCCCTCGTTTTCGACTTTCAGGGAAGCTTGACCAGCGAGATGGTCGACCACAATTTCCTGTCTCAGAACAGCATGGCCTTCTCTTTTTTCAGAAGATTCGAGAAACTGGCCTGCCAGATTCCACAAGCCATTCTGACTAGCTCCCTTCACGGCAGAGATCTTCTCGTGAACGATTTTGGCGTTCGACCGGATACAATCCACCCACTTCCAGATTGTGTTGACACGGACCGCTTCAATACAAATC
Organism: Candidatus Zixiibacteriota bacterium; assembly: GCA_035686605.1. GTDB lineage: Bacteria > Chloroflexota > Anaerolineae > Promineifilales > Promineifilaceae > UBA11865. Next base: position 3,708 of record DASRZI010000076.1, read on the forward strand.
AGTACGGAGATGTGGACAAAGTGGCCTTAAAGCAGAAATTAGGCATACCACTCGATCGGCCGGTGATCGCCTACCTGGGCCTACTCGCCGATTACCAGGGTATTCCTGAAATAATTAAATCGGCGGCTGTATTGAAGAGAGATGGAGTGAGAGCCTTCTTTCTTATTATGGGATTTCCCAAGTCCGAGTCCTATCAACATATGGCCGATCATCTTGGCCTGTCTGATTGCGTATTGTTTACGGGAAAAGTTCAGTACCGTGACGCCCCCCGATACTTGTCGCTCGGCGACATTGGCATCTCCGCCAAAATGTCAACTTCTGAAGGTAGTGGTAAGGTCTTAAACTATATGGCCCTATCGATGCCAGTGGTGGCCTTTGATACACCGGTGCATCGCGAATTCCTGGCCGAGCATGGCCTCTATGCACCGGTCGCTGATGTTGAAGCGATGGCTGAAGCAGTCAAAACCTTGATAAATAATCTCGATCTCGCTCAATCTCTCGGGAATGAACTGCGGAACAGGGTCAAGAAAATGTACAGTTGGCGAGAAGCCGGTTCTCAAATCACGGATATTTACAACCGCTTGACACCTTGACGACATCCCGCTATACTATTCGTTCGCATATTAATCGAGTAATGCACAGGCACCGGGTGGGAGTTACCACGAAAGCAGTAAAATCAATTCGTTACATCGTTGAACTTGGTGACTGATTTTGAAGCAAAATTGATTGAGGGGTGCAACGCTAGACGTTGCGCCCCTTATTTATGGAAGTTGGGCTTATCCACGTGAAAAAGGGACCAGGTGTTAATTCATGAAAAACCGTCCAGTAAAAACCTATGCACGTACAACAGATCCCCTCGAATTACCAAACCTCATCGACATTCAAATAAACTCATTTGAGAAATTCCGCGAAGAAAGTTTAGCGGAACTTTTCGAGGAAATTTCGCCAATCGTCAGCTTCAACGGTGATTTGAGCCTCTATTTTCCAAGTAAACACCCTGAAGTAGATGGATTCGATCTCAAATACTGGTTTGAGGAGCCTAAATACAACGTGGAGGAATGCGTTGAACGCGACATGAGCTACGCAGCTCCACTTTATGTAAAGGTGGTTCTATACAGCACCGATCTGGACCAACCCATCGCCCAGGACATCTTTATGGGTGATTTTCCAATGATGACTCCGTCAGGAACGTTCATTATTAATGGTACAGAGCGCGTTGTTGTTAGCCAGTTGATTCGTTCACCCGGAGTTTATTTCGAGGTCCAGGAAGATAGAACGACTGGCCGGCCATTGGCGATGGCCAAATTGATACCCGATCGCGGCGCCTGGATGGAGTTTGAATCCCGGAAGACTGATTACCTAACAGTCAAATTTAATAGAAAACGTACTGTCCCGATCACGCTTTTCCTCAAGGCTCTAGCCGGTGTGGACGATCTTCTCGGGGACACCCTTATTAAAGAAGGAACGGACAAGGAAATTCTTGCCCTATTTGAGGATGTCGATACCAATCCGGAACATGCATACATCCAGGGATCCATCGAACAAGAACCGGCCTGGGATCCAGACAAACCAATCGCGGAACAGGCGCTGATAGAATTTTACAAACGAATGCGACCCGGCGATCCGCCAACATTGGATAATGCAAGGCAATACCTGGTTGAGCAGCTCTACGATCAACGACGTTATGATTTGGCTCGAGTAGGACGCTATAAACTAAACAAGCGCTTGAATCTCGAGGAGATTATCCCTGAGACGCATCGAACCTTAACCCAGCATGACGTTATTAACCTTGTTAGGAGGATGATCAGGATCAACAACGCCCAAATCGGGCCAGATGACATCGACCATCTCGGCAACCGACGAGTAAAGACGGTTGGCGAATTGCTGCAAGCTAAACTTCGAGTTGGATTGCGTCGGATGGAGCGGGTTGTGCGCGAACGCATGTCGATTCGAGATGCTGATACGCTTACGGCTGTAAACCTGATTAACATCAGACCCGTCGTGGCCGCGATTCGAGAATTTTTCGGCAGTTCGCAGTTGAGCCAGTTCATGGAACAGGCTAATCCACTGGCTGAATTAACCCATAAGCGAACCTTGTCCGCACTCGGTCCTGGTGGTCTACGAAGAGAGAGGGCTGGATTTGAGGTCCGTGATGTTCATCACAGCCATTACGGCCGAATCTGCCCCATTGAAACCCCTGAGGGACCAAATATTGGCCTTATCGGCCGCTTGGCCACCTATGGGCGTGTAAACAGCTACGGATTTATTGAGACCCCTTATCGACGCGTGATCAATACCATGGCAGGCGACGACAAGAAGTTAGTTGGGCACAATGCCTTTGAAAACATCGTCGATCCAGACAGTGGCGAGATTATCGTCGATATTGGCAAGAAGATTAGTCGCAAACACACCGAGGCGATTCGAGAAGCCGGTATTGAGAACGTAAGAGTAACTCCGTTCTTGACCGATGATATCCTGTACATGTCGGCCGATGAGGAAGACCGGTACACAATAGCCCAGGCCAATGCCGAGCTAGATGCCAAGAGACAGTTTGTCGGAACGAGAATCTCCGCCCGCCGAAATCAGCAGTTCCGATTCTCGTCGGTGGAGCGTATCGATTTCATGGATGTGGCTCCTCGTCAGATCGTCGGCATTTCGGCAGCTCTGATTCCTTTCCTAGAGCATGATGATGCTAACCGGGCTCTGATGGGCTCAAACATGCAGCGCCAGGCGGTCCCTCTTTTGACTCCTGACGTCGCAGTTGTTAGCACGGGCATGGAGTGGCAAGCGGCTTTGAATTCAGGCCAGGTGGTTATCGCCGATGAAGATGGCGAGGTCATCAGCGTCACTGGCGACAGAATAATAATAACTACGGACAGTGGTCCTCGAACATATAATTTAAGAAAGTACAACCGATCTAATCAGAGTACTTGTATTGACCAGCGACCGATCGTCGTCAAAGGTCAGCGGATTAAGAAAGGTACAATTCTCGCTGATAGTTCTTCGACCAAATACGGAGAACTAGCTCTGGGACAGGATGTTGTTGTCGCCTTTCTATCATGGGAAGGGGGGAACTTCGAGGATGCTATCCTGGTGAGCGAACGACTCGTTCGAGAGGACCAGTTCACCTCAATCCATATTGAGAAACATGAGCTGGAAGCTCGAGATACCAAGCTTGGTCCCGAAGAGATCACCTACGATATCCCCAATGTCAGTGAGGATGCCTTAAAGGACCTCGATGAACGGGGGATTATTCGCGTGGGCGCCTACGTCAATGAAAACGATATCTTGGTCGGCAAGATTACTCCGAAAGGTGAGAAGGAGTTGAGCCCCGAAGAGAAACTCCTGCGCGCGATTTTCGGTGATAAGGCTCGAGAAGTAAAAGACTCCAGCCTCAGACTCCCCAATGGCGCAAGAGGGAAAGTTGTAGACGTCCAGGTCTTCGACAGGCAGCAGGATCGAGATCTACCTGCCGGTGTTGAAACAATGGTCCGGGTTTCTGTGGCTCAAAGGCGAAAGATCTCCGAAGGAGATAAGGTCGCCGGCCGGCATGGTAACAAGGGTGTTGTTTCAAAAATCGTACCTGTTGAAGATATGCCGTTCCTTCCCAATGGAACGCCCGTAGATATTATCTTGAATCCGATCGGTGTCCCTGGTCGAATGAATCTCGGACAAATCCTGGAGACACATCTCGGATGGGCAGCAACCCGCCTTGGTTTCAGGGCTGTCACGCCGGTCTTTGATGGAGCTAATGAGGTCGAAATCGCGTCCGAATTGGCGAGAGCATGGCTGGTCGACAGAGGCTGGGCCGTGGTCACGGAATGGGCGTGGGACTGGCTTAAAGAGATTGAATATGACACTGAGACATTGGATGATGATGACGAAGCTCGCAATTTCTTCATCTCTGCCTGGCTGGCTGAGAGCGACTACGACATCGATCGCATGTCCACGGACCTTCGATATGCCCGGCATACCGTAGCCAGCGAATGGCTCAAAGAACAAGGCTGGGAACCTGAGTCGTTAATGCCTTTTGATCTTGCTGAAATGCGAAAGTCCGAATGGGTTAAATACAACGAGAAGGCAATCGAGATTTGCACCCGAGAATGGTACGCCTATATTCAGGAAATGATGGGCGAGACCCTCGCGGAGGAATTCGCGATTGATCCCCGGACCTTCGCTTACAAAGATCTTGTAAAGAAGGCAGCCCAACTTTCTTTGATATCCCGCATGCCGTTACCAATTCTCGGCAAAGAGAAGCTGATAAACGGGAAATCAGGAAAAGCCTTCGACCAGCCAGTTACTGTGGGCATTATTCACATGCTCAAGCTAGCCCACCTTGTCGAGGATAAAGTTCATGCCCGGTCAACTGGCCCGTACTCCTTAGTGACGCAGCAGCCCCTTGGCGGTAAGGCCCAGTTTGGTGGCCAGCGATTTGGAGAGATGGAGGTCTGGGCGCTAGAAGCGTATGGCGCTGCCCATACTTTGCAGGAAATGTTGACTATAAAGTCTGATGATGTCCAGGGGCGCGTCAAGACTTACGAGGCTATTGTCAAGAGCGAGAAGATTGATGAACCAGGCATCCCTGCTTCATTCAGAGTATTGGTAAAGGAATTGCAGAGTCTGGGTCTATCGATCGAAGCGGTCACAGAAGGCGGCACTACAATTCGCTTCGGCAAGGAAGACGATAAACGGCAGCGACACTGGGTCGGGACCGGTCTGATGGACCTCGCCCGAAGGTAGGGTCTGTTTGAACGTCCTCCGCTGTGTCGGAGATGGCAAGGACCGGTGCCCGAGCAACCCGTCGTTTGTGGCAAATTTTTACAATCTTAGGTAGCTTTATTGACAATAGATACCCATATGGTAAAATTGTCGTTTGGACTTTCTACCGAGCCGTGACTTAGCGGAGACATAGTCTTACCCGAGTCACGAATACGATAAAGAAATAAGCTGGAGGCCATCGAAGTGCTTCGATGGCCTCCGTTGATGAGTAGATATTGGAAGTTAGTTTTATAACTTGAAGGTGCGGCCGAAACCGATAATGGTTCATTAAAGGAGAGTGGGATAGTGCCGACGATAAATCAGCTGACACGTAAAGGGCGAAAAATAAAAGCGAAGAAGACGAAAGCGCCGGCTTTGCAATTTACCTTTAACTCGTTTAACCAGCGACGAACAAAACAACCAAAAGGGGCTCCGCAAAAACGAGGTGTGTGCACCCAGGTAAAAACGATGCCTCCGAAGAAACCGAATTCGGCCCTTCGAAAAGTCGCTCGTGTCCGTCTGACTAACCATATCGAAGTGACGGCCTATATTCCTGGCGAAGGCCATTCCCTGCAGGATCACTCGGTGGTCCTGGTAAGAGGAGGACGAGTTAAGGATTTACCTGGTGTTCGTTACCACATCATTCGGGGCACACTCGATGCCGAGGGCGTTGATAGCCGGAAGCAAGGCCGCTCAAAATATGGAGCGAAAGCGCCAAAGTAGAATAAGCGCACGGAGTATATTAGATGCCAAGACGTAACCGTCCAGAAAAAAGAAAGATTGCACCAGACTTACGATATAACAGCGTCACTGTACAGATGTTCGTCAATCGTATGATGTATGGTGGCAAGAAGAGCACTGCGCTGCGGATTATCTACGAATCGTTCGACCTGATTGAGCAGAGAACAAAGCAGAGCCCACTCGAGGTATTTGACAAAGCGATGAATCGTATAACACCGCAAGTTGAGGTAAAGCCTCGCCGTGTCGGTGGCGCGACATACCAGGTTCCAATGGAAGTCCCGTATCACAGGCAGACATCTCTGGCAATTCGCTGGATGCTCGCAGCAGCGCGTACCAGAGGTGGTCGATCCATGGCCGAAAATCTCGCCGCCGAGATTATGGACGCCGCGAACGGACAGGGCTCAGCCGTGAAGAAGAAAGATGACACACACCGGATGGCCGAGGCCAATAGAGCCTTTGCTCATTACCGTTTCTAAGGATTATTGGCAAAACAGTTTTTGCCGCTTTATCTTACAAAATTGTGATTGATTGAAATGACTCGCTATTCTCTAGAGAAAATTCGTAACATCGGCATCATTGCCCATATTGATGCTGGGAAGACGACAACTACAGAACGAGTCCTGTACTATACAGGCCGCATCCACCGCATGGGCGAAGTCCATGACGGAACTGCCACTATGGATCATATGGTCCAGGAGCAGGAACGCGGCATTACGATCACATCCGCCGCGACAACAGCCTATTGGAAAGACCACCAGATTAACATCATCGATACCCCTGGTCACATCGACTTCACAGCTGAGGTTCAGAGGAGTTTGCGAGTCTTGGATGGGGGAGTTGTCGTATTTGACGCCGTGGCAGGCGTGGAGCCACAGTCAGAGACGGTTTGGCGTCAAGCCGACCAGTATGGTGTCCCCCGGATATGTTTTGTAAACAAGATGGATAGGGTGGGGGCTGATTTTGAGCGAACGCTCGACATGATTCGAGACCGTTTGAAAGCTAATCCTTTGCCGATTCAGTGGCCGATTGGTGATGAGTCCGATTTTCGGGGAATCGTCGATTTACTGACCATGGAAGCATCGGAATGGTTGGAAGAAGACTTAGGCGTGACATCGATTCCAGCAGAGATCCCGGAAGAGCTGATGCCAACTGTATTGGCAGCCCGAGGTCGAATATTGGAGAACATCGTCGAGACCGACGACGAGCTCGTTGTTCGCTACCTTGATGGAGAAGAAATTCCGGCAGAGGACCTTCGTAAAGCTCTGCGAAAGGCAACAATAGCAGGAGCAGTGACACCGGTATTATGCGGGTCGGCTCTTCGCAATAAGGGGATTCAGCGGGTGATGGACGCGGTGGTCTACTATTTACCATCGCCGCTGGACATTCCGCCGATAGTGGGTATTAGTGTCAAAACGGGTGAAATGGAGGCAAGACCACCTGAGGATGATGGGCCTCTTGCGGCGCTGGTATTCAAGATTGTCGCGGATCCTTATGTAGGCCGGCTGGCCTACATCCGTGTCTATTCCGGTAAGGTCAGCGCTGGATCAAAGGTCATAAACAGTACCAAAAATAGTAAAGAACGGATCGGCCGGCTGCTGCGAATGCATGCGGACCGGAGAGAGGATCTGGATTACGTCCTGGCAGGCGATATCGTTGCTACCTTAGGCTTAAAGGACACCTTCACCGGAGATACGCTATGTACTCAGGAATCTCCGGTCATTTTAGAATCAATTGAATTTCCAGAACCGGTGATTTCCTTGGCCGTAGAACCGAAGACGAATCTGGACCAGGACAAGATGGGCATCGCCCTCAAGGCATTGGCTGAAGAAGATCCGACATTTCGCGTCCGGACAGACGATCAAACCGGCCAGACGATACTTTATGGCATGGGTGAACTGCACCTGGAAGTTCTTGTCGATCGAATGCTGCGCGAATATCGTGTTGCCGCCAATGTTGGCAGACCTCGCGTCGCCTATCGAGAGACAATAACCAGGGCGGTCAAGAAATCAGTAGGCCGTTATGTTCGTCAGAGCGGTGGACGTGGTCAATACGGTCATGTCGTACTGAATCTCGAGCCCTTGAATCCCGGAGATGGTTTCGTTTTTGAAAATGCCATTGTTCGCGGTGCAATTCCCAATGAATTCATGAAACCAGTTCAAGATGGCATCCGCGAGGCCATGGAAAGTGGTGTCTTGGCCGGGTATCCGATGGTGGATATTAAGGTAACGGTAATTGATGGTTCATACCATGAGGTTGATTCTTCGGAACTTGCCTTCAAAATCGCTGCTTCAATGGCCTTTAAAGATGGCGCAATGAAGGGCGACCCGGTATTGATGGAACCCATCATGGATGTGGAAGCAGTCGTTCCTGACCAATATACAGGCGATGTGATTGGCAATTTATCTGCCAAGAGAGCCGAAATTGAAGGCATGGAGATTCAGAGCAACGGAGCTCGTTCAATTAAAGTCAAAGTACCGTTAGCCGAGATGTTTGGTTACGCCACGTCAATACGTTCGATGACCCAAGGGCGCGGTACCTTCACAATGCAGTTCGATCACTATGCTCCGGTTAATAAGGCCGTAGCTGACCAGATTTTAGTTGGTGGTCGTTAATAGATAGTTGTGGCGGCAACAGCCGTCCTGATGAATATTGGATTGTTTGGAATACTTGACGGAAAGGATGTAGAAGAATGGGCAAGGAGATATTTGTAAGAGATAAGCCACACTGCAACATTGGCACCATTGGTCACATTGACCACGGCAAGACAACTTTGACCGCGGCCATAACAAAGGTGCTGGCCATGAAGGGCTTTGCAGACTTCAGGGCTTTC
>DASRZI010000077.1:0-10186 GCA_035686605.1 Candidatus Zixiibacteriota bacterium
TTCGCCCGTCCTACTCTACGATCCAGAGCACCATGCAATAGGACTAGGCCATGCTGGGTGGAAGGGCGCTGTAAAGGATCTACCTGGGGCACTGGTTCGGGCGATGCAAGACGCCTTCAGCAGCCAACCATCGGAGATATGGGCAGCAATCGGTCCATCAATTGGTCCTTGCTGTTACCAGGTTGGTGAATTGGTTATATCGGCTGTCAGGTCGAGCTTTGACGAAGCAGAGCGCCTCTTGCTTCCCGACTACAACCACGATCCCAAACAAGGTTCGCGCAGACTACTCGATCTCCCTGAGGCCAACCGGCTGAGACTTGAAGCGTCCGGCGTCTGCCAGATTGATATGGCTGAACTCTGTACAGCCTGCCGGTCAGACCTTTTCTTCTCCCATCGAGCGGACGACGCCAGTACGGGGCGATTTGGGGCTTTACTCATTCTTGGAGATTGACTGAACGCTATCACTGTTGAAAACCCACAGTGCCAGAATCAGTGCCCAATCAATCATTGTGACCCATGACATTCTCGGCATTGTAGCCTTTTCCATATGCTGATTAAATGAAGCCGAAAAGACCCAGGCTAGCAATGCTCAGGATATTAGGTACTCGGATGCAGAAGAATACTTGGCAGATGATTAGGTAGTTTTTAATCACCTAGCAGTTGCCTGTATAATCGCCGCTTCTCTATCAGTAAGAAGCACCGACTCTCTGACGAGGAGAGGCGCCGACTCCCAAACAAGGAGAGACGCCGACTCCCTAACATCGAGAGACGCCGACTCCCTATTAATGAGAGATAAAGGATTAATGTAATATGAACAAAGCGGATTCCAATTCGACGCCGATTGATGACGATAAGGTTGAAAGCTCAGTCGATTCTGAAGGATCGGAGGCAAAATCTAGCAAATCAAAAGAAGTTAAGTGGGAGATTGTGGCTAAAGAATCTGGCCTGGCCTCAGCCCAGATTATCGCCAATCGCCTAGTGGTTGAGGGTATCCCTGCACGTGCATGGCAAGAAGGCGCTGGGCAGACATTCGGTTTAACCATTGGCTTACTGGGAACGGGATATGTCGTCGTTCCAGAGGAGTTTGTTGAAGAAGCGTTGTCGATATTAGCCACTCCTGCCGATGATTATCTGCTCGATTCAAGCGATTATGACGAGGATGAATAAGCTGTCCTTACTATAAAACATCGCTACCATAAGAATCACCTCTAGTTGTGACATTCGTCATAGATTTGTTGAGGTTTGTCACTGTTTTTTCAGCCTTCCGATGAATAGAATTGGCATCATATCCTAGTTATTACTTATAATCGCTGCGGACGGCATTTAATGCGGGACATTTAATGTGGGACATTTAATGTGGGACATTTTATGCAGGACATTTTTAAAGGCATCTGGCAAAAAGAGATAATTTCTGTCGGACCCGTTGCACACTCTGTACATTTTAATAAATCTGAATAGAACGGCCCGGTGGGCAGCAAGCAATAACGAACCAGCCACCGGATACCGATAACCAGAGACCATGACGAAGGAGTTAACATATGGCTCAGGCTACATGGACAACTGAAGAAGCTGAAATCACCAAGCCGAAAAAGAACCGGACCAAGTTCATCGTCGGCGGCGCCCTAATGGCTGCAGCGATCATCTTTTTGGTGGTTAATGCTGTCAGCGGCAACACCCAGTTGTATGTGACTGTCGATGAATACTACAGCCAACAGGCCGCTATCGCCGGTCGAGACTTACGAATATCCGGATGGGTTATTGGTGATTCAATTCAATACACCCAGATCGACGACGCCACGTCGCGATTAGAATTCGATATCACTGACGACCTCGCCGATCCGACAAGGCAAAAAATACGTGTTGTGGTCATGAATGAGCCCATTCCGGACCTCTTGCAGCACGAGGCACAGGCCCTTGTTGAGGGACATGTCGAGAACGGTGAATTCATAGCAAACCCGAATGGCTTGCTTCTCAAGTGCCCGACGCGCTACGAAGAGGCCGATCCCGCCCAGGCTTACTAGTGGCATTCAGGATATGGCGAATCTGGGAGAAAAGGCTATCCGTAGCCAGACACGGTCTCCCTTCGTTATTTCCTGGGCACTAGCTGCCTCGCGGTCGTACAGCAACTTCCCCCACGGAGTGAAAACATGATTGCCGACCTGGGATATGTAGCTATCCTGACAGCCTTCCTGGCATCAATATACGCCCCGATCGCTGCTTTCTACGGTATTCGAAACAATAAAACCCGATGGGTTGAAAGTGCTCGAAATGCCATATTTGTTATCTTTCTTCTAGTCGCCCTCGCCTGTGGGCTCCTTGTCATCTTGCTGCTGACCAGCGATTTTTCGATCACCTATGTCTGGGAGGTGTCCAGTCGTGACATGCCCGCTTACTTGAAAGTCGCTGCTCTTTGGGGAGGTCAGAGGGGTTCGATCCTTTTCTTCAACTTCATGTTGACCGCATTTACCGCGGCGGCGATGGCTCGGAACTGGGACAATGAAAGAGGCATCATGCCATATGCGGTCATCGTCGGCAGTTTCACGCTCATTTTTTTCCTGGGACTAACCCTGCTGATGGAAAACCCATTCGAGAGAATAGGCGCCGCCACCGCGGAGGGGTCCGGATTTGATCTGCTGATCAGCACGCCGGTGACCTACGTCAAGAATCTCTTCGTACGGCCTGGGATCGTTCCAGAGGATGGACAGGGCATGCGAGCCTTATTGCGCCACCCAGCCATGATCATCCATCCACCTATGCTCTATCTTGGTTATACAGGATTTACAGTGCCCTTCGTCTTTGCCATGGCCGCGCTAATGGCTGGCAAATTCAATGAGGGCTGGATCCGGATAACTCGCCGGTGGACACTGGTTGCCTGGCTGTTTCTAGGCTTAGGTGTCGTCTTGGGAGGTCGATGGGCATACGACGTCCTGGGATGGGGTGGTTATTGGGCCTGGGACGCCGTCGAGAACTCCTCGCTCTTACCCTGGTTGACCGGGACGGCTTTTTTGCACTCGGTTATGATCCAGGAAAAACGCGGCATGTTCAAGGGTTGGAACGTCGGCCTCATTATCATCACTTACTTATTGGTGGTTTTAGGCACGTTGAATGTCCGTGGTGGGCTTGTCTCTTCCGTTCACGCGTTCGCCCAGTCGAACATCGGCTGGCTGTTATTGGCATTCCTGGCCTACATGATCATCTTCTCCATCGTTTTGGTGTATAAGAGGCGCGATCAACTGCAATCAGAGAATCACATCCGATCGTTCCTTTCCAGAGAAACTGCATTTCTCGGCAATAATCTTCTTTTCTTACTAATTGCCGCTGTTACCTTCTTTGGAACGTACTATACCGTTCCGACGGAGCTATTTACTGGTCAGAAGGTGACTCTGGGAATTCCCTATTATGAAAAAGTAAATGGTCCTCTGTTTGGGGCCTTGTTGTTGTTGATGGGCATTGCGCCCCTGATGATGTGGTATCGCACCAGCATAGGACGCCTGCGAAAAATGACTGTCGGCCCGGCTGCCGGAGCCACGGTCATCGTCATTGCTATGTTCATCCTGGGAATTAGGAACTGGATCGCGCTGTTAGGATACTGGATTATCAGTTTCTCGGCCTTCATTACCCTGCTGGAATTTGGCAGGGCGATGAATGCTCGCGTGCGCAGCAAAGGTGAGAATCCATTTGCCGCCTTGGCCGCGTTGGTGGCCCGCAACCGTCGTAGATACGGTGGATACGTTATTCATCTCGGTGTGTTGACCATGGCCATGGGTATCATAAGCACCGAGCTTTACCAACAGCAGACGCAGATGCGTCTCGCGCGCGATGAATCGCTCTCCATCGGCGATTACACCATGGTATTCAAAGGTATTGAACAACGCATGGGTAACGACGATGCACAGATCACCGAAGCATTGGTGGATGTTTACCGAGGAGACAAGCTCGTAAGAACGTTGAAACCACGTACCGAGTTCTTTACTCGGACCGGGGAAAATATGTCCATCCCTGCCGTGCGAATGACCCCGACCGAGGACTTCTATGTATTACTCATCAATTGGGAGGGAATGAGTCAGAATGCGGCTACCTTCCGGGCCTATGTGAATCCATTGATTAACTGGGTCTGGTTTGGCGCGTTTATTTTTATATTTGGAACGCTGATTGCAGCCTGGCCTGATCCTGCAGATGAGAAAGTTACCGCGATGCAATCGTCAGGTGGTCGCCTGGTTGTTGGCGGCGTCTCAGGAGATTAGCCATCATGTTGAGATCTTCGATGCCTAATCAATTACCTGGCAGCCAGCGGCTGAAAAACCGCAAGCGTTTCGCTGGCGGATTACCCATGGTCGCGATGATCCTCTTAACCATGGTCTTGTTTTTAGCGGTATTTCCGGCATTTGCTCAGGCTCCGACGAGAACAGTCTCTGACGACGAGGTGAACGCCGTCGCCAAGGATTTGTTCTGCCCAATCTGTGAGAATACACCATTGGATGTCTGCGAGACGCAGGCCTGTGCTGACTGGCGGCAAGTTATTCGTGACAAACTGTCCGGCGGCCAAAGTGATGACCAAATCAAAGATTATTTCGCCGATCAGTACGGCGTCCGCGCCCTGGCAGAACCGCCAGCCGAAGGGGTTACCCTGCTTGTATGGCTAGTACCCCTGATCGCAATCCCAGCCGCGGTCATTATCTTCGGCCTTTACTTACGAAACATTCGACGGGCCGCACCAGGTGGTTCAGAACCGGCGGCTGTACTCAGTTCGCCGGCTGCTCCGGAACCCGTAGATTCGGAAACGGACCAAGATCCTTATACTGCACGGATTGAACGCGAATTGAGAGAGATGGAAGAATGACTGAATCGGCTGATCCATCAGCTACTAATACTCCTGAATTAAAAAAGCCGCCTTGGGCTGTTATCGCCATTGTGGCGGTATCAGTTATATTCGTGGCCGTATTAGCCCTCGGTATGTTTAACTCGAGGGTTGACCGCCCTGATGGAGTCGCCCCAGATTTCGAGATGCAGTTCTTTGACGGCTACGAATGGCAGGATCTGCCAACAGCAGATCTATCTGATTTCCAAGGTCGTCCGGTGGTGTTAAACTTCTGGGCTTCGTGGTGCGTTGAGTGCATTCGCGAGGCTGAGTTGCTCGAGAATTTGTGGCAAGAATACGAAGACCAGGGCGTTGTCTTTCTGGGCATAGCCTATATCGATGTTGAGAAGAATTCCTTGGACTACCTGGAAAAATACGAGATTACCTACCCGAATGCTCCAGATCTGCGGACGGTGATTAGCGGCAGGTACGATATTACAGGTGTGCCAGAGACGTTCTTCATCGATAAGAACGGCGACGTGGAGTACATTCATCTTAGCGCCGTTACTGAGCCCATGGTCCGGAGCTTGCTGGATGATATGCTTGCCGCCGAGGGGCCAGCGAGCAGTTAAAGGAATACGATGACAACGGGATCCATTTTACTCGGCCTAGCCCTAGTGGTTATTGTCGGTCTGTACGTCGCCAGGCCACTGATGGCCCCGAAGGTTGATTCGAGAGCGAAAGAATCTCTATACAACGACCTGCTGGCGAACAAAGAGTTCTATCTGATCCAGATCAAGAGTCTGGAACTCGACTACTCGACTGGGAAGATCCCGGAAGAGGAATATCAGCAGCAGCGGGCGGCGCTTGTTGCAGAGGCGGCGGCAACCCTTAAGAGAATAGATGAGATTGAAGCGGCGACCATGCAGACCGAACTTCAACCTGAGGCAAGTCTGGAACCGTTCTCGCCTGAAATGGAAGTAGATGCCGATATCGAAGCCGCTGTTTCGAGATTGCGCCGAAGCCACCATGCTCCTGCTTCCACCGGATTGGAGCAAGAATTGGCAGCCCCTGTTGCCCTTTCTGCCGAGAGAAACGAGTCAAAATTCTGTCCCCAGTGTGGTCAAGCTACGGATCCAGGGGACAAATTCTGCGTTAATTGCGGCACCAAGATAAAATATCCCCAACCTGTATGAACATCTTTCATCGATTTATTCCCAGAAGCTGTGATTCCAGAAGCTGTGATTCCAGAAGCTGTGAATCCAGAAGCTGGGTGGAACGCGCCATGGGCAGGCGTCCTGCGGCCTTTCTATCCCTACTGCTGTTGGTTCTATTCTTTTCGACTGGCGCTGCCCTGGCCCAGACCGGCAGTCGCCCAGAAGCACCCCCAGACGCGTCATCAGGCCGCGAGGTGTTCAATGACAGCTGTTCTGGTTGTCATGGAACTCTGGCCCTGGGCGATGGAGATGCGGTCGACCAGCTAGCCGGCAATCTACCAACTGCACTGGCTAGCATCGATTACCTGCGGACGGCTGTGCCGGCTGAGATGTTTACGGTGATCACCGAAGGGCGCATCGATAAACTCATGCCGCCCTTTGGATCTGGATCGGCTAACGTCGATCCTTTACCCGAATCTCAACGATGGGACATCATCGCCTATATTTACAGCCTTGCTACGCCGGTCGAATCCATTGAAAACGGACGCATTATTTACGAGGAAAACTGCCTATCTTGCCATGGTGATGGTGGCCAAGGCGACGGCCCTCAGGCCAGTGAATTAGGTATTGAGCCTGGAAACCTCAGTGATCCGGTCTTCTGGAGCCAGGTTAGCAATCAAGCAGTATTCGATGGGTTGGCAGGTGAATCGCCAATTCAAGGCCACGAAAACATAATTGGAAGTGACGCCTATAACGACGACGAAATCTGGTCCATTGTCGACTACATCCGGTCGTTGAGTTACAGCTATTTGGATGCCCAGGCTCCATTCCGCCCGCTGGATGCAGCGACGATTTCCGGCCCGGTACTCAACGGTACCACTGGAGAACCCTTCACGGACGACGGCGTAATTGCCGATTTGCGAGCCTATAACCAGGATTTCCTGGAAACCCTGCTCATAACTACCACTTTGGACAGCGAGGGCACTTACCAATTTGATCTAGCAGACGTCGCCCAAGACCAGTTCTACCGGGTAAGCATCTTGTATAACGGCGTGGAGTTCGGCAGCGATTTTGGAAATGTTTCACAAAGCGATCCAGATCTTGAGCTTCCCATTACCGTATTTGAGACCTCCGATGACCCGTCAGTAGTAGGCATTGAGAGGCTGCACCAGATCCTAAACTTCTTCGAAGGTGGTGTTGGGGTAAACGAGCTGTATGTCGTAAACAACAACAGCAATTCGGTGTATACCGGCGAATCGGGCAATGCCGATCTAGGTACCTTTGAAATCATCTTACCCGCCGGTGCCCAAGATATCTCCTTCCAACGTGCCTTTGGCAATATTGATAACTTCATTCCAGCCAATGAAATAGTTCCAACGGGACGTGGTTGGGCGGACACGTTCCCGCTTCGACCTGGACCCAGCAGTACGATTCTGTTAGCCAATTACATCTTGCCATATGATGGCGGGGTAACGATCTCCCACCCGGTCTTGTATGCAACCTCTGTCGTAAACCTTGCCCTTCCAGATGCGGGTGTCACCCTGTCTGACGCGGAAGAATGGACCGAGCTAGGTCAAAGAGCCATGGGGAACTCCAATGTTTCCAACTTCACCAAAAGCGATATTCCTGCCGGCACCGTCTTAACTCTGAAATTGGAGGGGGAACCTGATCTTGCGAGCACTTCGTCAGGCGTTCTAGCCCTTGACAACCAAAGTGAACTCCTAATCGGTCTGGTAGTAGCTCTTGTGGTAGTTGGGGTAGCTGGGGTTTTCATCTGGAGATGGCGACAGGAACCGGCTGGCGGTGAACTCTATGATAGTTATGATCGCGAAGAGCTGCTCCAGGCAATAGCCGACTTGGATGATGACTACGAGCTAGGGCGAATAAGCGAACACCGGTACCATAGTGAGCGAGAACAGCTCAAATCCGAGTTAATAGCCCTTTGGGAAGAAGAGCAACTTAACTAGATAACAGCTCCAGAAGTTTTGACCATTCACAATGAGCACAATCTATAGAGCCGGAAAGCAGCAGGCGTCGACAGTTTGTCGCTGCCGTAATGCTGCAGGCAATTTTGGACCATGATCAGAATTGAGGGTCTGGTAAAAATCTACGGATCAAACGCCGTGCTGCGCGGAGTTGATCTGCATGTACAGCCAGGAGAATTCGTCACCCTGGTTGGACCGAATGGCGCTGGCAAGACGACCCTGATGCGAATCGTTGCCACACTCCTTAAGGCAAAAAGCGGCAGCGTGCAGGTTGGCGGCTGGCCTTTGCCCGAGCATGCCGACAAAGTAAGAAGACACATTGGTCTGGTTTCTCACTATTCTCTGCTTTATGGAGACCTGACCGCAGCAGAAAATCTGGCTTTCTTCGCCCGCCTTTACCAGCTGGATAATCGCGATGAGCGAATCCATGATGCGTTGCGTACCGTGGGTCTTGCTTCGAGACAGCGAGATCCGGTCCGGAGTTTTTCCCGGGGGATGGTCCAAAGATTAACCCTGGCCCGGGCGACCCTGCATGAACCGGACGTACTCCTATTTGACGAGCCTTATACCGGCCTGGATCAAGAGGCTACCCAGCTCTTGGACGATCTATTAAGAGGTGAATCGGAAAAAGGGCGCACCATATTCATGATCACTCATGATCTGACCCGCGGTCTCAATCTCTGCAACAGGATTGCGATCCTTAGTCGAGGCAAAATAGCCCATCTTATCGAACGCGAGTCCGTTACTCCAGGCGAGTTTTTGCAGCTCTATACCGAGGCTACCAGGGGCAAGAGCCGCAAGCGCAAACGCGAGAAAAGCAATTAACGGTTCATACAGATGCCACACAATCTGACGGGCATGATGGGTGAGAGCAGAGACGAATCAAAAGGATTGTTACCAAGGATTTAGACCTAGATCTGAGCCTAAGATCAAGTTGGGTGTCAATTCAATAGCATTTGACCAGAGCGATAAACTCTTGATACTGGATAAGACACAGTGGATGAACTAGCCAATCCGAAAGAGGTAAATGCAAAGAATCCCGGCCATTCCAAGCCAGGTTTCTGGTCTTCCGTCTGGGCGATTGTCTGGAAAGACCTGGCCATTGAGCGCCATACTTGGCAGATAATCAGCGTTATGCTGGTCTTCTCCTTGACTGTCGTTATCGTGTTTAGTTTTGCCTTAGGGGCTGGAACATTGTCCCCAGGATCGAACCTGGCCCGCGAAGCGTCCCTGGGTTTCTATTGGGCAACTATCCTGCTAGCAGGAACTCTTGGGCTTAACCGTTCGTTCTCATCGGAACAAGAAAACCGCAGTTTGGACGCGATTCTCGTAGCGCCGGTCGATAGAGCAGCCATTTTCATTGGAAAAGTCATCAGCATCACCCTCTTCATGGTTCTTGTGGAGCTTCTTCTCATCCCGATTTTCGTAGCATTTTTCGATAGGCCATTCTACCGGCCCCATGTCATCGGTGTCTTGTTTCTGGGAACCGTAGGCTACGCCGCAGCTGGCGTGCTGATTAGCTCCATGTCATCTCAGACGCGATTGCGCGGGGTGCTTCTTCCAGTTCTGTTGCTACCCCTCGCCTTACCTTCGGTTCTAGCGGCTGCAACCGCGACATCAGCACTCATTCGGACAGACCTTCCAGCCTGGAGCGAGGTGCAGTTCCCGATAGCCCTCGTCCTAGCTTATGACATACTCATGCTGGTGACAGGATACTTTACTTTTCACTTCGTCGTGGAAGAATAACGTGCATGATTAGAGGAGATTCGAGTTAGAATTGTAGTCCCTATATTCATCGACCACACAAACGTCGTAGTGAGCAATAGAGACTGTGGTGGAACTCTAACTGCTGTTTTGAGAAGGAGGCCTCAATGGTAAAAAGATTAGAGGGAGCAGGAAATGTCCTGAACTGGGTGGTGGCGATTACGCTGGTCATCTCCCTGTTTATGGTATTTTTCTTTGCGCCTGACGAGCGAACGATGGGCAACGTTCAACGCATCTTCTATTTTCATGTGGGTGCGGCCTGGGTTGCTGCCGTTACATTCCTGATAGCCCTTATTGCAGGTGTTAGCTACCTGAGAAATCCGACAAACAACAAGGATACGATTGCCTTGGCGTCGGTGGAAATCGGCGTCATCTTCACTTCGATGACTATTGTGGCGGGGTCGGTATGGGGGCGACCGGCTTGGGGCACCTGGTGGATCTGGACCCCACGGTTGACTTCAATCACGGTGCTTTGGCTGGTC
>DASRZI010000078.1:0-13261 GCA_035686605.1 Candidatus Zixiibacteriota bacterium
CACTGGAGTAATCAACTATATGTTTCGTTTCACGATAAGTCGCCAGTCAGAAAACAACCGGCAATACCGGAGTCTTCGGGACCTATTCTTTGAGTCTTGGATCAAAGGCGTCTCTTAAGCCATCACCAAGAAAATTGAATGCCAGAGTCGTTACCGACAATAGTACCGCTGGAACGAGAAGCTGGTTGGGATAACTTCTCAGGCCCTGCGCCGCCTCTGAGATCATGATGCCCCAACTTGGCGTCGGCGCGTCTACACCCAGCCCAATGAAGCTCAAGAATGCTTCAAGGAAGATGTATCCAGGAATGGCCAGCGTCTCAAATACGATTAGCGGTCCGAGAATATTGGGAAGCAGATGGCGGAAAACGATTCGGGTATCGCTGGCGCCCATTGCGTGCGCGGCTTCCACGAACTCTTTCCGCTTGTAAGACAGCACCTGACCCCGGGCGATCCGGGCAAGTCCCAGCCAATTGATCAAACCAATAGCAATGAAAAGGAACAACATACCGCCCATACTGTTGTTCGCTTGAACGATGGCCCCGGCGAACCCACCCGTGCCTGCTTGCCTGGCCAGGGCTTTAAAGTAGGACTGCAGCAAGATGACGACGATGAGGAATGGAAAACCATAGAGGAAGTCGACGACACGCATCATGACATTGTCGGTTGCGCCACCCATGTAGCCCGATACCATTCCGTAAACTGTCCCCACGACGAGGCTCACAGCCGCGGCAACAAAAGCAACCTGGAGGGAAATACGAGCGCCATAGATGCTCCGGCTTAGAAGGTCACGCCCCAGGTGGTCGGCGGCCAATGGGAATTTATCGCTTATCGTGGCATAGTTTTCGGCGTTCTCCGGCAGCATGAACAGCATCCATTCTGGAACTGCGTTTGACAATGGTAGATCCTGCTCTGCAAAGCCAAAGGGGGCGATGAAATCAGCAAAGATTGCTGATAGCGTTAACAAGATGATGAAGATTAAACTGACAAGGGCGACCCTGTTCTTTCTAAGGCGATAAAATGACTCAGCCCACAGGCTTCGTTCCTTGCGAACTACGGTATCGGCAGGTGTTAATTCTGCTACGGCCATTAGTCACTCCTCCTAGTCGTATCGAATGCGCGGATCCAACCAGGCGTAAGATATGTCTACCAGCAGGTTGGAAACAACCAATAGGACCGAGTAAAGCAGGGTTACACCCATCAATACGGGGTAGTCGCGGTTGCCTATGCTTTGGACAAAGTGCTTTCCCATGCCGTTTATTCCGAATATTTGCTCAACCACGAATGTGCCGGTTACCAGGGCGGCAAACAACGGTCCCATAGTGGTCACTACGGGTATCAGGCTGTTTTTAAGAGCGTGAACAATGATGATGGAGCGCTCATGCAGCCCTTTAGCCCTCGCCGTTCGGATATAATCTTCGCGAATGACCTGGAGCAGGCTCCCTCTCGTGAGGCGGGCGATGGCGGCTGCCGAGGCTGTGCCCAGGGCGAAGACCGGCAATATCGCATGCTGGAAGTAACTTACGTTCACATCCGCCGGGTTGGGAAACAGGCCAAAAAGGAAATCTTTCTGCGATCCCCATTGGGCGACAGGCAGCCATCCTAACCTGAGGGCGAATATCCAAACCAGCAGCGGCGCCAGGACCAGATTTGGTACAGAAAGGAAGAATACAGCCAAGAATGTCGCTGAGTAATCCACCCAGCTATTCTGTCTTAGGGCGGCAATAATACCCAAAGGCACCCCCATAATTATGGCCAATAGCATCGCCATAAACCCCAGCTGGAATGAGACCGGTAATGTCTGCTTGATCATATCGGTCACGGATTGGGAGCGATAATACAACGAGGCTCCGAAATCCCCTCTGATGATGCCCCTGGAACCTCCCTCCTCACCCAACAGGTCATCGCCTATCAGATAGGAGAGAAATTGTTTCCATACGGGCCAATCCAGGTGATACTTCGCCTCGATATTAGCGACTATAGCTGGAGGTAGTTCGCGATCTCCGGCAAAGGTAAAAGGTCCGCCTGGAATCGCCCGAACGAGCACGAAGGTAAAGATAGCGATGCCAAGTAAAACAGGGATGAACAACAGGACACGTCTAATAATGTAGCTGGTCATAGGCAGGTCTCCGTCAATGGAAATAGGGACCGGAGGTTTTACCGCCGGTCCCCTGCTATTACCTTTCACCAACAAACTAGCAGTTCGGAGCTGCTTTGCAGTTCGGACCTAGCTAGCTCGTTTTTAATAGGCAAACTGATGCTTGCAGAACAAGCTGCAAGCATCAGACCAAAAGGCATTAGCCAGTAGCTGCTGCCTTAGCTGCCTCATCGATGGTCCAGTTGAAGAAGTCGTTACCACCGATGTTCGGGAAGTTACGTGTCAGCCACGGCTTGGTGACGTTGACAGTGGTGTAGTGATAGATAGGAATGTAAGCGGCCTCTGTACGGGCCAAGATATCCTCGGCCTGGCTGTAGAGCTCAGTTCGTGCAGCCGGATCTGTCTCTATCTGGGCGGCGTAGGTCAGCTCGTCATACTCGCTGATGGTCGTCTCGGCGCAGTTCGGGTCGAGGCAGTTACGGCGCAGGCGGTTGGCGCCGGCATCGGAGTTGAACACCTCGTGGACCCAGTTGTTCTCATCCGGATAGTCAGCGCACCAGCCCATCCGAAAGACATGGGGCTCCTCTTCGACCGGGTTCGTGCTCTTGAGCGTCTCCAGGTATACGGCCCATTCCTGGTTCTCGACGCGAACGTCAACGCCAAGGTTGTCCTTCCACATTTGCTGGATAGCAGCAGCGATTCGGGCATGGCCCTCGCTCGTATTGTACATCAGGACGATGTCAAGAGCGTTGAAGTCATCAAGGGTCAGACCTTCTTCATCTAGGAATGCCTGCAGGCTAGCAACGGCGGCATCGGCATCATAGCCCTGGCCAACCTCTCCCGGAGGTGGGGCGCCGAAGATTCCTGGAGGTGCGAAGGAGGTGGCGGGTATTTGACCACCCTTGATCACGTTGTCGATCAGGCTCTGGCGGTCGACTGCCGCCGAGAAGGCCAAGCGAACGCGCTGGTCGGTCATGGGGTACTTGGTGTTGGTGAAGCCGTAATAGTAAGTGCAAGCCGCGGGAGCATTGAAGAACTCCGCCGAAAGCACCGGATCAGCCTTCACGCGATCGATCTCGGGAAGAGGTACGCCAACCGTATCAAGCTCGTTATTCTCATACAGAGCAAAGGCGGTCGAAGCCTCGTTGATCATCACACCTTCAACTCGCTCGATCTGAACGTCGTCAGCATTGACCCACAGAGGATTCTTGACCAGGTTGAGGTTGCCACCATGGATCCATTCGTCCATGACGTACGGTCCGTTGGTAACGATCAGACCGGCCTCGATCCACTGGGAATCCCATTCCTCGATGGTTGCCTGGTGCATCGGCATTGCGATCCACATGCTGGCGATACCACCGAACCAGGGAGCTGGGTTCTCGAGAGTGAACTGAACGGTGTAATCGTCCAAAGCAACAACGCCGACGTCGTCGAGGGTTAGCTCTTCGTCGCCTTCGTTAACGCCCTGGGCGTTCTTAACACTATAAAGAACGTAAGCGTAATCAGATCCCGTGTCGGGGTTGATGGTTCGCTTCACGCCATAAACTACGTCGTGGGCATCGACAAACTCGGGGTTTCCGTCTGCATCCATGACCTGGGTTGTTTCACCAGTTTTCGGATTGTGATTTACCCAGGCGATGTCATCGCGCAGGTTAAAGGTCCAGGTTTGGTTGCCGTCGGCATCCTCGCCAATCTCCCAATCTGTAGCCAGGTAAGGAAGAACCTCGCCGGTTACGGGATCAAACTGGGTCAGACCAACATTCATGTTTGTGATAACGTCAACCGAAGTTGTGTCTGTAGCCAGTGAAGGATCAGCGGTTGGGGGTTCGGTGCTGAAGTTCCATGCCAATGTAATCGGCTTCTCAGGTCCTGGCTCAGGTACTGCTGTAACCGCTACCTCAACCACTTCCTGCACTACCCGAGTAACCTCGACTTCTTGTCCTTCCTCAATGACGGTTTCAGTGATGACGCGGGTGACTTCTACCTCAACCACACGTTCCTCGACAACCGTCTCAGGCTCTGCCTGGCAGGCAACAACTACCAAGGCTAGGATAAGAAACGCAGCTATCAGATAGCTTCTTTTCTTTATGCTAAACATATTTTTGTCTCCTCCAAATCAATATTGTGATGTTCCTAAGTAACAACAAACTATCTACTTCCTCTCTAAATCTAATTTTTCTGCCTCTTCCTCACCTCCTCGCTCCAGTTTATTTTATCGGCAACCGTTTTTGGGTACTGGGTCTGAACCCGGGAGGGGCTACCGTTAACCGGCTCTACATGAACTTCTCCGCGTGATGGCAAGCCACCCAATGTGGCGTTTCTTCACTCCCCATGTCGATAAATTCCGGATCAATTTCGGAACAGATGTCTGTGGCGTAAGAACAACGGGGATGAAAACGGCATGCTTTCGGCGGGTCTGCCGGGCTGGGCACATCGCCTTCAAGAATTAACCTCTGCCGTTTATCTTCCTTATCTGGATCTGGAAGTGGGATTGCGGAGAGCAGCGCCTGGGTGTAGGGATGCAATGGATGATCGAAAACTTCATCACGATTGCTAAGTTCTACAATTCGACCCAGGTACATCACCGCCACCCGGTCACTGATATAGCGGACCATGGAAAGATCATGGGCGATGAACAAATAGGTTAATCCGAGATCAACCTTTAGATCGTCCAGCAGGTTAACAACCTGAGCTTGAATGGAAACATCAAGAGCGGATATTGGCTCGTCAGCAACAATGAATGCTGGATTGGTTGCAAGCGCGCGTGCGATGCCTATCCGCTGTCTCTGTCCCCCTGAAAACTCATGGGGATAACGATTGATGAAATAGGGGTTTAAGCCTACCAATCCCAGCAATTCCTGCGTCCGTTCTTTCCGACTTTTATTGCTGCCTATATTGTGAATCTGCAGCGGTTCGCCGACGATGTTTCCCACGGTCATGCGAGGATTCAACGATGCGTATGGATTCTGAAAGATCATCTGCATATCGCGGCGAGCTTTGCGCAAATCCGACTTATTCAGAGCAGTTAGTTCTTTGTCTTCGTAATAGACAGTTCCAGCAGTTGGTTCTAATAACTGTAGAATGGCTCGACCGGTAGTCGATTTGCCACATCCACTTTCGCCCACTAAGCCCAGAGTTTCACCCTTATAAATATCGAAAGTCACTCCGTCGACGGCCTGGACTGCGCCAACCTGCCTTCGCATCACGCCTCGCATGATGGGAAAGTACTTCTTAAGGTTCTGAATCCTGACCAGTACTTCGCTTCCGTTTTCTTCGCTCATACCGCTTCTCCAAATCGAACATCTGTGGTGATATCTTCCCAGCGCCAACAAGCCGTCATGTGATTTGGCCTGGTGGGTACCAGTGACGGGTTCTCTTGCCAGCATTTGTCGATAACAAAAGGGCATCGTGGAGCAAACGGACAATGAGCAGGTTCCTGTAATAAATCGGGAGGCAGCCCGTCGATGGAGGCTAAACGTTCCCGATGTTTTTGGTCAATTTTCGGGATAGATTCTAACAAGCCAAGGGTATAAGGATGCTGCCTGCCGTTGTACAGGTCATGAACTTCGGCTGTCTCGACGATGAAGCCTGCGTACATAACAGCTACCTTCTCGACCATGCCGGCGACAACGCCCAGATCATGAGTGATCCAGATGATAGCCATTCCTAACTTATCCTGCAGCTGCTTAACCAACTCGACGATCTGGGCTTGAATCGTAACGTCCAGTGCCGTAGTTGGCTCGTCGGCGATTAGCAGGGAGGGGTTGCAGGATAGAGCCATGGCGATCATGATACGCTGTCTCTGCCCTCCCGAGAATTGATGGGGATAGTCGGAAAGGCGATCCGTGGCGTTGGGTATGCCTACCATATCGACCATCTCGGCAGCCCGGTTCTTCGACTGCGAATCATTCATCCCCAGGTGAAGTTTTAGGGCTTCGGTAAGCTGACGACCAACGGTGAGCACCGGGTTTAGAGAAGTCATTGGATCTTGGAAGATCATAGCGATCTCGCGACCGCGTATCGAGCGCATTTCCTCGTCGGAAACTTCCAGAAGATTGCGACCGTTATATATCACCTGGCCATCTTCAATACGGCCTGGAGGCGAAGGAATTAATCGCATTAAGGAGAGGACGCTGACTGACTTACCGCAGCCGCTCTCCCCTACAATCGCCATCGATTCCCCCTCGTCTAGCGTATAGGATATGCCGCTGACGGCGTGAACAACTCCCTCCTCCGTGTAGAATCTGGTAACTAGATTATCAACCTCTAGTAATCGGGCCTTTTCTTCCTTTGTTTTGGTCTTGTTAACTAGGCAATTGACGATCTAGCCATTCCATAGCAGCCCTTCACCGTCAATCGCTGAGCGATCGAGACACCGACCAGCTCCACTCCGGCAACGAATAATCGCACCAGTCGGCCACGGCTGTGGGCATTCTCTACTTGTTTCTTTATAGTTTGGATTGAACCTCTTCGCCATTCCTACGCCAACAATTGTAGGCTATACTACAAAAAATGTCAACATGGTGGCATTAGGGTGACAATTCAGAGACAAGAGAGGAAATGTCCGGCTAATACTTCATCGCCGAGGCCTCAAGCGAATCCAGGAAACTAACAGCGGTTATCAACTCAGGGTGGTATAGTCGTGATCACCTGCTCGTCCTCCTCCACTTAGCCCTTGAGAACAGTGCGCTGATTTTACCTCGTCCCCACCAAGGCGACAATTCATAAAAGTCTGAATTCACGCCGCCTGAACCCGTTGAGTTTTCCTCAAGCTGAGTGACGCATTAATCCAAGTTTAGTCGCATCTGAGCAGCACCTTATCAACCTGGCGTTGGTCCATTCTGGAACGTCCTTTCAAGATATGTACGACCTTTTTCGTTTCCGTGTCGGAAAACTTCGGCAAGACTATCCGCTGTCGCCGTTGTATAGCTAACTCCCATTTCCGCTGGGTCGATATCAGGCCCTATTATCTCTATCGGAACCCCGTCATAAATGGGCTGTATTACTTCACTCTGAAAGATATCCTTATAGAGTACAGGCTCATTGGATATGGCGATAACCATTGTAAAGCCAAGTTCGGCGACCTCTAGGGCGGGACAAGCACACCGATAAAAGGCATCGACATATGGACGACCACCAATCCAGGCGGGAATGTCCCAGGCATGCAGCATGCGGGAGGATGCGTATGCGACCTCTCTTAAATTATCAGCCGTGAGAAGGAGGGACTCGCCAGTTGATCTTGAGTCGAACAACTGGAGGATTAGATGTTCGTCGATCCAACTTCTGTCGCCCCTAGCGGCCGCCAACAACAACAACCGGCCTAGACGCCGGGCTCCTTTCCCTTGAGTTTCTTCCTGTCCTTCGGGATCGACCGCACTGGCCGCAATAAGAAAACGGGGAGATTGGTCTTTGAAAAGCAGATTGGAGACCACAGGTGCGGCCTTTTCGATGCCTGCCAGTACGAGATCGCTCATTCCTCGACCACGTTCTTCTATGATTTGCAGCCCATCAATCCAATGCTTAAGGCCAAGCTCACGGGTTTTGCCTACGGCCGCGAAGGCCGCGGGCAATACAGATGAAGAAGCCGCTGCGTAGGCCTCCGCGCGAAATCCACCTTCTTCAAAAGCTGCCAGGACGCCGTGTAAGAAGACGCTTTTGAAACCCCCAACAGAACAAGCAATAGCGATGCCGGAGTGCTTGTCACGAGGTGCTGAATTCATGGGAGTCTCTCA
Source organism: Candidatus Zixiibacteriota bacterium (assembly GCA_035686605.1). GTDB lineage: Bacteria > Chloroflexota > Anaerolineae > Promineifilales > Promineifilaceae > UBA11865. The sequence continues at coordinate 7,828 of DASRZI010000078.1, forward strand.
AATCTCAATTCGCTCGGAATTCGTATGGAAGTCCGGCGATTGCCCAGAGTGCTGACGATACGACCAAAGCTCGGGGACTCAATCCTGCCCCTGAATCGCCGATCCTTATTCCCCACTGCCAGCTCTATGGGCTTCCCATTCGTTCCTCAGCAGACCATATAAATGCATATCGAATCGTTGGCCATCCCTCTCAAGGTGCTCACGGAAAACGCCTTCCTTTGTAAAACCGAGCTCCTCATAGAGGTCGATGGCTCGTTGGTTGTAATCGAAAACTGAGAGCTGAACCCGATGTAGGTTTAACTCATGGAAAGCGAATTTGAGGACAAGTTCCATCGCCTCCCGTCCATAGCCTTTTCCCCAGTTCTTTCGTTCGCCCAGACCAATACCGATCCAGCAGTTCCGGTGACTCCAAAGAATTCCGTCCAGCTCAACATAGCCAATTAAGACGTCCCCGTGGTTGAGGCGAATAGAAAATATAAAGGAGTCTTTGTCCTCTTCTGTCTCCTCAAGCCACTTCGCCCACTGCTCGACGCTCTTGGGTGCGGCTGGGACGGCGTCTAGCAATCGGCTGAAACCGGCATCCTCGTACCATCTGCTGAAGGTGGACAAATCGTCTTTTGATAGAGCCGCCAGGCGTACACTTTTTCCTCGAAGAATGTTGGATGAAATCATAGTCCTCGCTTACCTTTTGGGATTGGTTCCGTGCCAGCATATCATGTAGCTAGTTCAGGGGCAAAAGGGCTGCAAATTGTGTCACAATAGCCAGGAAGTGTTTTGTAACTGGGTTGATATGGAACTGCCTGGAAGACTACTGGGGCTCCGCTTCTCTTTTGACTGGATCCATCGGGTCTAGAAGGGTCAATCTCGCCTGCCCTGGTAGAGAATCTCGGTAGGCTGGCGGCACGAGCTCCCCTAGCTGTTCAAAGACCCAGGTATCGACCTGGTCAACTCCACCGGCTTCTTCAACAACCTGTTCTACTGAGGCCGGGGCGCCTATGCGCATCTCGAACCAGCGAAACAGCAGCTTTCCGCTGACCGTTTTCCTATCATAGTCGGTGGCGCCCTTCAGGCCGACGCCAACACACAAGATCCCGAAGTTGTGAATCTGGCTCCGCGATGCATGGGTGATAATAATGCCAACTGGATGGCCAACAGGCTCGCCCAACCGGTTCTTTCTACCCCCTTGAGGCGCCAGGAGGACGATGTCCCCGTCGTCTAAAGTGCTAGTGGCCGCATTGAGATAATCGCGCATACCGGCGCCGCGCGCTTTATCACCATAGCCAAGCTGAACTGTTCTCGCAGTTACGATCGGCTGCAGATCGATGGCCAATAGACTTGATATGATATCCACAATCAATCCATGCTGGTGATAAGCAACCGGGGCGACAATCCTCCGGCGATTGGCAGCCGGATTTCCAAAGAGCCAGCAAAAAACCTGCACCGCATCCCTGAGTGAAAAATGGTTCAACAGCACGATCATTCCATTATCTTTTTCAAGAATCTGCTCGATGTTGGCTAAATACTGTTCTTCTCCGTAGATGCGGCAGGGGAAGATAACAGTCGATCCAAGTGCGACAATTTTGCGGAGCACCAAGCTGATCCAGAATGGCATGGTTTTCGACCCCATTAGTTTATCCTCAGGTTCGCTCGTCTAACATGGGCAATGTTTTATTTCGCGTCAAAACGAAACCTTTAATGTCAGGATAGCATTTCGACTCTACACGGGTTTGTCGACACAATGCGATCTTATGCGCTTGCATGTGGTTTGGTCGGTTCGTAGCAACGGCAGAGGCCATGTATATTGTCCTAGAATTCCGAGAAGATCGCTATGATCACCGAAGCGATGATGCCAACGCCGATTAAACCAGCGGCCGCAATCAACAGAATTGCTGCTCCACCTAGCGGACGAGTTGGCTTTACTTCATCTCCGGCGGCTATCTGTTTTAGCGCCTGAACAGTCTGGTGAACAACGGCCGCATCGTCCCAATGGTCGACTCCAGCCCAAAGATAGTCTCCTTCCCATGTAGGCATGATCAACTTTCGAGCTTCGCTTGCTTCCACGGTGGCAGGTATGTCGACGGCAGGAACACGTTCATCGGTCCCGGAAGCTAATATACTCCAAGATCCCACAATAACATCGGAATCCGCGATGGTATTCACCGAGATGGCTTCTTTGAAGTCGGTACCCATCGCTTCGGCAGCTTGCGCGCTAAGTCCGACCGGCTGGACTATCAAGTCAGGCAGTTCCTTTTCAAGTTCATCTATCAGAGAACGTCCTAGCAGGCCATCGCCGCCATCAAGTACAGATACCCGCAAAGACGATTGTCTCCGGCTTCGCTCGACCTTGCCCATGAGACCATCGGAGCGCAGGACATAACTGTGGTAGAGCCACACAGAAACAGCGATCAAGGTAAAGGCGATGGCCTGGGCTAAGTCACTGAGCAGTCCGGTGGAGCTGCGTCCTCCGAGGGCTAGATCAACGATCTGGGACACGATGTACACCGCAGAGCCCAATGTGGTCATCGCGGCAGCGAACAAGAAGAGATACAGGTAGATCTTGCGGACGATAGATTGGCGTTCAGACTCTCCAAAGGGATTATCGACAGCTGCGATTCTCTGCGCTTGCCACCAGGGTAGCAGCCAGACCGGCAGCCCGACAAATATTGCGGCGGCAAACCAGGACGCCTGATCTCTAAGAGCCTCTCTATATCTGCCCGCAGCAATGCCATCGATTAGAACATTAAGTATTCCAGCAAGACCGATCAGAAACGCCCCCAATCCGATGCCTGCCATGAGATAGAAATAGAGCCGACGAATCTGGGCCTGCCGGGGTCGCTCGTCTGCGGCTAACATATCTTTACGCAAGACATACGTGTGGTAAGCCCAAATGAGGGCCATGACCAGGATCGTGGCAATTGGCGCCCGGATCTGACTCGGCTCGGTAATACTCGGCACGTTCATCACGAATCGAAACGTGTCCGACAGCAGCAGGATGATCATAAAGATGGCACAGATGGCGCTGATAAAGACGACTGCATAGAGATATAGCTTTCGCAAGGCCGAGGCGCGCTCTTCTTCACTATCTCCTTGAAATAAACGCTGGGCTGAGCGCCAAAAGATAAACCAGAGCGGTATACCAACAACGAGCCGAGCGATTTCCTCTGCTATGAATAACTCGCTGCCCGGTCCGTTGTCGCCAACATTGCCCCAGATCTTGAACATGATCCACATCAGGAGATTCATTGCTGCTGAGGCGGTCATGATCAAGCCAGCAGATGAGAAGGCGTATATATACAAACGCCGCACCGTCGCTAAGTCACGCACTTGGGGAGCCTGCACAGCATCGGAGAAAACAATCATCCTGTGATAGAGCCACAGAAGACCCAAAATTACTATCGCGATGGCGCTGTTCAGCAGATCATTCTGAGGGGAAAGGCTGGTGTAGAACCAGCGAGGAGGATCGACGTCAACGATTATTCGTAGAAGCGATCCGACGAAACCGTCAACATTGGCGATCATCGGAATCAGGAAGGCCGCCATCATGCCGTAAAGGTAGGCTCGGCGAACAATTGCCGCCTTTTCCTCCGGATCGTCATTTGCGAGACGCCGAGCCCAAAGCCAGTGGGCCAGGAAGATGGGAAATCCGATGATGATGACGGCAATGAAGAATGCCAGCTCCAAAGTCGAGGCATCCCGATCGGGTATCAGCAGACTCCTGAGCAAGTAGATTACTGCCCAAGCTACCGATTGGAGACTAATTCCGCTAACAAGATAGATGTATAAACGGCGAACTGATAGCATGGCAATCCTCCACCACCAAATAACGCGCTCTTCCTAAAGAAACAATGTGTTTCTGCCAGCTCCTTGGCTTGTGCTCCAGGCAGAGGCCATCCCTAACATTTTGTACTGCGGAGAACCTATTGTCAATCTCCGATTCTATCGATCCAAGATCTTCAGCAACTTATCCGGATAATCGGTGATGATCCCGCCAGCTATTCCGCCACTTTTCTAAGCACTATCGATTCGCCCCTTTACCGCGAAAGAAGCGTTATCTTGCCAGGGAGCATCTGATAATTAACGATCGTCGCAGATTCAGACACCAATTCCCCATCAACGTGCAGCGGTGTTCCTGGCTCGCTCTTTATCCAGAGTCGTGTCGTGCGTAAGGTTGTTATCTTCTTGTGGTTGATGTGACTCCCCTTAAATAATCTGGGGAGAATGGTCAAAACCTCGAGTTTAGGCATATCTGGAGCGAAAACAACGTCAAACAGACCATCATCGAGTGATGCGTGCGGAGCTACATTGAATACCCCCCCTGTTCGAGGAGTATTTGCCACCGACAGCAGGAGAGTCGGAGACTCGATGCATCCCCCATCCCAATGGATCTCCATTTGCCAAGCCTTCAATTTAATATAGCCGCGCAGCATGCCAACGATATAACGAATGTTTCCCGAAAGATGAGTCATTCGTTCCACTTCAAGAGCGACCGAAGGCTCCATAGCGACTCCGCAACTATTATCGAAATACCGGCGCTGCCAATGCTCCTCTCCATCTGAAGAGCCGCTGCTTTCGGCAAAGCTTGCCTCGCCAGCATCTATCTGGCGCGTATTGCCCCTGGCGATGATCTCAGCTGCCGCCGTCAAATCCCTTGGCAAACCCGCCATGTCGCTAAAATCATTGCCTGTACCTAAGGGTAATATTCCTAAGGGCTGGCTTTGTCCTTCACCGGCGACGGAGAGAAGGCCGTTGACGACTTCATTAACCGTGCCATCACCACCTGCAGCAACCACCGCATCATAGCCGGATGCCGATGCGGCAAGGCCTTTGGCGTGCCCCCTGGACTGCGTCGAAACGATCTCATATTCCAGGCCTGCCTCTGAAAGGGCCATTTCAACGGAGGTTGATTCTCCAACGGCCTGGTGATGGTTCGCAAATGGATTGAGTATTACAAGTACCCGCATCAGACTTCTCGCTTGGTTGGTTTAGGTATTTCGTGGGGAAGGAATGACCTTGGAATTCGAGAACCGGTGGGCGAATCATTTGACAGATGTTTTAGCTTCTCTTGCTCTTGCCACATCGTAACGCGCCGCCTTGAGCCGAAATAATCTCAGATTCCTCGATCTATTTGGAGAGACTATACCTAAGAAGCAGGCTTATCTCTCAAAGTATAGTCTATTCTGAAACGTCTGCGCCATCATGGCGAGTTTGTGCGATCCTGTGCGGACGGCCTCTAGCGCGAGTTCATCCGCTGTACCAGGATTGATCCTAATCGTGAACTCAGTATATGGCGTCAAAACGAGCTGGATCTGCGCCGATCGAGAATAAGTGACTAGCCTGAAAGACCAGTTATATTGTATGATTCGAATGCGTTTCAGAGCCATTATCAGATCTGGTTTCATACCAACACATTGGTTAGCTTTTAACTCTATCTACC